>WRAJ01000027.1 GCA_009780245.1 Turicibacter sp.
GAGGTGGCATCGGCACCCGATGGCAGCATCGCGCCGTGTAGCACCTAAGATAAAGTGCGTGTTTCGCCGTATTCAAATCCTGCTGTCGCTGCTTGTGCGATATACAATTCATTAAAATCCGCTTGTACCGTCAAAGTTTCTTCTTCAGCATGCTCAAGTGCAACAAGAACCGTCATGATTTTGGTGATCGAAGCCGGGTAAGCACGTTCACGCTCGTTATGAGCAAACAGAACATCACCGGTCGTTAAATTGATTAACAAAGCGTAGTTACTATGTATGGAGAAGGTCACTTCGCTATATTCCTCGACGCTATGATCATTAAATGTCGGATTTGGAATGACGTTAAATGGTTCAATTTCTTGTGTGTAAGTAAAATCACTAGAAACAGTTGGTCTTGATTCATGATTCTGAAACCATAAATAGATGGCACTTCCCCATAGAAGGACATTTAAAAAGACCAAAAAGGGGACGACCTTATTTTTTTTCTTCACGTTATGATCTGGTTGCCTGATTCTTTGTACCATCAAGTCCACTCCTACGTAACAAAATAGCGCACATTCTTAGGCGTGCGCTATTTCTTATTTTTAATATTTCTCTTTAATCTTCTGGAAAAATCGGTGCATTGACTGTAGTGCTCTTTTCAAATCTTCACGATTTTCTAAATCAGCCACAGCCGCTTCAACCAAATCACGATGAAATTCCTCGTGTAGTTGAAAAACAGATTCACCTTTTGCCGTTAAACTAAGCGTCACAATGCGTCGGTCTACTTCACTACGATGACGATTCACATAGCCTTTATCAATGAGCTTATTCACTGAAGAAGTTAATGTTCCAGGCGTGATTTGTAGCTTAGCAGCAATGGTTCCCATTGTTGGAGGATCACATTTACGAATCGCTTCAAGCACGTGTGTTTCTGTCATGCTGATATCACGGAAATTCTTATCTTTTTCGAAAATCTTCTTTTCCAGTGCTAACACTTGATTGAAAATATCGACAAATAAATCATTTAAAATTACTTTTGTATCCTCTTGTGCTACTTCTGTCATCTCATTCATCGCAAACCCAACTTTCAATTATCACTCGTTTATTATTTTAGCTAATTTTTTCTTCGATGTAAGAAACAATGCTGCCTAAGCTTGAAAAGCCTACTGCATCGGCTTCAGCAATTTCGATATCAAAAGCTTCTTCTAATGCCATGATTAATTCAACCGCATCTAAAGAATCTGCTCCCATGTCTTCTAACGTTGACTCCAACATTAAATTTTCCGATTCAAATCCTAATTCTTCATTAATAATTTCTTTTAATTTATCAAATACCATCACTAATAACCTCCATCTATAACTACTCTATTCATTAAATATTATTTTCTAATCTGTGCGTTTTATTCAAAATCAATGTCGACAACGTGTACATAGACCGCTTTTGCTCTCATTGATGTCATGTTTTCAATCATGTCATGAATAGCCGTTTGAACGTTTGTTGCTACTTCAACAATCTTTTCGCCGGCTAGAATGCTTAAATAAACATCAATGACCACACCGTCTGCTTCAAATTCAACTTCAACACCACTTCGATGCTTTTTGCTATTGAATTTTTCAGTAATGCCTGTCGAAACCGTTTCAAACGTTTTACAAATGCCTTTCACTTCAGCAAGTGCTCCCCGTGCCATGATTTTAAAACTAGGTACATTGACCGCTACACTTCCATCTCCATCTTTACTAACTGTATAATACTTTGCTGGCATTCTACTCACCTCATAAAATTTACATTAGGATTATTATACCACAATCCAAGCAGTTTGAGAACAAAAATGTTTTCCTTTTTAGAATTTTCGAAGCTGAAACTATTTGATAAGCAAAATGATTAGCAAAATTAATACTTAATTGACACATAACGATGAAAGAGGTACTTCAATCTGCCTTGTTCTTTTAAGCGATCATCTAAAATCTCAATGATTAGTTCCATCACACGGCGTTCTTCTGAAATGATGTCCAAGGCGTTGCCGTAGCGTGCTTTTGAGAAAGCTTTGGCCGATCCTTTTAATAATAATTGGGTGTATTTATCGTCAAAAAAGCTTGGGCACAAACGTTCTGCAAATTGCTCAACCGTCTCACTCTCTTCTCTTTGAACACCAAACACTTTAAAGTACGTATCCATCACCTTCATCAGATGAAGCACCGCTTCGTTATTCATTTTGCGCCTTGATTTCTTTATTTTCAAATGAACGATGGCAACCCTGATCGTGACAACAATTAAAACGAGCACGCTTACTGCGGCTAATGCTTGGAATAACCATGCCCGTGACGTTTCATCCGCTTCAACTTGCTCAGCGCCGTTCACTTCTATCGAAGCGCCATTCCCATCCGTTTCAAGTGGCGCACCCGGACCTTCTTGATCTGGTCCCTCGGCCTCTTCCCCTTCAATTTCCGGAGTGTGCGTCCCTGTGCCATCGCCCGTTGCAATCGGCGCCTGTGGCAACCCTGATGCTGGCGTCGGTTCAAATCTGATCCAACCAAGACCTTCAAAATAAACTTCTGCCCACGCGTGTGCCATGTTATTTAACACGTCAATGGTCATACCTTCTCCTCGCTCAACGGTCGGCCCGGTATGCACAAGAAACCCTTCGACGTAACGAGCTGGCATACCAAGACTACGCGCCATCGTGACAAAAGCGGTCGCAAAATGCACGCAATACCCGCGCTGAAGATCAAATAAGAAATGATCCACGAAATCACGATCATACGGCGATGGTCCAGGTGTTAGCGTGTAAACAAAGTTACCAGTTAAATACGATTCTAGCAATCGCATGCGGTCATAATCGGTCTCACCTTCTGCTGTCACTTCCATTGCCAATTCTCGCACACGTTCAGGAAATTCATCTGGCAACGTCGTATATGTTTCGTAAATACGGTCTGCGCGTGGGATAAGATAGTCTCGTAGTAGCTCTTCTAAAGGTAATTCTCTGCTACCATGAAGAAGTATCTCTTGGTCTAGTTCATAACCATGAAACTCATAAAATTCTGTAAAAAATTCTGTAATGAAATAATAGACATCTCTTAGAGCACCTCTGTAAGAAAAACGTGCCCAAAAGTTTGTCAAACTCATATCTTCTTCTTGACCATCATAATAGATCCATCCTGTGTGTTGTTCAAAAGGCTCAATAAACAGCACTTCATAAGTTGTGTAAGGACGCATCCGACTATCTGTAAAAAATCGCCCGTCTCGATCCCGTAAAAATACACCTTCATCCACATTGGTAAAAGTAATATGACGTACAATCCCAGAATGAAAAGCTGAGACCGGTCGTACATCTAAAACATCTATGACAATAGTCGTGTTCTGCAAGAACATATGCTCTAAACGCCAGACCCAATTTGTCACGGTAGCACTCACCCAAAGGTCTAATCCGCTATGCGGGTCTCGAAATATTCGCATGTTCTCCCAGTCATACCAAAGGTAATAATCTTCAAAATATTCTCTGATATCAATTAGCACAAGGTCTTCTATTGTCACTTCCTGAAATGATCGATTACCCGATAAAATCTGAGCAGAAAGTAGGTGTTCAATCAATTCTAAATTTTGTTCAACCTCATCAAAATCGACCACCCGTTCATCAACAAAACGATTTTCCCAGGAATAGCCGGTATAAGTGTCCATCACCGCCCCGGTCAAGTAGATGGGGTCTTCAAAGCGATGGGTGCGTATTCGCATAAATAACGAATCGTCCATGGCAACGTCTCCCCCAAGTCGACCGCTACCACCAAATCCGATTTGTCGCAAAGAAAATTCACTCGGTTGTGTCAGGTCTACCACGATGTCGTTTACCCATTCAAACGGTCGTTGAACGATGTTTTGCCAAACCCCTTCTGCAAAACCAACTGGCGGCGTTGGTAAAACACTGGCGATCACAATGCTTAGTGCGGTTAAGATCGAAATGTATTTAGTAAAAGCCGTCGATGAAACACCTAGATTTGCGTTTTTTTGTTGCAGGTGCCGAATCAATAACACAAGCAGGCTGAAAACAAACACATAAAAGGTGTAGGTATAAGAAAAATAGCGCGAAGTCATTGTCACGCCTAAGACGATCACCGAGACGATAAATAGCAGTAAAAAGCGAAAGCGAAGGTACGCGAAGGCAGCCACAAATAAACTAATAAAAAAGGCGATAAACCAAGTGACAACAAGTCCGTATGTGTGTGTTTGCGCGCGCCTCCCACCAATGAACTCAAAGGTATGTACAAATAGCTCAGCCGTTCGAGTGGCTGCGTTTGAAATCTCAGGCATGGCCAAAAAGCCGTATGCGATAAAAGCCGAAAAACCAAGCAATAAAAAAGCAGCAATTAAGGGCCCACGTTTACTAATCAAAAGAATACCCAGCACAAACAAAATGCTTGATACTTTGAAGAAGCCTGTCAGGTAACTTAAAGAAAAAACGGTTGGATTGATGATAGCAAGAACAAGTGTCCAGGCAAACAAAACGCCGACCGTCATCAAAAACGCAAAATCCGCTAGACTTGGCTTTTCAATATTTACTGATTTCATGTTTTTTTCATGTGACATAGGCTCATGCTCCTTTAATCAATTAAAACAACGTTTATCGCTAGCTGTTTTAGCTCATCCGTTTTTTCAGTTCCTAACTGTTTATTCAGGAAGATGGTGATGCCGTTACCAGCCATTAAGAGGGATTGTAATGTCGCCACCAGCATCTCGTTTATTTCGCCAACAAAAACAAATAAGTTCATTGGCACCTGGTCTGAATTTAGATAGTCTTGTAAAAGTGCGTTGAACCCGCTGCTGCCGCTAAACGCAATTTTAGCGGCTTCTTGATAGAGGTGAGTAAAATCAGTGGTAAACGCGACACGCCTGTTCCCAATCGATTCAATGGCTATTGGATAACCTAAGCGAGAACAATGCGACATCACAGAAACCGCCTTGCCCATCATCCGGTCTTCATTTGGTAACGCCACCGCTAAATCTCGCGTGGTACGGCGATTATCAATGAAAAACACCGTGGCATGTTCTTCTTCCTCATGAAAATTCTTACTGATTAAGTCGCCTTTTTTAGCACTCATTTTCCAATGGATTTGGCGATAACTATCCGTTGGTTGAAATTCTCGCAGTTCCGCAATGTTCGTATAATCTTCACCACGCAAGTAACTTTTTGATGTCTCAACTTCACCTGGCGCCGCATCTAGGGGTAAATGAGAAATCAACGTTAATTGTGGCGCTACGATCAACGTGCTCCACTGTCCCACTGGCAGTTTAAACTGGAAAAGCCCTAGAAAATCGTAGCACGTGATTTCTTTAATCCCAATTTGATATTGCCCACGATAAACCCCTTTAATTTGAAAATCGAATTCTTTTTTCTTATAAGGCAGTAAAGAAAAGTACCTTTCTACCTGTACGACGTTTAAACCAACGGTACAAGCATTGAGACTAATTTTAGCTAAACTACACGGAAAAATTGAATGATTACGAATGTTAACCTTAAAAACCGTGCCATTCTCTTTGAGCACAAAATCGCTGTTTAAAGATTGCTCGATTGAAAAAGAGCCTTTTGACAGTGAAGCAATGACATAGGAAAGAAGCGGGAGAAGTAAAACCGCGTAGAAGGTAATGTAGGTCATGCGATGCTCTTGCAAATAGATAAACAAAAACAACGCCAATGAAACGGCTGCATAGGTTAATCTGTTCTTCAGCATAGTTGATAACTCTCTTTCTTAAAGGTTAAACCGGCACTTTCACACTCGCGATGATTTGCGCAATCACTTGTTCTGGTGATTGCTTTTTAAACTTAGCTTCTTGGCTAAGAACCAGCCGATGAGCAAGGACTGGTATGGCCATTTTAATTACATCATCTGGTGTGACATACTTGCGATCTTGATAAAGCGCCCACGCTTGTGCCGCACGGTGCAAACAAAGTGACCCCCGTGGACTCGCTCCCAAAGTCACACTAGCATGCTCGCGTGTTTGCCTGACAAGGTTAACAATGTACGCGTTCACAGCTGGTGCGACATGCACTTGATGCACCGTTTTTTGCAACGCCATCAAACTAGTTTCATTAGAAACGGCTTGTAGCTGCTCTAGTGGCGACGTCTCGTTAAAGCGATCAAGCATGTTAACCTCTTCCGATGCTTCTGGGTAACCGAGTGCTAGCCGCATAAAAAAACGATCTAGCTGTGCTTCCGGTAACGGGTAAGTACCGAGATGTTCAACCGGATTCTGAGTGGCAAACACCGTAAACGGTTGCGGAACAGGGTAAGTTTTCCCGTCTATCGTGACTTGATTCTCTTCCATCACTTCGAGCAAACTCGACTGCGTTTTCGGGCTAGTTCGGTTAATTTCATCAGCTAAAATGATCTGAGCCATAATGCTACCTTGTTGATATTCGAATTCCCCTGTTTTTTGGTTATACATGGAAAATCCTGTAATGTCAGACGGTAAAATATCAGGCGTAAACTGGATTCGTTTGAACGAGCAACCAAATGATTTTGCTATGGCGTAAACAAGGCTTGTTTTACCAACACCTGGCACGTCTTCAATTAAAACGTGTCCTTGACATAAAAAGGCACATAATGCTAATTCGATCGTTTCTTTTTTCCCAATAATGACGTGTTCGACGTTCTTGATAATTTCATTTAAAACCGCAGATGGATTTTCTTGCATGTTAACACTCCTTCATCAAATGTTAGCGAAAAATGATATTTCAACTATTGTAACACTAGTTAAAGAAAAAAACAAATGGTTTTCAGATGTTTTTTCTTTATATGAAAAAACCAAGCTCAAATCAGGCTTGGCTTTTGCTAGTTAGTAGCGGTTATTCATGCTCTGCTAGCAGGTCGTTTTCCAAGTCATCACCGATGTTGTGCACTTGTAAAATACGACGTTCAATCAACAATTTTTCCACTAAATTTCTAATTCTAATTTGCGTCATACTTTGGTTTGCATCGATTTCTAAATCAATCAAAATATCAATTTTACCGTCTTTAACCGTGCCGCAAGTAATCTGATTGAAGTTCAGGCTTAGCGTGTTTAGTGCGTGCAATATTTTCGTTCGTACGGCGATTTCATCTTCTTGTAAACACAGAACTGAGACGTAATAACGCGTGTCGTCTGAGCGGAAATTATCTACTTTTCGCGATAACGTTCGCAAAACAATGTTCATCAGCATGAGCATGAAGGCAGCGAAGATGCCTTCAATGGGATAACCCGCTCCAATCACAGAGCCAATCGCTGCTGAGCACCATAGCGTTGCCGCTGTATTAATCCCAGAAACGGAAAATCCGTCTCGGATAATCACACCCCCGGCGAGAAAACCAATGCCCGAGACAACTTGTGCCGCAACTCGCGTAGCGCTCGTATCATACTCTGACATAAACACGGACAACGTGACAAACATACACGCTCCGAAACTGACAAGCGCAGTGGTTCTGATGCCAGCTAGTTTTTTCTGCCACTGACGTTCAAGCCCGACAATGACGCCAGCAACAATTGAAATGATCAAATTTATTACAAAAACAAACTCCATCTGTTTCCCTCCTCTTGCTTGAAAAGTCACTGAATCAGCGATTTTGGCTTTTCTATGACTTTTTTATGGGCTTTTTCGAGCTTAAAAGTCACTGGATCGGTGATTTTAGCTTTTCTATGACTTTTCCGCAGGCTTTTTCGAGCTTAAAAGTCACTGGATCGGCGATTTTAGCTTTTCTATGACTTTTCCGCAGACCAGCATCACACCAGCCTACTCAACCGTGCCCAACCAACCCGAAAGTTCAGCCACAGCCGCACCATCAAAATGCGTGTGCCCACCGACTACCTCAAAATCACGCAATTGCACCAACGCCGGCAACGCGGTAATTTCCAATGCCTCCATCACAAGCTCAAACTCCAACGCTTCCACATCCGGATGCGTCGCATTAAAAGCGTACACCTGCACCTCTAGATGTTCTTGCATCGCTTCCTCTAAATTCTCCTGAAAGTCCACCGTCAGCCTACTGTGACCATCGCCAACAAAAATAACTAACGTCCCTTCCTGAGCTTCTACTACCGATTCAAACTGACCAGCCTCGATCACCTCCAAGTGATTCCGACCGTCTTCCGGAAACCAATCTCGCCACTCAGGAAACAAATAAGGCGCAGTGATCAAAAACACCAGCGTCACAACAACCAATGCCCATATCACACCAAATACTTTTTTAAACATGACTTTAACCTTCTTTCATCATCGAACAAGACACGCAACCTTTTCTTAATCGTGGTATTTATAAATGATCATCGCAGAATAAGAGAAAATTTGCCCCGGCCCATCGCTAAAATGTGATAGTTGAAACTTGACATCAATTAAATCAACTGCTGCCACGTCTCGCAAAAAAACATTCACAGCTTCCTCTAAATCTTTTTCGTGTTCCTCATCAAAAATTTTTATTTTAACCCCCATGATAAAATCCCCCTCTTGCACTAGTTTTGTCTTAGCCGTGCTTCACTAAGAAATATTTTTTCTTTCCACGGCGAATCACCGTAAACTTCTCATCCATGGCAGCTTTTTTCGCAACCACAAATGCTAATTCGTTTTGCTTTTGTCCGTTCACAGAAATCCCGTTATTGGTAATAAACTCACGTGCTTCGCGCTTCGAACTCGCCGCCCCCACTGTCACAAGTAAATCAATTAATCCTAAATCCTCATCAACGACAACACTCGGCACGTCTTTAAAGCCGACTTCAATCTCAGCACTTGTTAAAGCCGCAATGTCTCCTGAGAACAAAGCCTCGGTAATACGAATCGCTTGGTTAATCGCCGCCTCGCCATGAATCAACTTCACGACCTCATATGCCAACGTCTTCTGTGCCAAACGCTCGTGCGGCGCTGCTGCAAATTTTTCCTGAATCGCTAAGATTTCTTCTTTTGTCAAGAATGTGAATAACTTTAAAAACCTGATCGCATCCGCATCAGCCGTGTTAATAAAGAACTGGTACATTTCATAAGGCGATGTTTTTTCAGGATCAAGCCAGATCGCACCGGATTCTGATTTACCGAACTTGGTGCCATCTGATTTGGTGATGAGTGGTAGGGTCATTCCAAAAGCGTTAGCTTCATGGCCTTGCTTCTTGCGAATCAAATCAAGCCCACCGACAATGTTACCCCACTGATCGCTCCCACCGATTTGCAATTGACAATCGTGGTTTTCGAATAAATGATTGTAATCCATCGCTTGCAGAATTTGGTACGTAAATTCCGTGTATGAGATCCCGACTTCCAGGCGCGATTTTACGATGTCCTTCGCAATCATCTGGCTCACGTTAAAGCTTTTACCGTAATCGCGTAAAAAATCAAGGATGCTCACGTTGTGCGTCCAATCGTAATTATTAACAAACGTTACGGTATCACCAAATATTTTACTTAGCTGATTTTGCAAGCATGACACGTTATAGAGCACCATGTCCAGCGTTTGCATTTGACGCTCAGCGGTTTTCCCACTTGGATCGCCAATCGTACCCGTTGCACCACCGACTAAAACAATCGGCTTATGCCCCGCATTTTGGAATCTTTTCAACACTAAAAACGGCAATAAGTGCCCAATGTGCATGCTATCTCCGGTTGGGTCTACCCCGCAATAGAGGCTTAACGACTTTTCATTCAGTACTTTTTCTAACCCTGTTGCGTCCGTGCAATCATTGATTAAACCACGCCATTCTAAATCTTTTAATAGTTCGTTATTCATATCGTTCATACTCCATTCAAATTGATCTCTCGATTATAACAGAAATTAATAAAAAAAACAATGCAGCCACCACGTCATCAAGCGCGCCACATTGTTTTCTTAAAATCGTTATTTTTTCGTACTGCCTCGCCAGATAAACGAATGATTCAAAATCACTTCTTCGTTCATCACTTCTTCGTTGTTCATTAATTTCGTTAGCAACCTCATCGCGACAGCGCCGATGTCATACGTTGGTACCGAAACGGTACTTAATTGTGGGCGTGACATGAGCGTGTATTGCGTGTTTTGGAAGCCAACCACTTCCAGGTCTTCTGGCACTTTTAGGCCTGAATTAATGGCCGCATTCATAAAACCAATCGCAATGGAATCACGGATTGAAACAACCGCATCCGGTGCTTTTTCATTAGCGAAAAAGTCATTAAACTCGCCGATCGACACTTCGAATTTATCATCAAAGGTAAGAATACGTGGCGGTAATTTCGATTCCCCAATCGCTTTGAGATATCCAGCTTCTTTTAGCTTGTTGATCTCAAACTCGTCTTTCACCGTTAAAAAGGCAATGTCTCGATTTCCCGATTCGATTAATTTTCTCGTCACTTCATAAGAAGCACTCTCGTAATCGATTAAAACCGCTGGTACACGGTGTTGGCTGTCTCGACTTCCAAGTAACACCGTTGGAATTGTTTCGTTTAATAAACGGTTCACTTCTTCTTCACTCATTTGATCACTAGCCAGTAAAACGCCATCTACCTGAGAAGCAATCATGTTTTCCCACGAATCAGTTTGCAATTCTCTTTCGTTGTGCGTCACGTTTAAAAAGACAGAATAATTATATTTATCTGCAACGTCTGCAATCCCGTCTGTCATCTCAGAAATAGAAGCGCGTGAAAACGTCGGAACGATTAAGCCAACATTTGTTGAACGACGACTAGCAAGCCCTCGTGCAATGGCATTGGGGCGATAGCCTAACTCCTTAATCACTTCAAGAACACGATTTCTTGTTTTTTCTTTTACCCTCCCAGGGTTATTTAAGACACGCGAAACAGTTGCCAGGGAAACATCTGCTTTCCGCGCGACGTCATAAATTGTTATTTTACTTGACATTCGACTCCACTCCTTGATCTTCTTATATTGCGAACTAAAGCGCTATATAATTAGTGTTATCAATATTGTAACCGATATTATTAAAAAAATCAACTTTTTTTGCAAAAACTTTCATAATCCCCTATTTTTTTAAATTCAAACGTTCTCTCTTCGGTTCTGGTAGGTTCGTCGCGTACAACTTTTCGCTTGTATTCGACGAATTTGAAGATAAATCCTCTTGCTTTTCCTCTTTGGTGGCGACAACGTCTTCTAAGATGGTTTTTTGCAAGGAATGCTCTAATTTAGCGATTTCCTGTTGTGTTGATTCATAAACAGCGAGTAACTTCGCATAATGATTTTCAATTTCCGCATCGTGGAGGTGTTGTTTTTTCATTTCGACGCCACGTTGCATCGAAGAAATTAAGCTACTAATTTTATCGATTTCAAACTTTCTTGCAAAATCATGCTCAGCGACGTCTTTGCTTAAATACTTCAGCTCGATTTTAGTTTTTTCGCACATTTTCAAAAGTTGATCGTATTGATTCTCAATCTTACTTTCAATGTTTTTTTGTTCGTTTGATGATAGAAAAATAGCGATCACTCTCCTTACTCATGCTTATTCTTAACAACCGCTTCCCTTATTATAACAAATAACCTAGCGTTTCTCAAATAAAATCTCAAATAAAATAATACTACTCAAAAACAAGCTTAAATCCTTTGGTATCAGGGTTTACGCTTGTTTTCTGTTTATTTCAAGTGTCAAACTTGGGAAAATCTCCTAATGCGTTGCTATGGTATAAAAAAAGAGGGCATCTATGATGCCCCCTTTTGTGAACGATGCGGTTTTCTGGATGCCATGATGTTCCTTAGATGATAAATAACGTGAACACAATGCCCGCAAGACCAATCAGACCCAGTATAAATACAGGTTTTTTTGGCATCTCGTTGTTATTGTCCATGGCTTTGCCAAAGAAATAGAACACAAACGGGTGAACCAAAAACGGCATCGCAAATATCATCGGTAACAAAGCTGCGGCTTCTTGACCAAACATGCCCCCTTGTGTCGCTGCAAAAAGACCAAAGTGGGATAGTGAAGATGTGACAGAAAGAGCCATATTTTCCATTGGCATTCCAAAAGCACTCAGAAGGGTCATACCACCGAACACGGCGGTAAACGTCCAACCCTGGGCAAAGTAGGTGATTGCCTGTACTTCTTTTGCGTCATCGCCGTTTGCTGTTTTTAGTTTTTTGGTTCCATACAACACCAAAGCAACACCCACAGCAACCATGATAAGCGAAGGTATCATTGCCAGCGCACCTGCCGCCGCACTAACTGCTAGAATCGAAAAGATAAACGGGTGAGCAACAAAAGGCATGTTAACAGTTATCGGTGCTCTTTCTGCAGCCTCTGGTCCAAAGTCACCTGCTGTACACGCACCTGTCAAACCAGAGTGAGACAAACCACCGGCAATAGCAGGCGCTAAGTTGCGAACTTGGGTTGTTTTTGATAGAAGCATCAGCAGAGATACACCACCAAACATCCAGAAGAGCTGTCCAAAGAAACCATATGCCAGAACAGGTGTCATATCAGGTAATTCAGCTACCTGAGAAAGCCTTGAACCGCCAATCAAAAAGTTTGCACTAAGTACAACCGGCAGACCCGTGTACAACAGAGATTTGACGGTAGGACCAAAACTCCACTTGTAGAAGACCGCCCCCAGTGGTATCGCCATAACCATTGCAAAAAAGATTTGCGGCAACGCAATGAATTGTCTTGCCCAAGATGCCGTCATCGAACTGATTACAAGGATAACGGTGATCATTAGAAGCTCAATAATACCTTTTTTCAGATATAGCTTTTCTTTTGCGATAATCGCTTTTGGATCAACGAGAAGCGTTGCACATGCGATACCCACAAAAGCAAACAAAGCGTAATATGCGCTAAAAGTGTTGAAATTAGCGCTGAGCAACACCCGTGACAAAGAAGCGATCCCGATAACAAGAAACAGCGCCCTTACAATCGTAATAAGCTGGTTTAATGTTGTACCAACAAAAGCTTTATCCGTTGATGGGATTTCTAAATTTTCGGGTTGGAAATCAATTTTCCCAAACGTCTTTCGGAGTGCTTGCCCACCGGAAAATATAGTAGGAATCAGCGCTAAAACGGCTGCTCCGCTCACCATGTCTGCCATTGGGAGCGTAGGCATACCAGGTTCTACAACACCAGCGGCGTTCAGTATAAAACCAAGGGCAAGTCCCAAAACAACAACAAACAAGATCGGTGAATATTTGGTGCCAGCGACAATCATTCTTGCAACAAGAATCATGGGAATCAATAAAAATACAGTCAACCAAAACTGGTCAAAAACAAGAAGTGTAGTAGTTACGTCCATTTGTTAAAATTCCTTTCCATTCAATAACTAGTGGTTTGTATGTAAATCGTCCTCATAAAAGGCATTTCTATTTACTATTAAATTAACCGAAAACTAAGTAAATAGCGTGCTTTGAATTATATAGTATTCTGCTAAGATTGTCAAGTAAAATCCTTTTAAATCACAGTTTGGCGAATCATGAAAGATGGGCGTGACTACATCACTTCCGACCTGCACCTGCACCGCCTAAAGAAAACGTTGACACCAACACAAAGAAAGCATTTTGAACTATTGTTTAAAATGACCTGCTTGTGGTATAATTGTCTAATATGTAAGTTTAGGTTTTCCCATTAGGGAGAGATGAACCTCTCATTTAAACTCTCACTAAAAAATTAATACAAGGGCTGATAACATGATTTATGATTTTATTGCTTTAGACTTTGAAACTGCCTCAAACGAGGCATATAGTGCTTGTTCGCTAGGACTTGCCTTTGTTAAGAACGCGAAAGTGATTGACAGAAAATATTATTTACTTAAACCACCTTGTGAGTTTTCATCTTACAACATTAAAGTCCACGGCATCACCGAAAAAATGGTGGCAGATTCACCGACCTTCAAAGAGGTGTGGCCGGAAATCTACGACTTGATGAAAGATTCTTTATTGATGGCGCATTCAGCGAAATTTGACGTTGGTGTTCTGATTGCTTGTTGCAAGTTTTACGACATTCCGTTGCCGTACTTTCAATACATTGATAGCATTGACTTATTTAGAGCGGCTTACCCGACGCACCAAAAAGGGTCGCTGGATTATTGCGCCAAATTACTAAGCATCGAACTTGCCAATCACCACAATGCCGTTGAAGACGCGGTGGCTTGTGCGCACATTGCGATCAAGTCTATCAAGAGAATCCAAAAATACCCGCTACCGCAAATGATCGCTGCCTTTAGAGACATTCCGATCAAAACAAGCGACATCGTCTTTACGTTACCAAACCTTGATAAAAGCCACCCCTTGTACAATCAAATGATCACTTTCCAAGGCGACATCTTAAGCACAAAAGGAAGTTTAAAAATTGCGTACAAAACCGAAATCGTCGCACCCCCGACACCGATCAAACCGAAAAAAAAAGCAACCAAAACCAAAAACTAACCAACAAGCTGACAACAACAATCAGGCTTAATGGTTAGTTTTCTTTTTTATGACGATAACCACATGCTGCAAAAAGCGGACAATTCATACATTTTGGGTTTCGAGCCGTACATTGGTAACGCCCAAAGAAAATCAAAGCGTGATGCGCACGACACCACATTTCCTCTGGCAATAAAACCATCAATCGCTCTTCCACTTCCACGACACTATCTTTCAAACGTGCAAACTTCAACCGCTTCGACACGCGTTCTACGTGCGTATCCACCGCAATGCGAGGCATGCCAAACCAAACAGAAAGCACAACATTCGCCGTTTTCCTTCCTACTCCTGGCAGTCGAATCAAATCCTCATAAGCATCCGGCACCTGTCCGTCATAATCGGAAATCAATAACTCACATAACTTCCGCACGTTTTTCGCTTTCGTCCGATACAAGCCAATCGCACGCAAATCGTTCTCTAATTCCTCAATCGGCACAGCCAAGTAATCATGTGGCGTTTGATACTTTTCAAATAAAGAAACAGTCACTTTATTAACCCCAATATCGGTCGTCTGCGCTGACAGCAACACCGCAATCGTTAACTCAAATGCATTCCGATGTGCCAGTTCACAATGCGCATCCGGGAATAAGCCAAACACGATTTCCATTGTCTGCAGGGCTTTTTTTCTTGATATCATCCTTTATACCTCTGTTTCGCCTCTTCCATCCAATCGTAGTAATCGGCTGGATTTAAAGACACGTCTTCTTTCGGGGCTTGCGCTAGGCTTCTACGTGAGCGAAAATCAATTAAGCTTCGCTTCGCTTCCTCGACCGTATAAATGTTTTTGCGTTTCCAATCTAATAAGATTTTATCGACGTATTTCAGTGAGCGAATGTCGTACAGTTGCATTTCCGACAATGCCAATTCGATCAGAGGCGCATCAAAACCATCTTCGCTTAGCCACATGTTGACTAACTCTAAATCTTTTGATGATAACACACCGAATAGCTGTTCGATTTTAGCAGATAGCTCTTTTAAATCGGTGGTCAGGTTGGCGTGCTTTTCTTTTTTCAGTTCGGCTTCAATTTTTAAAAACAAAGGCGCTAACGAATACTTTTCGTAACGTTTGCCGTCAACGTCTTCACCGTTTTCCACTAATACGAAGCCCTTTTGAATGAGTTCAACAAAGATTTGAGAGCACGTTCTCGTATCAATCGTCATCACGGCTTCAATTTCTGCTAGGGACCAACTTGACGGGCTTTCTTTAATTAGTCGTGAAAAAATCAACAAAAAAGTGTAGGTCGTCTCGTCCATACCCAGCCTTTTATATAGCGTGATCAACAGGTCACCTAAGTGGATGACCCCTTGTTTCCATAGTTCGTACACGACGCACACCTCCGGTTAGTATAAGCTAAAATCCATCCACACCGTTCCTTCTTCGGCACGAACGATAATAAAATGAAGGGCTGATTCGTGCATCATCTGCACCTCAAAAATCGGCGTCCCATCCAGGATGCCTAGCTGTATGTGATGCAGCTGGCCGTCCACCACACCCCTCGCAATGCCGATCGCTTGTGCTTCCATTAGCACGTCAGCGTGATCAATGTAGTGTTGAAGACTACCGTCGCGGATAAAAAAGTAAGCACGCTCGTTGTTTGTTAACTCAACCAATGCCACAATGTAGGATTCCAACCCATTAAAACGATGGATTTCTTCCACGACATTCACCTCAGGCATCTGTTCAATCGAGGCCGTGAAATTATTAAGTATCGCCATTTCACTGCCGGCATATCGCACCAATTCAGCTAAATAAACGAGCATCAGAGCAGTCACAACCACCACACCAACGACGATCCATTTTATTTTTTTCTTCATCGCATTAATTCCTTTTTTAAGATTAACCTACTTATTAGTATTCTCAAAACTTGGGGAAGTATCAACGCTACTCATTAACCTCATATTGCGTCAACGTCATCACGTTATAACCTTTCAACACCTCGCGCCCAGGCAAACCAACCAATTCAATTAAAAACGCACAACCAACAACCTCGCCACCAAGTCGCTCAATGAGCTCAATCGTCGCCGTCAGTGTCCCACCTGTTGCCAGCAAATCATCCACAACCAATACCTTTTGCCCCGGCTTAATCGCATCCGCATGAATGCACAACGAATCCGTCCCGTACTCCAAATCGTAATGCGCCGTCTCCACTTCACGCGGCAGTTTCCCTGGCTTGCGAACCGGCACAAACCCAACCCCTAAATCAAGCGCCGTCGGCACACCAAATAAAAACCCACGCGCCTCTGGTCCAACGACCACCTCAACACCTAAACCTTGCGCAAACGCCGTGATCTTACTAATCGCATATTTAAACGCCGTCGGATCCTGCAACACCGGCGTAATGTCCTTAAAACTAATCCCCTCTTTCGGGAAATGAGCAACCTCTGCAATGTAATCTTTTAAATTCATTTTTCTTCTACTCCTTGCGTTAAATAATCCAAAATCTCCGTAGCCGTACTAAGCTCCAAAAACTCATGCACCGCCACCTTCTGGGCGCGACTGATATAAGACGGCGCCGTTTTAAAGTCCACCTTTTCATTCACATCGTTTAATGTGACAACCCCCGACTCGTAGCTAACCAAACCAACCTCCGTAAACACTTTAACAATGAACGTCAGCATCGCCTTAGAGATGCCACTTTTTTCAAAGTACGCCACAATCTCAACGGTCAAGTTGAACGGCGCATGCTTTTTAAGCGTTTGATACACGAAGATAAACGATTCCCTTGTTGGCATCGTCATCGTTTCTAACGGCTTCACGATCACATTTTTTGCCCCGGATGCCACGTAGGCTGCTTTTAGTTTTTCTTTTGACTCAAACGTGTGGCTCTTGATGAGGAAACCGTCTGTTAACTCCGCACCAAATTCGGCATCGAGCTTCTGATTGCGCAGATCCACGAGTTGCACCGCTTCACATTTCACATCTAAAATCCGAGCTTGCAGTTTTTTATTGCCGTTCCACTCGTTGATTTCCACTTCGCATAACACGTCAAACTGTGCCTCAGAGGTTAAAAAAATAAACGTTTTAGCGCCACCAAAGAAGACGGTGTCGATCGCGCTTTTTCCTTGTTGCATCGTGAATTTCAAATGCTCGTGGGTCGCGCCAATGCGTTTCGCGTCTTTAATCGTCACACCTGATAATTTCACAATGGGTCGCTTATTGCCTTGTCCAAACGGCGCCAAAAACTGAAGATCATCGAGCCATTTAAAATCAAGTGCTTCTAGTGGCAAACTAAGATCAACCGTCAACGTCTTAACGGCTATGCTTTCGGCTAATGCCAGGTTCAAGCCAACCTCAAGCTCAGCCGGATCCGCTGTTTTTAGCGTCATACCAGCAGCGCCCTCGTGCCCCCCATAACGTTCAAGCAACGACTCGTTCGCCACCAACGCCTTCAAAATATCCATGCCTTCTGGTGCGCGGGCTGACCCTTTGATCAACCCTTCATCGCCCATTGTGAGCACCACAACCGCCTTACCAAACTGGTCGACCATCTTTGCTGCCACAATGCCTAGCACCCCCTCGTGCCAATCGGGGTGATACAGCACCAACGCTTTTAAATCGTCTAGCGGCTTCGCCTCTGCTAGGCTTGCCGCCTCTTCCACAATTTGGTTCGTTATCGCTTTGCGCTCACTGTTCATCGCATCGACTTGCTTGGCGTACTCTAGCGCCATAAATTCATCCTCAGCGAGTAGCAAATCCACCACCATGCTCGCATCGTCCATGCGTCCTGGGGCATTTAGCCTTGGGCAAATCGCAAAACCAACGGTCGTTTCATCGGTTTCATATTGATTAATCTCCGCCACACGCAGCAACGCCAAAACACCCGGTAACTGCGTCGTGCGCAACGCCGCCAACCCCCGCTTCACGATGCTGCGGTTCTCATCGACTAAATCCACGACATCCCCCACTGTCCCAAACATCGCTAACATGACATCGTCATCCGGAAGCTCACCGTCACGTAACGCCTCAGCCACCTTTAAAGCTACCCCAGCGCCGGCAAGATAGTCAAACGGATAGTCCTGATCACATTCAGGATGCACAACCCCCACCGCATGGGGAATCGTTTCCTTAGGCTGATGATGGTCGATAATGATCAAATCGACACCGTGCGCTTTCAGCAGTTCCGCTTCGGCAACGGCAGAGATCCCACAGTCCACCGTGATGATCAACTGATTCCCTTCCTGCATAGCCTGCAAAAAAGCGTCCTCGTTTGGTCCGTACCCTTCAAAAAAGCGATGCGGAATATAATAGCCGACATTCGCACCAATGTGACGAAGGGCTCTCATCAAAATCACCGTTGCCGTGGTACCGTCTGCGTCGTAATCCCCGTAAACAAGTATTTTTTCCTGGTCAGCAACGGCTCGATTGATACGATCAACGACAAGTGGCATATCTTTAAAGTCAAACGGGTCGTGCCACACCTCTTGATCCGCTGTGCCTGCTTTCAAAGCGTCTGCGCTTCCCAGACCACGCTCCAAAAAGAGCCGCTCAATTTCAGGGTGCAACCCACTCCCGACCGACTCATATTCTGCGCATTTTTTTTCGTTCCATACGAACTTTGATGTTAACAACAAAATCACCTAAATCCTCGTAAATCTTACCCTTCATTCTACCATAAAGAGCCGTAAAAAAATAGCCCATGACAGGCTATTTATTCATTTAATTTACGCACTTCATTTAAGTTGCTTTTTCAAGTTTAGCTCGTCGCTTTTCAGAAGCGCTAAGCAAAAAACTAGCCCCTTCTAGACTAGCTTCTCATTTTGCACTCTTCCCACACGTTGAACAGAATAGATTGGTTGCTTCCAACCCGTGTCCGCACGCAACGCAGCGCTTTAATCCTCGCACCGTGTCGATTTCTAATTTTAAATATTCCAGTTGCTTGGTACGCCCTGTGATCGTTCGAAACAAGTCTTCATACATCACCTCAGGAGCGACTTCCTTATTGACCTGATAAAACACGCGCCCTAAATTAGCGTATAATTGCTCAAGTTTTTTTTCTTCCTTATCAATCTTCAAGCCAATTTTCGTCAAATCAACGACTTGACGGCTTTTATCGATGACGTCACTGATAATCTTTGCCATAACTATCCCCCGATTAGTTTAGTGGTTGGAAATTAATCGAAATGTTTCCGTTGCGATGATTGCCAAATTCAATGCCTGCTAAGACATACAGTTCCGCTAACTCCTCACGGGTCGGCACATCGTCTAAACTTGCGACTTGAATGTTGACTAGTACTGAATCCCCACTTGCACGAACCAACACATCGTCAAAGCCCATGTGTCCGATGACCGTTTCTAGCATGCGACTGCTACTCGCTAACGCTTGCAATTCATCCAATGAATCCCGAGCTGAACTTTTCGTGTCCGCATCGAAATCAGCGCTCGCAATGATCTCAATCAACGACGAAACTTGCATCGCGTGCGTGTCATCTGCTTCCGCACGTAAAGCATCAATCGTCGTGATCACTTCACGACTCGGCTCTTCGTCACAAAGCTCATCCACATCGTCGCAGTCGTCTGCTGCATCCGCCATCGCGTCTTGGTCTTCTTCGTTTGCTGCTTCTTTTGCTTCCACGTCTGCTGATGCCTCCGCATCGTCTTCAGCGTCAACTTCTTCTGCGTAGTTTTCTCCTAAAGCCGGAATTTCTAATTCAGACAACGTCGATGTCATTGGGATTGGCTCTTCAGCCGGGGTCCGATCCATTCGCCAGTATGCCACCGTTAATAATCCAAATACAACAAATAGCGTTGCTGTTACATAAGTATTTCTTTTCATCTTCTTTCACTCCCAAATTCGATATACCCAAGCCTATGCGCACTTAAGAGATGAATATTCACGTTCGACAAAAGATTTCGCAACTCTTTATAACAAGACAATCCAAATTACCTCTGTATTATCGTTTCACTTTGTGTTAAAATAGAAGGGCTAAACAAGAAATTTCATTTCAAAGGAGCTCCACTATGAATTCCAAATTATTAAAGCAACTTGCACTCATCCTCGTTGGTACCAACATTGTCGCGTTTGCAATCATCAATTTTTCCGTCAGATATACCCTTGCCGATGGTGGTTTCGCCGGGATCAACTTAATCATCTTTCACCTCACCGGCGTTGACCTTTGGATTAGTAACCTCGCCTTAAACACCCCGTTTGTTTTCTTATTATTTAAAATGTCAGACTTAAAAACAACCCTCATGACCGTTTACGGCATCGGAACGTTGACTGCGGCCTTAGCACTTTGGCGCTGGCATTGGGACACGTTTGGTTACCTCCTACCTTACTGGGGAGATGAGATGTTGCTTGTCATCGTCTTTTACGGACTCATGTTTGGTATCGGAATCGGCGTTGTGGTCAAGGCCAACGGAACGACTGGCGGTTCGGTGCTGATCAGTAAAATCTTGCATCAAAAATGGGGCATCCCTGTCTCACGAACACTGTTTGTTTTCGACCTGTGTGTCATCTCACTTTCGCTCTTCGCCTTTCTAACCGTCACCAACGCCGTCTACACGTTAATCGGGATCTTCATCAGCTCGGTTGTGATTGGCAAGGTGCAAGAAGGGGGACTCTTTGGTTACAAAGTACTTATTATTTCCGACCATTATGAAAAAATTAATCACGCAGTGCGACATGATCTCCTGCGTGGTGCGACGATGATTTACGCGACTGGGGCCCATTCTGGACACGACAAACGCATTCTCATGGTCGTCATCCAAAAACGCGAACTGTCCATGCTCAAACAACTCATTCATGACATTGATCCCACAAGTTTTGTCACCGTGACCCACACCTATGAAACATTAGGGGAAGGATTTACTTACGAACAAAGAATGCCGTAAACGAGGTGCTTTTCTTATGTTAAAGATTAACGTTGATTTAGTCAACATCCTGATCCTGCATCAATTCCCCCACTGGTCTCATCTTGCCGTTCGTCCCGTTAAGAATAGCGGCCACGATAACCGCACGTTTCATATCGGCGATCACATGACCGCACGCTTACCCAGCGCGAAATGCTACGAACAGCAAGTTGAAAAAGAACAAAAATGGCTGCCGATCCTGGCGAAACATTTAACGTTGCCGATTCAGAAGCCCATTGCCAAAGGGGAACCGACGAGTTTCTACCCGATGAAGTGGTCACTTAACGCTTGGATCGAAGGCGAGCCGGTGCAAAATGTTCCATCGCTTGATAAGGGTCTTTTCGCGACCGACTTGGCTGCTTTCTTGTTGGAGCTTCAAGCTGTTAGCGCTGAGGGTGGACCCGCCTCTGGCGAGCATAACTTTTTCCGCGGTGGCTATTTGACCGTCTATCACGGCGAAACCGTCGCAGCCATAAAAAAACACGCGGATGAATTCCCGGTTGACCGACTCATGAACATTTGGAGAGATTGTGTGTCGACCAGCTGGCACCAGCCACCAGTTTGGCTCCACGGCGACGTAGCACCTGGCAATCTCCTCGTCAAAGACGGGCGCTTATGTGCCGTGATCGACTTTGGTGTCATGGGCATCGGCGACCCGGCTTGCGATTTTGCCATCGCGTGGACGTTCTTTGATCGGGAAAGCCGCGCGCTATTTAAAAAGGCCCTACATACCGACGAGCACACGTGGCGACGCGGTAAAGGTTGGGCATTATGGAAAGCTTTGATTACCTTTGAAGGGGATAAAACGAGCAACGCCTATCAGGTGATCATGGAAATTTTGAACGAAGAAACACGTTAAAAGCGACCGCAGTTTGGTCGCTTTTTATGATGGCTTTATTGTACGGGTTGTTTCATAAGCTTTTGTCCGAAGGTGATAATGAAAAGCAAGATACCAACCAGTGCGATGGTTAAGAGAGGATAAGCAGCCGTTAAGGCATCGCTTCCTCGTAAGCGCCCGAGCAATTGGATCGTCGGGGTCATGAGGAAAACGCCCAGTTGGATCCCGGCAATGATCAAGGCCATCGCGCGCGTTTGTGCTTGGCCGCTTGTTCGTTTAGAGACGGTCATCATGACGAACGGCATGATCCAAGCCGGTACGATCCCCGCGATAAAGAAGCCGGCGATGAGGAGGATAAAGCTCCCATTTGAGAAACCGATTAGCAACGTCGCACCTGCTAGGCCAAGAATGCCGACGTACAGCAGTGCTTTGCCGATCTTGTGATAAATGCGTCCGAAGAGTGCACCGGCTACAATCCCGACAATCGGCTTGATCGCAAACAGGTAGCTCGAGTTATAACCATCCCCGCGAACCTCTGCTGCCATCGCCGGGAAACGAATTGCAATCGATGCCCCCACTAGAACGATAAACGTCGCAAAGGCTGCCAAGAGATAGGCACTAAATGGTAAGGTTTCTTTTTCAACCCGACTGCCTAGCTGATCTGTTTTTGGTTGCTGAGACACTCGGACATCCGGAACAACAAAGTAAAACAAGGCCGCAATAAATAGCGGTACCGCGTAAATCAAGAAACTTGCGTTCCAGCTGATCATAAATAAGACGCCCGCCCCTGCTGCTAGGAATGACTGGCCGCCTTGCTCGAAGGCACTTCGGTAACCCATCAGCTGAGCACGTTCGTGCGGTTCGAAGAGCAAGGTGATGTACCTCACGGCTAAGCTTTTGAATAGTCCTAGCCCGATACCGAAAAACGCTCTAGAAATCAGAATGGCCACGTAACTCGACGTAAATGCCGGGAAGATCCCTGCAAGACCAGCTAAGACAAGTCCGATTAGCGTAGAATTTTTCATCCCGATTTTTACCGTGATTTGACTAGACGCTAACACCGAGAACATCGTCGCTAAGCTTGGCACGGTCGTGAGTAGCTCGCTTTGTGCTTGCGTAATGCCGAGGTAATCACGAATCTCGGGCAAAATGCCGTTAATGGCCGGCGGGCTGATCATCATGATCGAGATGGACAGCACAGCTACTTTAAGTAACCAGCCTTTCTTTTGTTCACTCATTTTTATTCCTCCGAATGTTTGTAGGTCGATCATTTTTTAGCGTCGTTTCATCGACTTGCTTTTACGCCCATGGTAAGTTCTGATACTCCATATTTGCTTTGTGCCACTAAGTCGGATTTTTAAAGGTATTAGTGGCACAGCAAGGGGCTGAAATCTGGGTTTCACCTTGGTTTATGCCACTAAGTCGGATTTTTTAAGGCTTTAGTGGCATCGTGAGGGGCTGAAATCTGGATTTTACCTTGGTTCGTGCCACTAAGTCGGATTTTTTAAGGCTTTAGTGGCATCGCGAGGGGCTGAAATCTGGGTTTTTCCTTGGTTCGTGCCACTAAGTCGGATTTTTTAAGGCTTTAGTGGCATCGCGAGGGGCTGAAATCTGGGTTTTTCCTTGGTTTGTGCCACTAAGTCGAATTTTTTATGGCATTAGTGGCATCGCGAGGGGCTGATGCTAGGTTTCAGCTTTATTTCCTGCCACTAAACTAGCTTTTCAAACAAAATAGTGGCAGCAACAGCGTATAAATCTACTCACCCAACCCCAAGACTTTCTTGCCATACCCTTCTAACACGCGTTCACTGCGTGAATGTTGGGCATCAATGATCGCCATGATGCGGTTTTTGGCATTGTCAACCGTGTCGTTCATGACAATGTAGTCGTATTCATGAGCGAGTCCAATCTCAACTTCCGCTTTCTTCATTCGTCCCTCAACGCGTGCCGGGTCTTCCGTCCCACGGTTAACAATACGATGGTGTAATTCTTCCATGCTTGGCGGTGCCACGAAAATAAAGCACGCATCTGGCATCACTTTCTTTACTTGCAAAGCGCCCTCCACTTCGATTTCTAACATCACGTCCATGCCTGCTTCTAAGCGTTCCTGCACGTAATCAAGCGGCGTGCCATAGAAATTACCGACAAACTCAGCATACTCTAAAAATCTTCCTTCTTTTATGCGCGCTTTAAACTCATCGTGCGTAACGAAAAAGTAGTCTTTCCCATTTTCTTCACCAACGCGTGGCTTTCTGGTCGTCATCGAAACCGAATATTCTAACCGATGATGACTCTCTTCAAACACTTTTGCACGAACGGTTCCTTTCCCTACCCCTGACGGCCCCGAAAGCACAATCAAAACACCTTTATCTGTTAATCTCATATTACCAACTCCATCTTGAACGAATCGCTTCATATTCCCCAAATAAGTCTCTACGGAAAATATCATTATTATTCTCCCATTGCGCGTAGATAATTTCATTCCCAACGGTTGCAAACGTATTAACGTCGTCTGCTAAAACCCAGTAGTTATTTAAGTCATCAAGATCAATTAAGTATAAAAAATCATTGTCCCAAGAAAATGCCAACGCATAACGCCCGACAAAACCTGATTCATCAATGCGACTTGTTGAGCCATTAAATAAACGCTGCTCGTGTGTGTCTGCATCAATGATGTATAAACGATCGTTTGAAACCGCAAAAATTATTTCACCGTTAAACGCAAAATTTCTCACGTTAGAACTAATCTCTTCTAAATGATCACCGTTTAAATCAGACTGGTACAGCATGCGTGAGGTATCATCAACAAATAGCAGGCGATCATTTTCAGCGTCGATCACAAAATGACGAATGTTTCGATCGAGCACAACTTCTCGCTCACCCGTTTCCAAATTATAAACAAACAACTGCGATGCCCCGAAGCTATCCGCTAGATGAAACACTAATTCATTCACGATAAAAGGCGAGAAGATCTCACTAGCAACGACTTCTGAACGACCACGATCTACGTCATGACGATACAAATCGCCGTCCCACGTCTCATAGTATAGAACACCGTCGATCACATGAATAGACATGAGCCAAGCGTTTGTCTCTGTCAGCGTTTCGTAAGTGTCAAACGTATCGGTTGTTCTAATGATCTCACCGTTTGACAGTGCCATATAAATCGCTTCTTCGGCGACAAACATCATGAGTGAATCCGCTAATAGCAAACTATGATTCGCTTGATTCATAAACGCTGTGTCGCTTGGTGAAAAATCCCATAAAACGGGTTCTTCTGGCACTGAAAGCTCAGCAGGAACGCGCTCAGGCAGTGCCATATCAAAGTCTGGATCAAAGTCAAGCGAAAACTCATCTTCGATTAACACGCGGCTATTCCCATCAAAATCGGCCACATAAACATTAAACGTTTGCCAGCCTTCATAGATGATGTGTTCACCGACGACAATGAAGTCCATCACACTTTCTGCGATTAACGTACTACGATTCAGATCGTCTCTTTCGATTAAGTATAAGTCTTCGCCCCAGTCGGTCACAAAGAGGTGGTTTTCTGTCATAACAATCTGATGAACATCGATCGTCGTCGAAATGCGACCTTCTTCACTTGTTGCCACGTTTAACGTGTGAATGTCACCCCATAACGTCACCCACGCAACGATTTCGCCATCAAAGGCAAAGGACCAAGCATCGTCGCTGATCTGCTCAAGGTTGCCGCCATCAAGATCCATTTGATACAACGCGCGGTCGGTCATCATCAAAATGGTATCTTCAGCTGGCACCACAAAGAAGTTTCTCACGTCGCCTGTGAAAAGCGTGGTCGTACGACTGGCTTCAAGATCGTACACGTAAAGATTTGAACTCCCCCATAACTCTCCCACATAAAACACTTGATTGCCAATGATCACCTTTCTAAAAACACCTTCAGCTAAAGAAGTCCTGCGACCAGTTTCACGGTCATAACGATATAGAGCACCTTCAAAGCCAGCTGTGTAATAAATGGCATCTTCTGTCACGTGCAAAGATCTAACGGATGACCAATTCGTTTGCAACGAAAATTCATCGATTTCAGTTAGATCGTGATCAAAAACGGTCACTTCCCCGTCAAAAGAATGAGCAAAGTAGATCGCCTCTGCCGTGACAAACGACCCGTCCATCATCGTGTTGTTATTTGACTGGTTGATAAAGAAGAAGTCGTCCGCATTGACTGAGGTTCGTTGGCTTGAACCGCTATTCACATTGTCGAAATCAACAAGATTAAAAATTAAAAACCCAACTCCCGCTACCGCAGCCACACCAATCAAGCTAAGAAGCGCAATGAGAACCCCTTTGCCACCGCCGCCTCTTCTTAACCGCGTGTTACACATGCCACAAATTTTTGCACTGCGGTCGTTACCATATCCACAATTGTTACATTTCATCTTCTAACCTCCTACTAAAACGCCGTCTTTCCCGAGTAATTCTGACTGTATCGTTCCATAAATGCTTCTCTAAAATCAAGCAACCGATCCGCTTTGATCGCCTCTTGCACTTGCTTCATTAAGTCAATCAAAAAATACAAATTATGATAACTCACTAAGCGTTGACCAAAGGTTTCATTCGCTTTTAATAAATGGCGAATATAAGCTTTTGTGTAGTTTTGACACGTGTAACACGCACACCCTTCATCAAGGGGGGTGAAGTCTTTTTCGTAACTCTTATTCTTCACAATGATGCGCCCGATCGCTGTCATCGCCGCCCCGTGTCTCGCCACGCGCGTTGGTAGGACGCAATCAAACATATCAATGCCACGGATCACGCCGTCGATCAAGTCATCGGCTGCGCCAACGCCCATGAGGTAGCGCGGTTTATCTTTTGGTAAGAACGGAATCGCATATTCCACCATCTTGCGCGCGGTTTCTTTCGTCTCGCCCACGGACACCCCACCCACGGAATAGCCCGGAAAGTCCATTTCGACGAGCTTTTTTGCGGAATATTCACGCAAGTCCGGGAATTCGCCTCCCTGGACGATACCGAATAAAGCTTGGTCGTGGGGTCGTGCGTGCGCTTTCAAGCCTCTTTCTGCCCAGCGCAGCGTGCGGTCGACGGATTGCAACATGTAATCGTGCGTCACCGGATACGGCGGGCATTCGTCAAAGGACATGATGATATCGGCGCCCAATTTATTCTGAACATCGATCGATATTTCCGGCGACATGAACAACGGTGCGCCGTTGCGATGATCGCGGAATTTCACGCCTTCTTCTTCGATTTTACGCATTTTGCTCAGACTGAACACTTGGAAACCGCCCGAATCGGTTAAGATCGGCTTGTGCCAGTTTTGAAATTTGTGGAGCCCACCCGCTTCCGCGACAATGTCCTCACCCGGTTGCAACCAAAGGTGATACGTATTAGCGAGGATAATCCCCGCGTCCATGCTTAATAGTTCCTCTGGCGAGAGCGTCTTTACCGTTGCCAGCGTCCCTACTGGCATAAAAATCGGCGTCTCAAAGCTACCGTGTGGCGTGTGAATTTTTCCGTAACGCGCCCCGGTCTGCTTGCATTCATGTAGCAGCTCATACTTCAAAGGACCGTCAAAATTTTTGTTATTTTCCATTTAAATCACCTTAACTAATTGTTCAACCATCTCTGATGACGCCTTTGCTGCTAACGGCAGAAATTCGGTGAACGAAAGGTCCGATTCTTTGCCAGCAATATCAGATAAGGCACGGACAACAACAAACGGAACCTTTGCTAGGTAACACACCTGCGCCACCGCTGCGGCTTCCATTTCAAGTGCCACCGCATGATTGAAGTGCTCCTGGATCGCCATCATTTGCTCAGGACGATGGACAAACGTATCGCCTGTGACAATCTGGCCTTTGAAATGACGCACGTGCGCGGCTTTCAGCACGGCTTCCACTTTCGCGACTAAATTTGTATCCGCAGCAAAGATCGCTGGCATCCCTGGTATTTGTCCAGCTTCATAACCAAAGATCCTTACATCAACGTCGTGATGTGCCACGTTTTCTGAAATCACCACGTCACCCACTTGCGCGTCTTGTGTGAGACCACCGGCTGATCCGGTGTTAATAACGTATTCAATATCAAAACGCTCGATGAGTAGCGTCGTTGCGACGGCAACGTTCACTTTGCCAATCCCACTTTCAAGTAACACAACGTCCTTACCGTGCAGTGTCCCAACTGTAAATTCAACGTGCATCACGTCGATTACTTCATTCACATCGATGAGCGCTTTTAAAATCGCCACCTCTTGTTGCATGGCCCCAATAATCCCAATTGCCATTTTCATCCACTCCTAAACCTGCAAAAAGGCGAACACTCTGCTCGCCTTAAACCACTTCTAAAATTTCTACTTCGGTTGATCCTTCTGGTAGATTCACGTGTTCAACGTCTCCCACACGGCGTCCGAGAACGGCCAATGCTACGGGTGATTCATTCGAGATTTTTCCGGTAAACGGATCTGCTTCTGCGCTACCGACAATCTTGAAACTTTGGGTTACACCATCGTTTTTTAACACGAAGGTGACCGTTGAACCAATTTGCACAACGTCCCCGCCTTCTGATTCGATCACGACCGCATTCTTCAAAATAAACTGTAATTCTTGGATGCGCTCGAACGTCTGTGCTTGCTCTTCACGTGCCGCGTCGTATTCCGCGTTTTCCGATAAATCCCCTTGCGCGCGTGCTTCTTGGAGCTTCTCTTTGATTTCTTCCATTTTTACTTTTGAGAGAAAATCAAGTTCCTCTTGGAATTTCTGAATCCCCTCACGGGTTAAATGTTGACTGTTTTCTAGTGCCATCACGGTTCACTCCCTATTTTCATTGCTAAGATTAGTCTGTTCCCAATCTGACTATTATACCGCATTGTCGCCCTGTTTTCAAGACGTAGCCGTGATTTCGTCTCCCACTTCTTTCAAGTTTTTGCTCTTGATCACCCACAACAACGCCACGGTTAACACGACGGTTGTGACACGAAAAACGGTAAACCCGTCAATGTGGTCGTAAATGGTGCCAAATAAGAAGCTTAAAACCGCGCGACACATGGCCATAAACGATACCATAACCGTAAAAGCAAGGCCCATCACGTTCGCTGGCACCACTTTTCTGATATAGGCAATATTGCCGGCGACATGCGTCGTAATACCAAGCCCATGGACAAGACTCGCAATGACAATCAGCGGCACACTCGTCGCAAAGGAATAAATGGCCATTCTGACGATCATCGTGGACACCGCAAAGATGTACCATTTTTTAAAGCCTACTTTTCTGATCAGCTTACTTCCAAGGGGCATCAACAGCAGTTCCGGTGCCACCATCACTAGTGTCAGCCAGCTCATGATGTTCTCGTTTGTCCCGAGTTCCATCACCATGTGATTTCCGAGATACGCTTTCGCTGCTTCGAGGGTGACCAAGCTTAAGGCAATAAAAACGAGGATATAGAGGTATTTTTTATTGCTGAATAGTAGCTTCGCATCTTCTTTACTAAACTTCTTTGCAGGTGTTTTCTTACCAGATATTTCTGATTCGTCCACCGCCGTCCTTGGCTTCGGGACAAAAAAGGCTAAGAGTGCTGAGACAGACATGAGAAAAATAAATATCCCAAACATCGCGTGCTCCAAGTTTAAAAAGCCATCAAAACCAAAGCTTCGCCCGAACAACGTGAAGCTAAGACCCCCAACCACAAAGCCGGCCCCCATTGTACTGGTCATAAAACCAAACGACGAGAATACACGGACACGACCAAAATCAAATTTGACCTTTTCACAATAATCCGTGGTGATCAGATCAAAAAACGGCATAATCGCAGCCCGCGAAGCTTCAAACAACGTCGCAACCACCAAGACCGCCACCAATGTCCTGGCATTAAAATAAACAGCCGCCATGAAAATCGTGGCAAAAAACGAAAGCTTAAACAACAACACGTGCTTGCCTGTCTTATCGCCAATAAAGCCCCAAATCGGATTAACGACAATGAGCAACGCCATGCTGATCATCGCAACCAAGCCAATCTCAGTCCCTGATAACCCCACCACTTGCTCAAGGTATAAGTTAATAAAATTCATAAAGGCGCCGTTGGCACCCGCAACCGTTAGAAATAGCAACTGCAAAATTAATATATTACGGTCTTTCTTCACAAAATCACTCCATCATCACTCCACTACCGCCCCATCCGGCGTCGGATCAAACCCATTAAACGTCTTCGACCTAACCAACACAATCAAAGCAAACAACACAATCACAAACGCCACACGATAAACCATAAAACTACTCGTCTCATAAATGATCCCAAACACATAACCTAAAAGAGCCCGCGTCAAAGCCAACACCGATGCCATAATCGTAAACGCCAACGCTATTTGATTAGCTGGCACCACTTTGCGAAGAAAAGCAATGTTGCCACTCACGTGCATAATCACACCTAAAACGTGAACAACACTCACTACTAAAAACAAGGGAATGCTGTAAGTAAAGGAATAAATCCCCAGCCTAACTAATATCGCAATCAGCGCTAAGTAATAAACGTTTTTAAAACCGATTTTTCTAACTAGCATCCCACCAAACGGCAAGAAAAGGATTTCTGGGAAAACGGAAGCAAACATCAACGTGCCAACGATGCCAGCTTGTGCACCGAGTGTTGAGACTAAGTGCATGCCTGAATAGCCGTTTGCTGTGTCCATCACAACCCCGCTAATGGCGATAAAGCACAGTAAGAATAAGAATTGTTTATTCACGAGCAACGCTTTAATCCCCGGCTTTGTTTCAGCTGCAAGTTCAGTACTTAGGGTTGTATCAGGATTTTCAATGATTTTTTCTTCGTCTTTCGGCATTAAAAATGTCAGAGCAAAGGCGCTTAATCTGAGGACTAAGTACATCCCGATCATGGCCGTCCCGAGGCTAAACATACCGTCAAAATTCAGATCAAGTCCGAACACGTTCAGGGACATTCCGTCGATCAAAAAACCGATCACAACCCCGCCAACGAGCCATCCGATTGAGCCAAATACGCGAATTTTGCTGAAATCATAGCTATTTTTGTCGCAAAAATTCGTCGTAATCACCTCTGCTAAGGGATTTCCTCCGGCACGTAAACACTCCATCAAAATGGCCATAACGACCACTAATGCAAAGGTGTGAACGTGAAAAAGCATAAACGTTGAGAAAATAGCACCTAAAATCGAGACTCTCAGCAAAAACTTATACTTGCCCGTACGATCGGCAACCATTCCCCAAACCGGATTAATCATGACCATAAACGTTAAGCTAATCAGCTGCAAAAGACCGATTTCCGAACCAACCAAGCCAATTTCCTGTTCCAAATATAAGTTGAAATAATTCAAAAATGCGCCAAGCGCGCCAAATTGCGCTAAGAAGAATACCTTGTAAATCCATGATTTGCCTGTCATCAAACCAATCCTTTCACCATCAATTCTTTTCTCAAATCATCCGCCAGTTCGAAATTTTTATCCGCACGCGCCTGTTCCCATGAACGGTAGCGTTGTTTATCCGCATCAGACATTGGCGTCACATCAACTTGGAAGCCAAGCGTATTTTGAAAATCTTCAAATAATTCCAACGCTTTCTTAGCCTCACCAATTTCCGCTTTTGCCCGTACCAGCTTATTCGCTTCCTTAACAAGCGCATGCAAGGTGGTTATCGCATTCGCCGTGTTAAAATCATCCGCCATGAACGCATCAAAATCTGTCGCTAAAGACATAAGTAAAGGGCTATTTTGCGACCCCTCGGACAAGCCATCTGCTAAATCAATGTAACGGTGCAACCCAACGTACGCACTGGCCACCTTTTCCCACTCTTTCTGAGCCTGCTCCATTACCGCATCGGAAAAATCGATTGGCTGACGGTAATGTGTCGATAACATAAACAGCCTAAACACATTTGCATCATACGTTTCTAGAAGGTCTTTCACGAGGATCACATTCCCGAGCGACTTACTCATTTTTTCATCGTCTAAGCCTAGTCGCCCAACGTGCATCCACGTATTCGCGATTGTATGCCCAGCCCCGCAAACGCTTTGCGCAATTTCGTTCTCGTGATGCGGGAATTGCAAGTCAGAACCGCCGCCGTGAATATCGATCTTCCCTTTAAAGGCCTCTTCGATCATCACGACGCATTCCGTGTGCCAACCTGGACGACCCGCGCCCCACGGCGAATCCCATGTAATGCCGACGTCCGTCTTCTTCCACAACGTAAAATCAAGCGGATCTTCTTTTTTGGCGTTGGCTTCCACCCGCGCACCCGCGATCAAGTCTTCAATTTTTTTACCCGACAGCTTCCCATAATCAGATGCTTTTTTAACCCTAAAGTACACGTCTCCCGCTACTTCATAGGCGAAGTCATCTTGAACTAACGCGTCGATAAAGGTCAGGATTTCATCCATGCTTTCGGTCACTTTCGGCATCGCCCTTACTGGTTTCACGTTTAAAGCTCTGCAGTCAGCAAGGTATTGAGTGAGATATTTTTCCGCAATTTCTGTTTCGCTTACGCCTTCTGCTTGCGCCTTGTTGATAATTTTATCGTCGACATCGGTGATGTTAGACACGTAGTCCACTTGATGTTCGGTCGCTTCAAAGTAGCGACGAACGACATCAAAAAAGATCACCGGTCGTGCGTTGCCGATGTGAATATAATCGTAA
>WRAJ01000028.1 GCA_009780245.1 Turicibacter sp.
AAAATGAAAAAGAATAAATTATTCGGTTTATTTGTAATAGTGTTCGCATTGGTTTTAGTGGCTTGTGCACCAGACGATACAGGTGGTAGCGAGTCAGGAGATTTTGTCCAAGGAGTGACAGATACGCACATTTATTTTGCAAACAGTGCGGCTGTTTCTGGTCCTTTAGCACCAGTAGGTGGGCCGTTTCAATCAGGAATGCATGCTTATATTGAAATGATTAATGCGCAAGGCGGGGTTCATGGTCGATTATTAGAGTACCTGCATGTGGACGATGGGTTTTTACCTGGAGACGGGGTAGCAGCACTTGAAGGGTTTATTCACGATGATGAAGTGTTCGCGATTGTGGGACATTTTGGGACACCGGTAATTGGTGCGACGTTTCCAACGTTAGTTGAAATCGGCATTCCAACCGTTTATTTTGCTGCGGGAATTGGGGTTGTTTATAATGAAAATGCCACCGATGGAAATGGTCGTAATACATTTCCGGTTCAACCTGTATTCCCGATGGAAGGGCGTGTTTTTGCGGCCTGGGCAGCAGGGGAGTTTGGTGCAACATCCATTGGTTTAATTCATACGAATGACGATGCAGGAGAAGATTTCTATGCCGGTGTTCACCAAGAATTAGAGGCGATTAATGCAGCACGTGAGGCTGACGGGTTAGAACCAATTGACATTGTCACGGCACAAATGGCACCGGATGCCGTTGATATTACCGCACAAGCCGCAACGATTTTGAATGCGGATGTCGATGTGATCATTGCGGGATCAATTCAAAATGCGTTACCGCAAATTTTACGTGGACTTGCGGCACAAGGAAACACGGTACCAGTTATTACGTCTTACGTTAGTGCAGATGTTTCCATGACAGCTTTAGTTGCAGATGATATTGATGGGTCATTTGATGTCTTTGCCAGTGCCTGGGTCGACATGACTCGCCCAGAGATCGAGCTATTTCGTGAATGGATTGCACAAGTTTCAAACGAGGATTTATCAAGTAATTCGTTTGCTATGACCGGTTGGATTGCGATGCACTTCTTCGTAGAAGGGTTAGAGCGTGCAGGAGAGGATTTAACGTGGGCAAGCTTCATTGAAGCGATGGAATCAGCACCGGTGCAAAACCCGTTCGGGCCGGCGATTGATTTTGCAAACGGTAACCGTGTCGGTACGCAAGACCTTGCTTTGGTTAGAATGAATCCAAATGAAGTATCAGGTTGGGAGGCATTCTTGCCATTTATGAGCATTGAAGAGGTTCTAGGGCAGTAACTAATAGGCAATGGCGAAAAGTAAAAACTATTACGTATTAATTGATTTTCACAAAATACGTGATATTCCGTTCCGCAGTGACTGGATAGCTTTTCGCAATTGCCCATAAGTAACTAACAGTAAAAGGAGGATGTCCCCATGAGTAAAGAAGAGCACGCGAAGGTTGTTAAAGTAGAGGAAGCACTGGCGTTAATCAAAAGCAACGATGTGATCGTTTCTGCCATGGCGGTTGCTGAACCGCGAGAAATAGTCAGGCACCTTCATACGATTGCCCATCAAGTGGAAAATGTCACCGTCACAACGTGCTTACCGTTTGAACCAGCGGATTATTTTAATGATCCCACCTACAAAGATTCTTTTAAGATGGCGGGTTGGTTTTACACGGCGTCAATGCGGAAAGCACAGGCACATGGCACCATGTCGTTTATTCCCAATCACCTTCATTTGGCAGGCATAAAGCGCCTTGATCACCAGAAGCCTGATGTGTTTATTGGAACGGCTTCGCCACCAGATGAGCACGGCTATGTGTCACTTTCATTGAGTAACGTGTATGAAAAGCGGATGATAGAAGCTGCAAAGACTGTCATCTTAGAGATAAATGAAAATTTTCCACGTACGTTTGGCGATTTAGAGTTGCACGTGAGCGACATTGATTATTTAGTCGCAACCGATTACGAAGTGCCAGAGCTTCACAGCACAGAGCCTAATGAAAAAGACTGGAAAATAGGTGCTTTAATTGCGAAAGAGATAAACGATGGTGATTGCTTACAATTAGGGATCGGTGGCATTCCAAATGCGGTGGCCTATTCATTAATGGATAAAAAAGATTTAGGCATTCACACGGAAATGTTTACAACGGGGTTAATGGAGCTAATTAAAGCTGGCGTGGTGACAGGCAAGAAAAAGCAAATGCATAGCGGGAAGCACGTAGCAGCTTTTGCCATGGGTACCAAAGCGTTGTATGAATTTATTGACAATAACCCCTCTGTTTTAATTTTAGATGGACATTGGACAAATGATCCTTACACCATCGCTCAGAATGATAACCAAGTGTCCATTAACACCACGATTGAAATAGATTTAACAGGTCAATGTGCCTCTGAAACCATCGGTCATCTTCAATATAGCGGAACTGGTGGTCAAGCGGATACAGCCATCGGTGCACAGAAATCTAAAAACGGGCGATCGTTTATTGCGCTGTATTCAACGGCGATGGTAAAGAACAAAGAAACGGGTGAGCGTGAAGAAATTTCTAAAATTGTTCCTTTTTTGAAGCCGGGCGCAACGGTTAGTTTATCGCGCAACGATGTCGATTACGTTGTAACGGAATACGGGATTGCCTCGTTGCGTGGGACAAGTGTCAAGGAGCGAGTTGAGCGACTTGTTGCCATTGCACATCCGAAGTTTCAAGAGGAATTATTAGAAAAAGCACGTGAACTTGGATACGTGATGTAAGCGAGTAAAAAGCCTAGGAGAAGGAGCGACTAGTATGCCACATTTGCAGCACAATGGAAAAAAAATTTACTACGAAGTACACGGAGAAGGTCAACCACTTGTCATCTTAAATGGGATTATGATGTCAACATTGAGCTGGGCCATGTTCTTACCTGAATTAACGAAACATAACCAAGTGGTTTTACTTGATTTTTTCGATCAAGGTCAATCTGACAAAATGGCATCAGATTATAAACACGATATTCAAATTGAAGTTGTTCAAGCAGTGATCGATGAACTTGACTTAGAAAAAGTCCATCTTTTTGGTATTTCTTATGGCGGAGTAGTTGCCCTACAATTTGCACTAAAGTATGGAAATTCAGTTGATAAACTGGTATTATTTAATACAGCAGCATGGACAAGCCCTTGGCTATCGGACATTGGCGTAGGTTGGAAAAAAGCAGCACTACTAGGCGATGCCGATTTATTCTATAGCGTTAGTATTCCAGTAATTTATTCACCAAACTTTTATACCAAACATATCACTTGGATGAACGAACGAAAAACATTTTTGAAGCAAGTGTTTAACCAAACGTTTCTAACCGCAGTGGCGCGATTAATCGAAAGTTCTGAAGGGTTCGATATTAGAGACCAACTAGCTAACATCAAAGCGAATACGCTAATTGTTAGCAGTGATTCGGACTTTGTGACACCAGCAGATAATCAATTAGAGATTCACCATGCGATCGAAGAATCCGCTTATTTAGAAATCAAAAATTGTGGACACGCTTCTATGTATGAAAGACCAACTGAATTTTTAAGTGTTTTGAAAGGTTTTTTAGCCAGTGAGAAGGTACCAAAAATCGGATAACAAAGAGGGAAAAGAACATGAAATATAATAACGATACAAGCCATCAAATCATGAAAGTTGCTCTTAGATTATTTTCTGAAAAAGGGTATTATCCCACGACAACCAAGCAAATTGCACACGAAGCTGACGTCAACGAATTAACGATCTTTCGTCACTTTGGATCAAAGGCAAATTTATTCCAAGTGACAACGGAGCATTATGTCATTGATGCGCAGGTTGATCATATTTTAGACGAGGTCGAGCAACTAGATTTTGAAAAGAGTATCAGCCTCATTGCCACACGCATTTGTGACTTGTATGAACAAAACAGAAAATTATATAAAGTTCAGATGAAACTATCGGATGACGAACAAGATTTTGTGAAATTAAAGCTTTCACGAAAAATGATTGGTGTGTTAGAACCTTATTTCGAAGGGCTTAAAATGGCCGAAGTGGTAAAGGGAGATCCGCATATTATGGCTGTCACGTTAATCACGAGTTTGTTAGGTGCTTTTACGGTTGATATTCTTGGGGGCGGAACCGCGATGATTCCCGCTTGGCAAGAAATAGCAGCGCATCATGTAAAGCAATTTGTGGCTTTGTATCAAAATTAAAAGACGGAGGAAACATACATGAGATTAGCAGGAAAAGTAGCAGTCGTTACAGGCGCTGCTGCTGGCATTGGAAAAGAAACAGCTGAACGATTTATTAAAGAAGGTGCAAACGTCATCGCCTGTGACATGGCGCCTATTACTTATGAATTAGAAGGTTTAGAAGGATACGAATTAAATGTCACGGACGCAGAAAAATGTCAGGAATTTTTCAATCACGTCGTCACCAAATACGGAAAAATCGATGTGTTAGTCAACAATGCAGGCATTACGCGTGATGCCATGACGGCGAAAATGACGGACGAACAATAGGATTTAGTCATCGCTGTCAATTTAAAAGGTGTGTTTAATTTAACGCGTTACATTGGGCCGCACATGGCTGAAATGGGCGACGGCTCCATCATTAACATCGCTTCGGTTGTCGGGGAGTTTGGTAACATTGGTCAAGCTAACTATGCCGCAACAAAATCGGGCATCCAGGGCTTGACAAAATCGTGGGCAAAAGAGTTCGCTCGAAAAGGTGCTGCCGTTCGCGTGAATGCCATTTCCCCGGGCTACATCATGACAGACATTTTAAAAACTGTCTCACAGGATTTACTAGATAAATTCTCAAAACAAACCATGCTAGGCCGTCTTGGAGAACCGGAAGAAATTGCGAAAACCATTTTATTCTTGGCAAGTGACGATGCGTCTTATATCACCGGTCACAACTTAAGTGTCAATGGCGGGATGAGACTTTAAAAGATGAAAAACGATTTGTGTGCCAACCCGTAAGCGGAGCAAAACGGTTGGACCATGAGAAATAAAATACTAGGCTTACCTTGATCGAACAAGGAGTAGGGGCCTGTTATAAAAGCCGATCATGAAGGCACCAGCGATGGTGCTTTTATTTTGTCATTTTTTCAAAAAAAAGCTTGGTATTCGAATGTCGGATCGTGTATAATGGAAGCGTATCATCGTTTAAAGTAAAAAGAGGAGCGTGCTAAAGAAATGAAGCATTCATTTAGGTACAAAAAAATGTTGTCACTACTGCTAGCATTTATCATGGTATTTGGTGCTATGCCACTAAGTGTTTTTGCAGAAGAAGCATCCGCTATATCGGATGTGCACATAGAAGAAACAACGACGTATGAAACAGGAGAGCCAACGACAGACGTAGCAGATGTCGTGCTTGACGAAAGTGATTCATACGAGGAAGAATCACCGATAAACATCGGTGAAGTGTGCGAAGAAGAACCGTATATCGAAGAACATGCGATGGATGAATTAGCTTTAGAAGATGACCTTCGCATTGACCTTTTAACTTTTGCTGATTTTCATGGTCATACGGCAAGAGCTTCAGCCAATGATAACGATCCTGGTGCGGCACAATTGGTTGCTTACACAGAGTGGCTAAGGGCGCAAAATCCAGATCCTCAAAATGTGTTTATCATTGGTGGTGGCGATGAATTTCATGGTTATTCATTATCTAACTTCCATCATGGTCGAAACGTGGTGGCGGTCTTTGATTACTTAACGCGTAATCAAGATTTCAATATGCACGTGGCCTTAGGAAATCATGAATTTTCTCACGGGATTGGACGTGCTTATACGCTAGGTGAAGAAGTGACGTTGCTTGCGGCTGATCTGTTCTACCAAACGGAAGAGAACATGCCAGCTGGGTTTACACCTTCAACGGGTTATGGTGAAAGACCATCCTTTGTCAGACCATACGATGTGATTGAGTTCCCGGATCACGATGTGACGATTGGGGTGATCGGTTTAATGAACACGGGGATGAGAAACTTAGTATCAGGTGGTCTTGTGCAATTTGACTTAAGAAGCATTCATGCCGGTGCTGATCAAGCTCACAAAGATCACATTCATGATTTGATTGATCATTTGCGTGATTATTACGGCGTGAGCGCAGTTGTTGCGGCGACGCATTTAGGTGGTACGAGCGGTGCGATTGAGTACGTCGCAGCTAATTTTGATTTTGATGCGATCATTGGTGGCCATGCCCACCATACGCTAGCGCGTGAACACGCTGGAACGCCAATTATCGAAGCCGGTCAACACGGTCGTAATTTGGGACGCTTCTCTTTCTATTTCACTGAAGAAGGAGATTTACAAGACGTCACGACTTGGCTGACACCGCAAAATGCTATTCGCGATTTCGCGCCGCGTGCAGCAGGCGAGTTTGGTGTTTTAGGTGCCCATGCCGGACACCCAGATTGGTTAGATTTTGCGCACCACTATGACGCGGTTACAGACCTTCTGGCACCGTTCATTGCGGAAGCAGAAGTCCATTTTGGTGAAAACCTTGGACCAGTTGGGATTTATTTTAACGACCGTGATTCAAGAGATCATTGGGTGACGAGGTTAAATTTAGAATACGTCAGCGAAAGATTAGATGATCCTTCAGTCATTGCCGTTTCTAATTCAGGTGGTTGGCGAAACACGGGGATGTGGCCAAGAACGCCAGAATCACCGGTTTATCGCCGCGATATCTACACGACGATGCCGTTTGAAAACTTAATCTTAATTCACCAAATGTACGGTCGTGATGTTAACATCATGTTAAATAGCATGGGTTCTAACTTAAGAACGGGTGTTCATGGCACAAACGATGCGTGGTACATCACAGCAACAGGTGAACGCATTACGCCTTATGGACACGGACATCCAAATGCACAAGTCTATACCGTAACGGGTTCAAACCATACGTGGACGCAAGACAGCAACACGTGGCGATTCCCAGGTAATGCGGCAGGAAATCGTTCTGATATGCACGTCATTGCAGAACCACAAGTGTTATTACGTCCGATAGACGGTGAAGCAGATCCACGTGAAGATTGGTCAACGTTCATCGGAAGAGCGAGTTCTGATTCATCGGTTTGGACGCTAAACGGTGCTCAGATGTTAAGAGATTCGATGGAAATTGCAACAGCGAGACGTGGCGAAGCTGGTCTTGAGATGATCTCGTCGACATTAACCGTTGCAGCCGAAGGCTACGGAACAGCGATCATCACAGCACCGTTCGCACCTGGGGATCGAACGAACAACGTGAACATGCACAACACGCGTGTGACCGTAACAGCGACACCAGATAGCGGCGTGGAATTTTTAGGGTGGTTTGCAGGTGAAGAATTAGTTGCCACAACGTTAGCTTATTCGTTCACTATCACAGAAAACACCGAACTTGTTGCACGTTTCTACGGAGAGTCAGGCGATATTCCAATCGTAACGGCCATCACAGTTGAAGAGGCTCGTGCAGCTGAAGCTGGCGAAACGATAAGTGTACATGGTGTTGTAACAACCACTTACGCACCGGGTGCAGCTGGTAATGCGTTCTTCTTGCAAAGCCCAACTGGTACAACCCCAGAAAGTGGCATCCTAGTACGTGTAGTAGGTGCCAGCGAAGCGCAATTAGCAGCCTTTGCTGGACGTGAAGTCGTCGTTACCGGTGTCAGAAATGGAAACGTTACTGGCAATGGGTTTATGGGATTAGAAAACGTTACAGTGGCAAATCTGGATGGTATTGAGAATTTAGGCGAAGCGACGGTTCCAGAGGCAATTCCTGTCACATTGGAACAATTGCGTGATCGCCACTTCCAAAGCATGCTCGTATCCGTGGCAGTGCCGGTTGAAATTACAGGTTCAACAACGGGTGCTGGTGGCGATCCAAACCGCGTGGTTGATGCGCCAGGTGGTGGGAATTTTGTCATTTGGCAAGATCCAGTTGCTGCTGGATTTAACGTTGGCGATGAAGTGCTAATCAATCGAGGCGTTATTCATTGGTGGCAAGCTAGAAATGAAGTGCAATTCCGTATCATTAACCCTGCGACTGATTTAGAGCTTTACGGTGAAGCGTATGTGCCAGCACCGGTTGACATTGATTTAACGGTGACATTAACGGCATTTGCTGATTTCCACGGAATGATGAACAGTGAGAATAGTGTGTCGGACCCTGGGTTTGCCAGGTTTGTAACGTTTGTTAATGCTTATCGTGATCGCACGTTGGATGAAACCGGACATTACCCAGTGCTTTTACACGCTGGAGATACGTTCTTTGGTCAGTCGATTACTAATTTGATGTGGGGAGAACCAGCGCTACGCATCCTGAACTTGTTAGGCATTAGATACGGCTCAATTGGAAATCATGAGTTTAGTTGGCAAAATCGTTTATTAACTGAAAGTTTTAGTGAGACGGACCCAGTTAGGCGTGCAGAACTTTTAGAAGGGGTTAATCGAAATCCAAACCCGATTTGGGAAATACTGCCAGATGATCATCCATTGAATGTGGTTGAGGGCGGGATTCCGTTCTTAGCGGCTGACCTTGTTTATGAGGACGGTCATCCAAGAGCGGGTGAACATCCGGATTGGTTACAGCCATATGCCGTTTTAGATGATTGGTATGAAACGTATGGTGTTAGAGTGGCATTAGTTGGTTTAACGCATCCGAATATGCCATCTTTAGTTGGCCCGATGGATCGTGCGGGATTAAACTTCAGAACGCCGAGATTGGTTCAAGGTGAAGACACTAACTTTGAATGGTTAGAAGAGATGATCACGATGTTACGTGATCCAGAAGGACCGTATGGCGTCAATGCGGTTGTTGCTCTTACGCATACAAGTTCTGGCAATTACAGCAACATGATCGTTGATCGTTTGCAGCAAAGAGGAAATGCGCATTTTGATGGCTTCTTCTCTGGGCATTCGCACAACACGGTTAATGCGATTAGAACGTATGGTGATTTAAGCACGGCGGTTGTCCTTGGTGGGCATCATGCGCGTGGCTTAGGTGAGATTCAATTAGGCTTTGACGAAGATGGCCAATTGGTTCATTTGCAAGGGAATTTAGAAGCTAACGTTCGTCCGTATGAGCCAGACCCAGAAGTGTTTGAATGGGTTCACGGTGTAGGCGCGACTTGGGAGCGAGAAGGAACGGGCAATAACATTAACTTAGAGATTAGTAACCAACCCTCACTCGATGGCGATCGCGCTGATTGGGGCTGGGAACAAGTACGTGATTATTGGTGGGGAAGACCAGTTGGACCGCGTGTTACTTATGCGACAGGTAGCCAACACCACCGAAATCAATTCTTGGTCAACTTACTATACGACTATGTGACACGTGAGCTTGCAGGTGATTTATCTCACACAACCGGTGAGCCGTTTGCTGGAACCGTCATCATTAACAATCACTCATCTTGGCGTGGTCAAGATGCTTTGGAGTTAACTTGGGCACCAGATGATCAAGTGAACACGGCGCAATTAATGGCAGCTTTAACGTTCGAAAACACGATGCCATTATTTGAAATTCGCGGTCGTGATTTGATTGAAATGTTAAACATGCCAGGTGCTAATCGTGGTGAAGGCGAAACGAATACACCGGCAACACCAGGACGCATTACCGACCCAGAATCACCGTTTTACGGACAGCCAAACTGGTTTACGATGCAAGGCTCAACGGTAACGGGTGCTTTCTATCAAGACGGTGTTTGGCACATGGCTTCAACGCTTGAGCCAATTTCACCAGACGGGATTTATCGCCTTGGTGCATCAAACCACTTATTTGGTGGATACGAGCAAAACGGTGGTCAGCATTGGCCGTTACCTGGCAATAATCACGGAAATGCGTTAGGGTTTGAAGTGATTGACTTTATTGATGGAAATACGCAATTCGGTGCTGCTTATTATCGTGGGCCACGTCGTGCGATTCGCGATACTGAGACGGATATGCACATTACGATTCAAGAAACGTGGTTGCGTGAAACCGCACATCGTGCAGAATTAATTGACGAGGGTATCGCTTTAGCTTCATGGATTGAAGTTGAGGTAGCTGCTGGTGGGGAAGTAGACTTAGCGATTTGGGGTCTTGGCACAAGAACCTTCCCGGGTGCTTCGACGCATTCAGGATGGGGATTGCCTGCTTACGGTGCAGCAAATAACACGACGCGTGATTTAGTGTTAAACGGAAGTGTTGTTCGCGCGACGGCAACCATTTACGCAGATTCAGACGATGTGTTCTTAGGTTGGTTTGCTGATGATGTGTTGGTGTCTCGTGATGAAGTGTTTATCTTCAATGCTGAAGGTCATATCACGTTAGAAGCTAGGTTTGGTGAAGAAGTGCCGCCAACTGAACCACCAACGGTACCACCTACAACCGTACCGCCTGGAACGGAACCACCGACAGTGCCACCTGCAACTGAGCCGACAACGGTCCCATCTGTCACAGAACCAGTGACATGTCCGCCATGTCCAGATGTTGAGTGTCCGCCATGTCCAACAGCACCACCAACATCAACTGCACCAACGGCGCCATCGCGTCCGGCTACAGCTTTACCAGAAACAGGCGCAGTGACAGGCTTATTCTTATTAGGAGGCCTCATCATTGGCGGTTCAGGAATCGCAATGGCAACAAAAAAAGCATCGGATAAGAACGATGCAGAGTAATCAGTTTTGGAAAGTGGTGCATTTATTCAAATGCATCGCTTTTCAATGAGGATGAGGAAGCAAAAAAAATCTTGCTGATCGAAACTCTTAAGAGTGCCAATCAGCAAGATTTTTCGTTATATGATCTAATACTAATACAAGCTTAAAATACGTCTAAAAGCTTGTATTAGTATAAGTTGTTAAAATACCGGTGGTCTAAAGATTCCTAATATAAAATCGATAAGAATCCTAGCTGGTCTAACGAAAGTAACATCTCCCATAAAATTCTGCACCTCCTAATCTTTATTCCTAAGTGACAATCATACCACGATGGCGTATGATTTACAATCAACTTTCACCATTGTTCCACAATAACTGATCTCATTGACAAAAGACATTTAATTTTTCAATTTTTACGACAAAATAAGCACAGAAAACATAAAGGTGATCGCACTACCCGTTTTTCATAGCTTACGACCGCCAACTGGTTTAAGACGAAAAATCGTTTGAATGAGAAACATCGCATTAAAGAATGATGCTGGCGCACTTCGACCGTTTTTGCGATGAACATGTGTTATGATTAAAATGGGGGATGATAATAATGCGGAAATTGTTATTAGCTTGTTTACTTGTGTTTGTGCTCGCAGGTTGTGGCCATACGTTAATGGATGAAGCGCACCTTCAGGCGCATGAAGCCTTTAAAGCAGGCGATTATGTGCGTGGTAGTTTATTTCTTGCGGCAGGTTGTGATGCCCTACACCTACAAAGCATTTATTTGTTGCGAATGATTCATTGTGAAGCGTCACAAAATTTATTAGGTATGATGGTGCTATGGTCAAACGTCCGCAGCGTAGAGGCAAGCTATGATTTTGTTGAATTAGCGGTCAGTGAATTTATCCACGATTTTTTACTCGAGCAAGTGGAAGCATCAGAATGGGAACACACCGTACACGTTTCAGACTAGGCTTGATGGGAGCCTAGTTTTTTTTGCATAAAAATCGGTTGGAAATTGTAGAAAAATTACTTTTTTTCGGTTTTTCGCTTGTAAAGCTTCGCTATGAGTACTATGCAGCCTCAATACTTATCAGGCGATTTGTCTTTACTCTTTTGCATTTTCTTTAAAAAAATTATTTTACCTATTGACTACGACGTTACGTCGTGGTGTATAATACTTATTGTGAGGGGGGAATAGTATAATGTTCACATCGTTTGGCTATTCGAATTAGCAGGAGGTGTTAGTGTGGAAGAAATTAGGGAGATGGAAGTTTACTTGAATGAGTTAGAAGTTCAATTTTCTGCAATAGAAGATGAAATGGATGAGGTTGAAGCGGTGCAAGATATGCTTGAGGAAGCAAAGGAAGTCTTTGAGGAGGCTAGCGAAATGTTAAAAGAAGCAAAAGATGGCTTCGAAAAGTTTAAGCAATTACTCAAAAAGATTCAGGCTTTAACTAATGAACTTGATATTAAGATAGAAAGAGGTGATGGTATTGTCGAATGAAAATGTTGCATCTGAAAAATTAATGACGGTTGGTGAAATTGCTAAGGCAGCGGATGTTTCTGTTCGAACCATTCAATATTACGATCAATGTAACATTTTAAAAGCAACTGATTATAGTGAAGGTGGCTTTCGACTTTATTCAAATAAAGACCTTGTCATGGTATATCAGATTAAAAGTTTAAAACATATGGGATTAACCCTTAATGAGATTAAGAAACAACTTGTTTCCCTTGATGATCCTGAAAAAGTTTTAAGTATTGTGAGAAATCAAAAAGAAGCAATTATTAAAAATATTGAAAGTCTGCAGGATACGCTTGAAGCCATTGAATTTTTTGAAGATGAAATAACCGTCAAAAATCGGGTTGACTTTGCGAAGTATGCCCAAATCATTACGGATGTTAAACATAGCCCTGATAGTTTATGGTTCTTTGTTGATATCATGGAGAAAAATTTACAGGAATACATTAATAAAATTGATGTAGCATCGAGGAAAACCATTATTAATGAGCTAATGAATGTTTTGGATGAGATGATTCGCGCTCAAAAAGAAGGCATAAAGCCAAGAGGAAAAGAGGGGGAAGCTCTAGGCGCAAAATATTGGCAAATGGTTGAAAAGTTTTTAAGTGAAGTTCCAGAAAGTGATAATTCAAGTTTAATGTCAAGTTTAACTAATTTTGCTGATAATCTAGCAGGATTCACGACGGGATTTGCTGCGAAATGGAATCAAATTGAACCATTTGTTATTGAAGCGATTGATGAATATTTTACAAATAGTCAAAGAGGTGGGCAGTATGATGAAAGCGATGGATAAAATGGAGTGGCTATTTTGTCCCACTTGTAGAAGTAAAACGAGAGTTAAGGTTTTTGAAAAAACTGAGTTGAACAACTTTCCATTGTTTTGTCCCAAGTGCAAGAAAGAAGTTAAAATTAATGTGAAAAAGTTTAATATATCAATAATCCAAGAGCCAGACACAACAGATGCAGAGCCGATAAATGTGTAATTTAACATGTTTATCGGTTTTTATTTTTTAAAAAATAGGAGGAATTTTTAATGAAAGACAAAGATTTAATGGAGTTTGCTGAAGAACGAGTGTGGTTTAGAGGATTTTTAAAATGTTTCTTCGTTGCGGGATTGCTAGTAAATATGATCTATGGCATATGGTGGAAACGAGCATATGAGAATAGTTTAATTCAACCCTTATCCTTCATTAGCGGTTGGCTTGTGGCAGTTATCGTATTGTTTTGGGTTTATAAGATGGACGTTCCAAAAAAAGTCAATCCGAAAGTTCAAGTAGAGTATGAAAAGCTGAAGAAAATGTCTAAAAATGTGAATGAGGAGCGGGTAAAATGAAAGATTTAGTTACAGAAAAAATGTATGTTTTAACGAAAGAGGAACAGGTAGAAATTTGCCCAGAAGAGGCGCAACTAGATAAAGAAATTACCTTGCCGCTTCTCATGCAATTTGGGATACCGATTATTTTAGGAATGTTAATACTGAATGGTTTTGGCTTAGCAGATGGGGTTCTTTCCATGAGGGCTTTGGGAATGGAGGCACTTGCGACTGTTTCACTTATGACACCATTTTTTATGTTAGCTATGGGAATCGGGATGCTGTTTGCGGCAGGTGGTGGAGCGGTGATTGTTAGAAAGCTTGGGCAAGGATTATTTGCTGAGGCACGTCAGAATTTCGCGTTTACCAGCATCATCGCTGGTGTGATTGCCTTACTTATTTCGATTGTTGTTTTCTTATTTCCTGAATTTGTTATTGGTTTATTAGGTGGCAATGATGAAATCATGGAAATGGCAAGCAGTTATTTAAGGATCGCAGTCTGGATGCTCCCGCCTTTTGTTTTAGGACAATTCTTCAATAGCTTTCTTATCGCTGATGGAAAACCGATGCTAGGAATGGGGTTAACCCTGTTAAACTCTATTATTGGATTTGGATTAACTTACGGTGCGCTATTTTGGCTAGACCTTGGACTAAATGCACTTGGTTGGGTTGGAATCATTTCAGGGATTGGACCATTGCTTCTCTATTTTTATTTATTTTCAAAAAAAGGGAATAAAACAGGGAATTTCTATTTTGTGAAACCGGCACTTGATTTTAAAGCATTAGGCGAAATTATGTATAACGGATTCGCGGTTTTCATTCCAATGGCTTCAAGCGTTTTGCTTATGACATTCAAGAATAATGTGGTGGTTGAAATTGATGGAATTGGTGCGATGGGTCTTGCTGTTGTCGGAATGGTCATGGGTCTTCATGGTCTTATTAACAATTTCTTTGGTGGTTATCTTCAAGGGGTTGGTGCGCTCATTTCCTTTAATCACGGCAAGGGCAATCATACTAGACAGAGGAAGCTGTTTAAGTTAAATGTTAAAGTTTTTATGGTCTTATCTGTTATTACAATTCTGATTGGTTTCGTTTTTGCAGATCTTCTCGTTCGAATTTATGTACCAGTAGGAACAGAGATGCACACCATGGCAGTTCGTGGGTTAAGGATGATGTCTTTATCTTTCATCTCCATTGGGATCAATGCCCTCGCTGGAGGACAGTTTACGGCACTAGGGAAAGGGGGAGTTGCCGTTACATTAGGACTTCTTAGAACTGTTATTTTAGATTTAGGCTTTATATTGATTCTACCAAGGCTCTTTGGATTAACTGGTGTCTGGATGACGATGCCAATTGCGGAAGGTGTTGCGGTGTTATTTTCTATTGGCTTATTGGTATTCTTCGGTAAGAAGTATCATTATCTTGGTTAGTGAAGCATTGGGAAATAACATTTTTATCTTAATATTCAAAGGAGGTTACAGTAAAAATGATACTTAAAAACGGGCAGGAAATTGTGATTCGTAAAGCGATTATTGATTATTGTAACATGATTGGTGGTGAGAATGGTAATCTCCTTTTTGGTAAAAATGAATTTGGAATGACCTTAGAACAAGAAAAAGTATTTTATTGAGGAAATGGTAGGTTTTGAGATTGATTATAGGAGGAGTGAGATACAATGACAAAATGGAATTTAGAGTTGCCTGCTCTACATAAATGTTTCGCTGATAAATTTATGTTTGGAAATATTATTTCACCACAAGATTTTGATGATCATGAAGCTTTAGCAATGATGATCCATCATTATAATGCAGTAACTGCTGAAAATGCCGTGAACCCTTTTTACATCAGTACCAATAGAAAAGAATTAGATTTTACTCAATCAGATAAGATTGTAAATTGGGCGAATCAAAATGAGATAGCAATGATTGGTCATACTTTGATTGGGCATAGTCAGTCGACTAATTGGCTTAACAGTGATACCGATGGAAATCCACTTACGAGAGTCGAAGCATTAGCTAATATGGAATGGTTTATCAAAGCGTATGTGGGGCGTTATAAGGGGAAGATGCATTCATGGGATGTGGTTAATGAAGCCATTCGTGATGATGCAGAATTTAGTGGAGATTGGCGTAACCACCTTCGCAGTGATTCATCAACTCCAGAAGTTGCAAATCCATTTGTAACTTGGAGCGAGAATCTTACAGGGGACTCCAATTGGTATTTGGCATTTGAAAATGGGGCGGATAAGCAAAACGAAGAAAGTGGTTCAGATTATATTTTTTATGCTTATAAATTTGCACGTCTTTATGATCCACAGGCAAAATTATATTACAACGATTATAATGAAGAAAGTCCTGTTAAACGAGAAGTTATTGCACAAATGGTTGAAGAAATTAACTTACAATGGAGAATTGATTCAGATTATGATGGTAGCTTATTAATAGAAGGAATTGGGATGCAGGGACATTATCATGGCTATACCAATCTTGCACAAGTACGAGAAAGCTTAGAACGTTTTATTGCAACAGGAGTAGATATTTCTATTACTGAATTAGATGTTCGCTTTTCAACTCCTAATGAAGCTTTAAATTCTCTATCTGTAGGATTGGAAGAAAAACAGGCACGTTTCTATAAAAGACTTTTTACGATTTACAATGAATTCTCTGAAAATATTGAACGCATTACCTTGTGGGGAGTAAATGACAAACGCAACTGGCATTCTTGGGGATGGTTGGTATAATCATTTGATAGAGATTTTATGTTTTCCCATTAGGGATAAATACAAATGGAAGCATCAGAATGCAGAATGGGAACACACCGTACACGTTTTAGGCTAGGCTTATTGAGGCCTAGTTTTTTTATACCAAAAAAATCGGTTGAAAGTTGTGGGAAAATTACTTTTTTTTCGGTTTTTCGCTTGCAGAGGTTCGCTATGAGTGATAAAATTAGATAAAACAACAATAGTCAGGAGGACTGGTCAGTATGGAAAACAAAAATAGAAAAACAAGAGGAATATTAATGATGTTGTTCTTGATCATGATTGCCTCGTTAACGGGGGCATATGCACAAGCATCGCTTGCAAGGGAATATCAAGCAAGTGCCGTTTGTCAAGATTGGGTTGCAGAAGGACAATTTGCCAACCAAAGTGGTACAAATGGTATTGTCGGGGCATCATGGCGATTATGCGAAAATGGGCTGCTTGAAGTGAATGAAGGTTTCATCAATTGGACGGGAAATTTGAGTCCTTGGCATGATTATCGCCATGATATTCAGAACATTATTTTTACAGGCCCGATTACAGCGGGAACCTCTTTAAGTCGCTTGTTTCAAGATTTAGAAAATGTGACTGTCATAGAAGGCTTAGAGCTTTTTGATACGAGTCGTGTGACAACTTTGCGCCATCTGTTTTGGAATGCAAGAAGTCTAACAAGTGTAGAACTATCAGGTTGGGATACAAGTAATCTAAGGGATATTGTCAATCTGTTCCATGGCACAAGCTTAACACATTTAGATTTATCAAACTGGGATACAAGCCGTGTTACAAATATGCAAAATACATTTAGAGAGATGAATAGCTTAATCAGTTTAGATGTATCAACTTGGAATACAAGTCATGTTACCCGTATGGATCATACATTTAGAAATACAAACAGCTTAACCAATTTAGATTTATCAACTTGGAACACACATCGTGTTGTTGACATGGATAGTATGCTTCGCGGGATGACGTCGTTACGAATACTGAGATTAGGAGAGAATTTTGTTTTTGGTGAAGGTCCAAGTACTCGACTACCAGAAATTGTGCGAACCCATGAATTTACTGGTTCTTGGCAAAATGTAGGTCAGGGGACCCTTGTGCACCCATTAGGAAATCATGTCCTCACAAGTTCTGAGCTAATCGCTCAATTTGATGGTCAAAGGATGGCAGATACCTATGTTTGGCAACAAACGGCGAATCAGAGTTCTTGTCAGGTCATGGTACAGGGGCAATTACCACACCAATCAGGGTCAAATGGGATGGCAGGATCATTGTGGCGACTGTGTGATAACGGGGTACTTGAAGTAGAAGATGGGTTTATCAATTGGGCGGTAAGCTTAAGCCCGTGGTATGATTATCGCCACGATATTCATCACATCATTTTTACAGGTCCAATCATAGCAGGAACATCTTTAAGAGGCCTGTTCCAAGGTTTAGACACGGTTACGACCATAGAAGGTTTAGCATTTTTTGACACAAGCAATGTCACGAATATACGTCAGATGTTCCGAAATGCTAGTAGTTTAACTAGTTTAGATGTATCAACTTGGGATACAAGTAACGTAAGAGATATGGTCGGTTTATTCCATGAAACAACGAGCTTAACTAGTTTAGACTTATCAGCATGGGACACAAGCCGTGTCACGACTTTACAAAATACCTTTAGAAGTATGAGTAGTTTAACAAGTCTGGATGTATCAACGTGGGATACAAGTCGCGTGACACAGATGGATCACACATTCAGAAATACAAATCATTTAACGCGTTTAGATGTATCAAGCTGGGATACAAATCGTGTGACTAATATGGATAATATGCTTCGTGGGATGTATTCATTGCGATACCTTACACTGGGAGAAAATTTCACATTTGGTGAAGGTGCTAGGCTTCCGAGCATTGTGAGAACACGTGAATGGACAGGCTCTTGGCAAAACGTAGGTCATGGTACACTTGAATCACCTCAAGGAGATGTTATCCTCAGGTCTGCGACACTTATGCGCGATTACGATGGACAGACGATGGCAGATACTTATGTTTGGCAAGGTTGGGAAGACCCAGGAGCTCCGGTTATCGAGCGCAGAGATAGAAGTGAAGAGACAAATCCACTGGGGGTTTGGTGGTGGAGTACACCGTTAGAGATGCGTTATCTTGAATTTGCAGCAAATAATGGCGTTACTGAAATTTGGCTGTCGCATCAGGATTTCGGTGAACCAACACGTGCCTTTATTGCGGCAGCTACTGAAAAAGACATTGAAGTCCATTTTTTAGCGGGAGACTTTAGATGGATTCATCCGGAGTTAAGGCATGAGCGACAGTATTTTCACGACCTCATGGCGAACTTTCTTGACTATCAAGAAACAGCCGCACCAAATGAGCGTTTTACGGGTATTCATTTAAATGTGGAACCACATCAACATCCTGATTGGGAAACGCAAAACCAAGAGGTAAGAAATCGACACCTGCAGTTATACATTGATTTTGTTGTCGAAGTCACAGATCTTTACGGACCAGTTGACTGGAGTGTTCCTTTTTGGTGGGGAAGGCCTAGTTCTTCGAATCCGCTTATCGATGATACGGTTAACTACCGAGGCAATGAGGTCCTCATCCATCAGGCTATTATTCACGAAGCCGATCGCGTTAAAGTAATGTCTTACCGCGATAGTGGTGCGGGAATGTATAGCGTAGCCAGTCACTACATTGACTATGCAGCCTCAATCGATCGTCCGATCTTCTTATCAGCTGAACTAGGGGCTCACCAAACGAATGTTGTTTCGTTTTGGCGTCATGGCAGAACACATATGCACAATGAACTTGATCTCCTCAGGCAATTTGTGAGGGACGAGAGAGAATTCGGACGACTCGGCATCGCCATTCATCACATTGGACATTGGTATAGAATGGCTGATTAGGCTGAGATAGGAGGATTAGTTAATGAGGGAAGAATGGGTAGAAGTTAAAATCAAGGGGAGGATAGAAACGATCAATGTGAATGAGATCAGGTATATTGAAAAAGATGGCAATGAAACATATGTTTACATGGTGGATTCTAATGATGAGTTCAGTATTTATCAGACGATGGACAAATGGTTGGAGGCATTAAATCCTGATCAATTTGTGAGCCCGCATAGATCTTATATTATTAATCTAGCATACATGAAAAGTGTTTCTAAGGATCGTAAAAGAATTGAGATGAATCATAAAAAAAGTGATGACGAAATTGTGAAGTTGGCAAAAGATAAAATCAAACAGATCGCTCAGACAAAATCAGAGTATGATAAAAAAGAGGCTCAAAGGTTAAGGGAAGAGTTCAAAAGACTTAATAGACTTGATTCAGGTGCAGATGTAATGAAGCATATTGTACTATTGCATAATTTACTTAACAGTAAACAATATGAAAAAATGAAGGAATACATGGAAGAACTTCTCTCTTTGGGTATAGAAAAAAAATGATTACGGTGAACTTGTTGATATTTTATTGTATAAAAACGAACATAAGCGAGTTTTTTCGTTTTTAAAAGTGTTGTTTCACCATATAATTTTACGTTTCGCCACATGATGATTGAAAAAACAGAGCTAATCTGATAATCTTGAATTAGAACATTCTAGGTTGCTTCTACATGGAAGAAAATGACAAATGAATGTTCAGCTTGTTTGATGGTATCAGCTTCGATCGTATAAGTTGGAATCATGAGATTAAATAAAATATTTGGTCATGACTGGAGGTTTTTACAATGAAAAGGTTCAAAAAAGTATTTATCGGACTTTGCTCGGCTGTTTTATTAATGTTCTCATTTGTTTTCTTAGCTGATATAGCAGCAGCCAGTTCAGGAGTAACAATTACGTCTGCAGGACATACTTGTGCTGTAGCTGGTTGCCCAATTGCTCAAAATGTTTGGGCTCATGCAACTGGAAGCCGTAACGGTGACTTGACAGTGCAGGTGAGTTTATTCCGTGTAGAATCTGGACAGCAGATGGCAATTTCAGGTAGAGTGTGTGGATTTAATACTGCTACTGCAACGACACCAGCGGTTAGACATGGAGTAGGTAGAGTAAGTCACAATGTTGTACTTGCAACAGCTGGATGCTAAAAATAAAAGCTCTGTTTAACTTAAGAACAGGGCTTTTATTTTAAACCTAGTTTTTATGATCATTTCATAGCAGAACAGGAGTGAAGTTAAAATGAAGATGATTAAACGTGCTCACATAAGTGTGTCAAGAAACCTAAGCAAGACTATTGTTCTTTTTATCTTGATTTTGGTGTTAAGTGCTATTACTATGGGAGCATTAGTTGCTGGCAATGCTGTAGGCAAGACATCAGATTTTTTAAGTTTTGGTCAACCAACAGTTGTTACAATTGGTATAGATGAGAATGCGTTTTTTGAAATTTATTCAGAAGAAGACATCGATGTTTTTTTATCTCATTGGAGTGCAATAAATAGTCAAGCTGTGCAAGAACTTGCTCAACTCAGATATGTTCACAATTTTGATTATTCGACGGTGTGGAATGGAAAAGCTAGCTTAGTAGAATATGTTCCAGAGTCAATTGATGGGCATCAAAGTTATATGGAATCTCAGAATGGGCATATGTTTTTTCATGTAAATGGAGTATCAAGGCCTGATATTATTTCTATTGAAGATGGTATTTTTGAATTAATTGAGGGAAGAACCTTCGTAGAGGCTGAGATGAGGCCTAACGAGATCAATGATGCTCCTATACCAATTTTAATTTCAAATGGTGTTGCTGATGTTAATAATTTAGCAATTGGTTCAGTGTTTAATATGTATCAAGATAGGTTTATTTTACCTGAGGATGCCATTATTCCCGATGGTGGCCTACCTGGATTGGAACTAGAAGAAATATGGGAGCATCCTTATAACAACTGGGTGACAGAAATGGTTAGAGAGTTTGAAGTTATTGGTATTTTTTCCATTGATTATCAACCAGCAATTAATTTATCTGAGTTTCACCTTCAAATTGTTGTATATAATACTTTTCTAGCTCCGAATTGGGTGTTAGAGCATTTAAATTTTGAAAGTTTCTATAGTTCTCAAACTTGGGATAGTATATTTAACGCTGATGAGCATTTTGGTCGAGAGCGATACCTAGAAGAGCTAGCTTTTGTGGCACCTTTTTTTGTTTTAGAAGATGCAACATATATCGAATTTTTTAATGAAGAAATCCAACAATTATTGTCAGAATTTCATGTAGCTATTGATTGGACAGAGACTTTCGCGCCATTGGAGAGCGCAATGGACTCTTTGGAATGGGTTTCACAGCGGATTGTTATTTTTACATTAGGAGCGACCCTGATTGTATTGAGTTTATTGATTACTCTATTTTTGCATGACAGGAGACAAGAATTGGGTATTTATTTAGCATTAGGTGAGAAAAAGCTTAAAGTACTCTCTCAAGTGATGATCGAAGTTATTATTGTTTCGTTACTTGCTATTACTCTAGCAGTTTTCATTGGGTATGCAGTTTCTACACAAGTATCTGATTCAATATTACGTAGTGAAATAGCTTCAGCCAACGAAGAAAGTTCGCATACTATACCAAGTGAAATGGAATTCCATGGCCTAGTTCGCACTCTAACAACTGATGAGTTAGTTGAATTTTTCGATCTATCACTCAATGGTCAAACGATCGCGATCTTTTATGCGATCGGCTTAGGAACGTTGGTTGTGTCAACGGTGGTACCGATTATCTATGTATTAGAGCTAAAGCCAAAGGAAATATTAATGCAGAGTAATATCGGATAGCAATAAGATAAACATAGCAGACTACTCAAATGGTCCGCTATTTATTTGCAATTCAACTTAAATACATGTACAATACGAAAGATAATAGGCAATTGTAAAAAGCAAAAACTATCACGTTATTAATTGATCTTCACAAAATACATGATATTCTAAAGGCCAAAATGAGGCAAAACTATCACGCATTCACTTGTTTTTTGCGAAATACGTGATATTCTGAAGCCGAAAATCATGCAATACTATCATGTATTAGCTTGTTTCAATGAAATACGTGATACTCCGAATTGACTGGATAGCTTTTTGCAATTGCCTTCGAAAGATAAGATAGAAAGGTGTGGTGAGCATGGATTACAAAGAAGCTAGAGCGTATATTGACGAGGCCGCGAAAGCGGGGATTTCGTTGGGGCTGGACAGCATTAGAAACCTCCTGAATGAGCTTGGCAACCCTCAGGATGATCTAAAGTTTGTGCACATCGCGGGCACTAACGGTAAAGGCTCTGTGTTAGCTTATGTCTCAACCATTTTAGAAGTGGCTGGCTACAAAACCGGGCGCTATGTGTCCCCGACGGTTCAATCTTACCGCGAACGCATCCAGATAAACCGGACCAACATCTCGCCAAGTGAATTTGCGACACAGCTACCCAAAATTAAACAAGCGGTTGATCGTCTGTTAGACGCTGGATTACCACACCCTTCTGTTTTTGAAATCGAAACCGCATTGGGATTTCTGCATTTCAAGGAGCAAAGTTGTGACATTGTTGTGATGGAAACCGGGATGGGAGGGGTAACGGATGCGACGAATATCGTTAAAAATACGCTTGTTTCGCTTATCACATCTGTTAGTCGTGATCACATGGCATTTCTCGGAGACACGATTGCAGATTTGACGCGGGCGAAAGCGGGGATTATTAAAAAAGGGTGTTACGTTGTCTATGGCTCGTTACCAACTGAATCGAAAGCGATTGTTCAAGCGGCTGCTAGGCGTGTAAAAAGTCCGGTTTATCTTGTTAACTCAGCAGATATTGTGATCCAAAAACCGGCATCTAAGTATACCCAAACGTTTGGTTATAAAGAACGCGATGATATCACCATTTCGCTACTCGGAAAACATCAGATTGAAAATGCGACTTTGGCCATTGAAGCTGTTCGTGCTTTACAGAATCAAGGCTTTGCGGTGACAGATGATCAGATTAAAACGGGACTAAGAGACACTAGTTGGTTTGGGCGTGTGACGGTTGTAAAGGAAAAAAATCCGGTTGTTATCGTGGACGGTGCACATAATCCAGACGCTGCTCGTGCGCTTGCTAAAACGCTTGCCGATTTGTTTCCCACTGAGAAAAGTGTGGGTGTGATGGGGGTGTTTAAGGACAAAGAAGTACCGGAAATATTGGCAGAGGTGAAGCCGGTGATGAGGAAGATTCATGCGATATCGTTGCCGGATGAGAAGCGTACTTTGGCGGCTGAAATGTTAAAAGAGTTTGTATTTGCTAGTGGGATTGAAGCTGAATCGCATACTGATTTGAAACAGGCATTGGATGTAGCGAAAGAGGAGGCAGAAGTGGTGGTGGTGTTTGGATCGCTATCGCATTTGGGAATGGTTTTGGATCACGTTTGATGTTTGAAAGATTTGTTGAGGCCCTTTGAAAAAAGGGTTTTTTTGTGCGAATTTCAGAATAGATGGAAGATGTAATGGTCATACTTGAAGTAAGGAGTCATGGGTTGAGGTAAAATGGCCATTACGTGATTATTTTCACATTATGATCAAGGAGAAAATTTACATGAAGAAAGTTAAAAGACGAAACCTGGTACTGCTGTTAATTTTAATGACCACACTGACGTTGCAAAGCTATTTGATAGTTGAGTCTTGGAACGTAAAACTCGCTTTTTATGACAGTGATGATCAGCTGGAAGGTGATACCAATTTAGAAAGTTCTGAGGATAACGAAGCAGGCCAAAATGAGGGAAATACAGCACTTGAAGTCGCAAGAGAAGAACTCTCTGCGTTTTTAACCTATTTAAATGAAACGTTATTCGCAGAAGATTTTGAAGCAGAGCAGTGGTCTGAATGGCAAGCTTTAATCACGCGCGCACAGGTGACGTTAGCACAAAGCCCTAACATTGATGAAATTCGTGACACCTTAACGAAATTAATGGAGTGGTACGAGTCTCATCAAAGGGATGATGACTTAGCTGCGCCTCAATCAAATTTCCGATTACTTTCGCTGACAAGGCAAGAATTTGAAAGCATGACGACGGATGAGATCGTTGAAATGGCAGAAGAGGGTGGTTATGCAAACGTTGAGGTTTTACCACTTGCAACGTCACGTGCGCGAAGTGGTGGCGGTTATGCTTGTCAAAATTTAGATGGTAATGAATTTGTCGCCAATGTGATTGTAGATGGCATGGTGTGTATTAGTGGCTCAGACTCTCTGGCAAGAACGCCGACACCGGTCGATGCACCCGCAAACTTTGTCGCTGCTTGGAATAACAATAACGATGTTACTAACATTGTTTTGATGAATAATATTACAATCCCTCAAGGAACGTTGTTCGCGGGAAGAACCGCTTCGGTTCGATTGGAGAGCAATACCGATCGAAATACGTTAACCTTGACGGGTGCTAGTACGGTTGCTACAAATCCATTCCTCTTACTTGGCGCGGCGCCGACTGGACGATCAACGCTTGAATTGAATAACATTAGATTTAGTCGTACACACACACAAACTGGCACAACAGCGGCACCAACGAACAACCGAAACCGTGCTTCTGGACGTAATATTTTTTCCGTTGAAGTGACAGGTGATGCCAGCACGCCAACTGCGGCAGGCCGTACAAACAGTCAAAACTGGGACATTGTTCTTCATGATGATGTCGTAACCGGTACGACGGGGACGACACTTGCTGCTGTTAATAATATTAGCGGCCTAATTAAAGCGCCACTTGCAACGTTAACCGTAGCTGGAACAGGCAATCAATTAAATATGTTTGCTAATGGGGCAGCCGGCACTGATTATTTGACGCATCAAATTGATGTGCGGGATTTTGAGATGTTACCGGATTCTGAACTCATCGTTCATTCACAAGGTTCAGCTGCCGCTAACCTTCACATTAATGACGATCACACCGAAAGTGGCACAGCTGAAAACACGGTCATTACGGTGACGCAGCCGGGTCGTGTTGTTTTAAGGGAAGGTGCTGCTTTGACCATTGATAATAACGGCATCAGGGTGGGGCAAGATGCGCCTATCACAACGGGAGCAATTAGTGGTACAGAGCATCGTGGTCGTCCTTGGAACGGCCATGGGTTGTACGGTTTCATTAGTACGTTTACGATGGAAGGTGGTTCGACGCTCGACATTACTTCGGTAGGCGTCGGGTTTCGTTCTCGCTCGTCAACGACCTATACGATGACAGACGGTGCTGTCAAAACGGTGCTTGCTAGGCGTACGAGTACAGCGACCAATGACACGCAAGGAAGACCCGCTTTTGTCTTAGCTGACAATTATTTGACTGGCTCATGGGACGTAGCCGTCGCGACACGCCGCGATGGGTTAAGGCGTAATCGTGCAGCTTTTAGCCATGACATCACGATCACTGGAGAAGGGACTAAACTTGTTCTAGAAGGGCATAGTAACGACAATACTTTAATGTCCCCTAACCGCGGTAATTTAATGGTCATGGGGGATCATTCAACGTTTACAGTGTCCGATGGTGCGGCTTTAAGAAACCTTTCTCACAGTTCAACGGCGATGCTATTCTTTGGCGAAGGCACCATTTTTAATGTTAACACAGAGGGGATCATGAACATTGAAGTGCGTGGTAGTGCGCACGCAGATGCTGGTGCGTTTCGTTTCCTCCAGTCTGGGTCTCAGACCTTTTATTTAGACACAGAAGGCGAAGTAAACATCATTGCAACGGCTGGGACAGCTGGTTTGTTAAGGGCTTATGGCGGTAACAATGCCTTTTACGTTGACGGTGGCGGACTCTTAAACCTTCAACATCGAGGACCAATTGGCACCGTAGCTAGAGGGATTGATTTTGCAAGTGGCAATACCCATGAAACGGACCATGATCGCTTTATTGTTAACGGCTATCGAAGTGAGGTACGAGTGGTGGTTAACCGTGGTGTTGCGGTTGACGGGGATACTGGCTCCTCGATTACACGTGTTGAGGCAGGTCCTGGGACTGTGTTTGTCATTGAAGCAAATGCGCACGGCGATGATGGTGTTTTCAACGCTGGTGATTTTAGATTGATGCTTAACGCCCCTTTATTTTTCGATTTTCAAAACACATCCTCGCTACACCAAGCGGCACCGACTTCGGCGATGAATCGTGGGTTACTCTTTAATACGAATGCCAATTCCATCATTGTAGGAACGAATACCGATTTAGCTTTGTGGCGAAATACACGGGTTGAAGGGTTCGGAACAGCGACGGCTAATGCTGGCGCGACGCCTGATGCACTTCGCGGTGATCCGGGGCAACAATGGAGTAACATGAATTTTACACTTCAACCGAATAGCGCTAACTTTGCCAATGGCAATTTAGTCGCCAATGGCGGCTCAACGAGTGAACCGAGGTTTCAAAACTGGTTTAACGGTCCTGGGCTCACACGTCACGTTGGAACGGGAACGGGAACGTCTACGCTTTCAGGCGGAGCCAATCATAACTACAACAACGCATTTAATAACGGCTGGCGTCAAATTCGACGCATGACGGCCAATAACGCCACACCGGTTGTTGATATTTTACGCATACCAACGGATGCGGATCAACGCATCTTTGGTCATGTCAGTATCCCAGAAGGGAATCGTGGTGCGCGAAGTGCGTTTACGAACGAAGTGTTTGTTGATTTAATTATTCGCAATGAAAATCATGATTTGGTGCAAAGAATTAATAATATTCCGACCGGTAGACACTCTGTTTTTGGTTCAGAAGAGCACATGGGTGTCTTCATGGCAGAAATTGATTTTAGTGTTGGGTTTGAGGCAGGCACCACCTTTTTGCCTGCAAATTACACGATAGAGGTTGTAAGAGCACGTCGTGCTTCGATCGAAAATCCTGATGCACCATCGACCTTGACGACGAATAGTGAGACACCAGGTAATATCACGAATTATCGCGAAACCCGAGGTGAACAAGACGTGCTAACGGGTCAAAAGATCGTGTACGATGTGACACCACCGGAACAAGTAACCGATGTGACGGGCTTAATTTCTGGCAATGAGCGCTTTAACGGTGCGGTGACAACGGCGACAACGAGCATTAGAGGTACCGGAGAACCAGGGGCCATCGTGCGCATTGGAAGGGTGACACCTGCAACGGGTGTGGTGACTTCCGTCTCGTGGTTAGCAGGCACAGCTGAAGTGGATGAATACGGCGAATGGGAATTTACGATACCAAATGATATGACGTTACTGGCAGGCGAGCGACTATCAATCTACATCAGTGACGATGAACGATTGACGGAAATTCAAACACCGCCGCTACGTCAAGTTATTTTTAGACCTGATCCAAATGATACAACGATTGATACGCGCGCCATTGTTTCATATATCGACATTGCGAATTTACGCACGGCTAACACGGCATCGTGGGCAGGTAGCAATATCGGAAACATAAATTATCATTATAATCAGCGTACCCCTTTCCACGATGCTAACTTTGACTACGCATATGTGTTGACGGTTATGGAAGTGGTTGAAGTTGATTTTAGATGGAACTTTGAGGATGCACCTGATGAAGGGCGGTTTCATCTTGAGGCTATTTTAGCTGGACAAACCGTATCCGAGCCGATTCCACCACCGACTAGAGAAAACTACCATTTCCTTGGCTGGACAACAGATCCAGACGCAGTAGACGGTCCGTACTTTAATTTCGATACCCCGATCACCGAAGATACGACCTTATACGCGCAATGGATCGGTTTACAATCGTTTCGTTTTATTAAAGTGTCAGACCAAGGACATGTGCGTTTAGAAGGTGCCGAGTTTACAGTACGCCGCCGCGTCGATGATGCGTGTATTGGCGATCCAATTGCTGAACCGTTTGTGAGTGATGAGCAAGGCGTTGTTCACGTTCAAGGCTTAGACATTTCAAGTCAGTATTGTTTAGTGGAAACAAGTGCACCTGATCATCATTATTTATCCCAAGGCTATTGGATCATTACGGTTTCAGCAGATGGTGAGATTGGACGTCCAACACCAGTAGGAGGCGCACCAGCGTTTGAAAGTGGAAGTGGGCTTGCGAATAACGAGGAAAACTTAGATTTATTAATGAATGAATGGATCATGCCGCCAGTGACAGGTGTCGTGAGCCAGACCGGTCGTTTATTAATCGTCCTGTGGTTATTAAACAGTTTACTTCTTGTCGTTATTATTATCCGTCGCTTTCAACTCAGACAAGATCTCGATAATTAAGGAATAAACACTGATTTCGCCGGGATGCGGGTAAACTAACAAAATTACATCACACTAAGGAGTGTTGAAAATGAACAATAAAATTAAAAAGGTAACGGGCTCATTACTATTAGCTTTTCTGCTAGTGACAGCTTCATTGACGCTACCATTAGCAGCAAGAGCCGATGAGAACGACCCAGACCCAACGGCACCAACGACGTTAATTGTCACAAAAGATTTATTAATGAATACTGGAACGACAACCCCAGCGTCAACGTTTAACTTTGACTTGCGATATATCACGTCAGATCCAGCAGGAAGAACGATAACTGGCTTTCCAGTAGGAGATTGGGTGGAGCGTGGCACGGTTAGTTTGACAGAAGGACAGACGACAACTACGCATGCAACGATGACAGGTGTCATTGTCGCAACGGGCCAAACGACGGATTTGTTAGCTGGCATCGCTTGGAACAGTACCGGTGTGTATGACTTTGTTTTAAGAGAACAAAGACCAACACCTAACCCAAGTGTCACAACCGCTGACGGTGTCACAGAAACAATGACGTATGACACGACTTATCGTGGGATTCGTGTCTGGGTCGTTTCAGGACCAGGCAACACATTTGTTGTGCAAGGTGTCCATGTCTTTGAAAGTGATGCAGACGGCGATTTTGGGGCAAAAATACCCGAAGGCGCGACGTTTACTAACATCTTTCTTCGTGAAGTAGATGGCACGTACGAGTGTGAATACCCAGATGACCCAACTTGTCCGCCACCGGTTGATTGTCCACCGGAGCATCCAAATTACCCATGTCCACCAACGGGCGGTCATAACCGTGGCTTACGCGTGAGCAAGCGTATTACAGGAAGCATGGCAAACCCGAATACATTGTTTAGCTTTACGGGTACGTTAACGAGGTCGGGATTAGCAGCAGACACTTCGACTTACACGGCCGTTGTATACGGTGCGCGTCCAGCTAGTGCTACCACGGGTCCTCAATCAGGGGATGTGGTTACCTTTACACCAGGTACCGCCCAAACGTTTACGTTGTTCCCGGGTCAAGAACTAAGATTTAACGACGTGCCAATTGGAACAGGATTTAGCTTCACAGAGACTGACTATGCGCCGTACACGCCAAGCATTGATTTGATTGTCAACGGCACAGCAAGCGGTGTAACAGGAGCAGCCACAGGTGACCACCTAGTCGGTGAAGCAGCAAATGCCGCTCACTACTTGAACACTAACGAAGGAGCACCAATAACCGGTTTAATTATGGGTAATTTACCGTTCATCCTAGTTGGATTAGGAGCTGCTGGTTTAATCGCGATGAGCGTTGTTAACAAAAGACGTCGCACGATGGATCTTTAAAAAAATTTAATACAATTGCATAAGGTAGTATCGACACAAGTCAGATGTCAGATTTTTCGTTGACACTGCCTAAGAGGAGTAAATCATGAAGAAGCAAACATTAAGGCCAGCTTTGTACGTTACCTTTTTTTGCCTCGTTCTGTTTACTCCTTTTCTTGCATTAGCCAACTCACCGTACGACGATTACCGCCCAACCGGTGATGAACAGTCAGGCTTTGAACTACTCCAAACACTAAACCCAGATGTGTTCGGCTGGATCACGGTTTTTGGGACAGGGATTAATTACCCGCTCGTTCAAGGTGCCGATAACTTTCGTTACTTAGACACAAACGCCAGTGGGCAGCCGTCTGCTTCCGGTGCTATTTTTCTAGACGCTCGAAATCGGAACGACATGACGGATTTCAACAACATCATTTACGGGCATGACATGGCAAGAAATGCGATGTTTGGCGAGATTGATAATTTCCAATACACGGACTATTTTGATGAACGCCAATTCGGTAGTCTTTTTACGGGCGAACGGCATTATGGGATTGAATTTTTTGCCTTTATGTTGGTGGATGCCAATGACACTTCTTTTTATCACCCGACGATGAACGATGAGGATACGAAGCAGCAACATTTAAACCGAATTTTAATGGAAGCGCGTCAACTGAGACCGATTGATGTGACGACGCAAGATCGCTTGGTTATGCTAAGCACATGTACACCAACAGCGACAAACGGACGCTTTGTTTTAATCGGAAGGCTCATTGAAACGGTTGAGAATGATCCTTTTGTCGATGACTTGCCTGGTACGAGTGATCTTGAACGTATTTGGTTGATTTTGTTTGATCGACCCTTTCGACTAGCTGACGGGCTCATCATTGGGGGCGTGGGTGTCTTAGCGGTCGTCTTGTTCACGGTGCTAATTGCGCTAGTTTTAAAAAGGCTCAATAAACGTCACGAGGAAAGGCTTGCACGAAAGGACGGAAAAACGAAAAAACCCCCGACCGTGATACAAGAATTCTTCCTTTTAGCTATCAAAATCGCCCTTATTCTTTCTATTTTGGTTATGCTGTTTTTAACGGTGTTTGGCATTTGGCAAGCCGATGATTTATCGATGGTACCAGCCATTCAAGAGGGTGATTTGATCCTCTTTACCCGAACTACGCAGAGTTTTACAGCTGGCGACACGGTTGTCATTGACACGGGTGAAAACAGGCAAGCAAGGCGAGTGGTTGCCACAGCCGGCGATGTGGTCGATATTACGGAAGAAGGTTTTTTTATCAACGATGTCCTTCAACAAGAGTACAATATTTTTGAGGCTACCACCCAGTTTGTTGATGGTATTTATTTTCCTTTTGTTGTGCCGCGTGATGAGTTGTTTGTTCTTGGTGATCATCGCTCTCGCTCTGTGGATAGTCGCCTTTATGGTAGTGTGCAGACGGAAGACGTTTTGGGGCGCATCAGAGGTGTGATTAGAAGGCGAAATTTATAAGGAGGCACGGCCATGAAAAACAAACCGATCATTCGTTTTTTTAGAGGGACGGATAAACTGATTAATTTTTGTATGATGTTTTTGTTGTTAGGTTTGCTTTTATACGGCGGCTATTCCCTCTGGGATACCAACCAGATGTTTAATCAAGCCAGTGCCTTTGCCTATGAAATCTACCACCCGATGCGCGAAGAAGAACCTGGCTTTGACGGTTTGCGCGCCATTAATCCGGATGTGTTTGGCTGGCTCACGGTTTTTGGCACAAACATTGATTACCCGCTCGTTCAAGGTACTGATAATCTTCATTACGTGGATACGAATGCCCGCGGCCTGCCCGCTTTAACCGGCGCGATTTTTCTCGACTTTCGCAACAACCAAAATTTCACTGATTTTAACAACATCATTTACGGGCATGACATGGCAAGAGAGGCGATGTTTGGTGAGATCGCTAATTTCGCTGATGAAGGTTACTTTAATGCGCGCCAATTCGGTAGTATCTTCACCGGCCAGCGCCATTACGGGGTAGAATTCTTTGCTTTTCTACTCGTTGATGCACACGATTCGGGATTTTACAACCCGCGAATGAGTGATCAGATTGTGAAGGCGGACCATTTAGATCGGATTAGGGAAGAAGCGATCCAATTCAGAGACGTCGATGTGACGACAGCCGATCAGTTGGTGATGTTATCAACGTGTACGGAAACGATCACGAATGGCCGTTTCGTTTTAATTGGAAGATTAACGAACCACATTGAGCAAAATCCGTTCGCTGATGCGAGAGTTGGGACAGGTCGGTTTGTTCGAGCGTGGGCAGGGTTGTTTCATAGCCCTGTTGCCATCTTTGTCGGTGCTATTACCGGTACACTTTTGATCATCTTACTGACACTGATGACTTTGTCTACTGTTAAAAGATTAAAAGAAAAAGGAGCAAGAGGCACCGGACCAACTGAGCAAGCGGAAGAAGAGACTAGCTTATTGCCAATTGATCAAAAGAAAGGCGCACATCTTGTTCGTCGGGAATTTATTTATTTAAGCAGTAAAATCCTCGGCATTGTTTTGGTCATCACGCTAGTTGTCACCTTTGTCTTTGGTTTTGTTAGCGTTGAAGACTTTGCCATGTCACC
>WRAJ01000029.1 GCA_009780245.1 Turicibacter sp.
GCTGAGTTTAATGTGGCACCGCCGACGATGCAGGAAATATTTGTTGAGAGGATTGGCTAATCATGAGAAAGTTTTGGATTACGTTTTGGTTTTATTTTAAAGAGAATTTTACAACGAAGAATTTGATTATTCTAGGTGTGTTTTTCATCGGTGTGATCGGGGCTGCGTTTGCGTTTGATCATTTTAGCGGCAGATACAACGATTTAGCGATTGTTAACACGACGGATGCGTTTGCTTTACACGAGGATGTTTTTGATGATTTGCACGGTTGGCACGTTCATTTTGTCGACAGTGAAGACGAGGCGCGTGCGATGCTTGACGACGGTGATGTGGACGAGGTGTTTGTCATTGAAGGCGAGGACCGACCGGCGTTTAGAATGATTTCACCGAGCGAGACGATCGCGGTGGAAACAGAATTGTTTGTGAATCAGCATTTGATGATGCAGCACACGGAAAATGTGATGGTGATTTACGAGTTACCGCTTGAGGCGGTTGCCGAGTTGTTGACCCCGATTGAATCGTCTTTCGAGTCGTTGCTAGATACCGAAGACGGTTTGGCGGCGATTGTGATCGGTGCGATTCTACCGTGGATTTTATACATGCTCATCATGTCCTCGGGTAGTGGGATTGCGACGAGTGTTGTGTCTGAGAAGTCAACGCGCGTGATGGAGTTGATGATGGGGAAGGTGCATCCGACGACGACGATGTTGGCGAAGGTATTGTCTTATTTTGGTGACATGGTGGTTTTGACTGGTGCGATTGCAGCTGGTGTCTTTGTTGCCGATTGGCTGAATTTTATCGACGTGGGGACGATAATCAGTACGTTAGCTGAAGTGATTAGTTTGGAGATTGTGTTATTATCGATTGTGATTATCTTGCTCGGGTATTTTATGTTCATCTTCATGTACGCCGCGATGGGTGCGATTGCGATCAGCATTGACTCGCTAAATACGATGCTGTCACCGGTTATTATTATGATCATGATTCCTGTCTTTTTACCGATGTTCGTGGATTTAGGCAACGCGGTAATGAACGTTTTGGTCTACATCCCGTTCTTCACCCCGTTCATCATCGTCCAACGTTTCTTGCGCGGGTATTCGAGCTTGCTGGAAGTCGGGATCGTGACGGTCATTATGACAGTGAGCATGGTGTTGATTTTCCTCGCAGCCGTGCGCATCAATAAAAACGGCGTGACGCATACCAGCGAGAAAACGACGTTTTCTGATTTGAAGAAATTGCTACAAAAGTAAAGTTTGGTTATTGGAAACTTGTTATCACAGTTATTCGAAATTGTGATGGCAAGTTTTTTTGTAACCGGCGAGCGTGGTTGTCGAACTTGTGAAAGTTCTGGGGCTTGTGATTTAGGGTTGACGCGAAGGTTTTAGAATGTTGGGTTTAGGATGATTTGGTCGATGATTTCTTGGATGCGGTTGGGATCGGTGATGTCGGATTCGAAGGTGTAGATGAGGTTGTCGAAGAGTTGGAAGCCGAGGGTGTGGTAAAGGATGATTTTGTCGCGCATGCTGGTTTCGTATTGGGGATCGGTGAGGAGGCCGAAGTGTTCCCACGGTTTGAGCTCGCCGGTGAAGGGGCAGATGATACGGAAGTCGGGGTAGATGGTTTTGCTGTCTGGGAGTTTGAGGGGGAGTTCGTAGAGGTGGGGGATTTGGTTGGCTTCGAGTTTGGTGGTGATGAGGAGTTCGGATTTTGAGCGGAGGCGGTTGGTTTTGGTGGTGCTGTATTTTTGTGAGTCGGGATGGACGTTGTTTGTGGTTTGTGGGAGGTTGAGCCAGGTTTCGTAGTGGGAGTGGAAGTAGTAGTGGAGCGGGAAGTTGCGGTAGGATTTGGGAAGGGCGGCGATGATGTCTTGGGCTGATAATTTGGTGTGTTGGTGAATTTGTAATGACTCCTTCTTTTCTATGTGCTTGAGCAACGCAAGGACGAAGCTTTTGCGACAATATTTTCTTATGAGCCCAGGGTCTTTGGTGATGCAGGTTTCTTTGCCTTGGATGACTTGATAGTAGGAGTTTTCTTTACTAACTCTCATACTACCTGCTGGAAGCAATTGGAGTTCTTTTTTAAGTAGCTTTATTAGATTTGTGTCATATTGAATGTTCTTTCCAAATAAGTAATGCATATTATAACCTCATTTCTCGTGATTTCGTATTGCTTGGGAGCGTGATTTCCCTATTGTAGCTCTGTAGAAGGTGTCATAGGGAAATTTTTCCCTACAAGTTTCCTGTGAATCTAGGTATAGGGAAATTTTTCCCTATTGATGCTCTATATAAGCTCTTATAGGGAAAACAGTGTGTTCTGATGTTCAATCCGCACCTCCTTTTGACCGTACAAAATTATCCCCACCCTCTATATACGCAAATAAAAAAATTTCACCTGCAAGATTTTTGATGAAAACGCCGATCATTTTAAAAAAATTCACTAGAAATCAAAAAAAGCTTAAATCGCAACAGCTCTGCGATTTAAGCTTTATTCTGTCTCTCTCATATCTCGTCTAAGCCCATCAAAGTCAAGGAAGTCCTCGATGAATTGTTTGCGCAACAACCGCGACGGTACGAATTCGCTGTATTTGATATACCGGCTATACCGATTTTCCACCTCGCTAGCATCCGGGTAGGGTAAGCTGTGCAAATTCAAGTCTTTACTTAGAATATCACGAATCAACGCTTCAAGTTCAACCGGTGTCCCGTCAAAAAGTACTTCTAAATACACGCACGTGTCCCACGGAATTTTACTCTTGATCCCTCGGTCAAGCAGCGTATAATGCAACGTAAATAATTGTCGCGTTCCGATCCAAGGGAAAATCGCGAAATGGCGATTCGCTAAAGGCGTGACAAGCTCAGTCAAAATCCCACTATTTCTGGCTAGGTAGCGAATTTCACTTAATCGCTCTTTACAGCTTTCACTCAAATACGGGTAATCGTCGTCGCCTATCAAAATGCTCTGCACCTTCCGCACCAGCTTCGTATGCAGCTCACCCCTGAAATCCACGTCCCAATCCACTTCTGAAATCCCCGGCACGCTCTTAACAAAAATCACCTTAGACTGCGTATTAATATCCACCGTTTCCCACGTCATCCCTGCTAAAGAGAACCTCACACCCACTGGGTAAACCTTGTCGACCGTTCCAATTGAGCGATTTTCATCTTTAACCAAATAGTACTCGGGCACGATAAAGACCGTGTAGAAGTGAAAATGGTTCACAATTTTTTCCCCGACACGACCAACGATTAAGCCCCCGCGCTCCGTTTTTTGCACGTGTTCAATGTCAATCAAATGCGCCAGTAAAATCTTAAAATCTTCCTGCGTGATCATCGCAAAACTCGCCATTGACAACATTTCCTCAGCCAACTTCGCGGGACTAACCTCACCGTTACTTTTTAAATAACCCATCGTCTGGTGATACAAAAGTGAGTAGGAGTGGTTGTGCGGAAGAAGCGGTTCAATCCAGCGTTCGCGCGTGTAAAGCTCGATGATCGCAATGAGCCGAATGAAATTCCAATTGATGGGACCCAGTGTATCATTAGCAGTGACCTCGATTTCCTCGACAAACGTGAAGAGCAATTGTGATACCTGCCCACGCCGACCGGTACGCCCTAACCGTTGCGCAAAGCTGGAGACATTCCCAGGCGCTCCGACTTGCACAACTTGGTCTAAAGAGCCAATATCGATCCCCAATTCTAACGTGACGGTCGCGCCAGTGACAATTTTGTCCTCTGAAGACTTCATTTCGTCTTCAGTTTGTTCTCGCAAAATCGCTGAGATATTCCCGTGATGCACGCGGTAAACATCGGGCGCCTTGTTCTCAAGGGCAATCTCCCGTAAATTAGACATCAAAAATTCCGTTTCTTCACGAGAGTTCGTAAAAATAATCGTCTTCTTATCCAGCGTCATTTTGAACAAGTATTCATTATGTTCGCGATGACTCGAAGCCTCATAGCTATCGTCATCCCCGCTAGCACGCACAAAACGTTGCACGAAAAGTCGTAAACTTTTCTTTCCTTCATCGGTCACCGGTGACACGCAATTGCGGCCGGTTCCCGTGTTCAGCCAATCTTCAGCCAAGCTAATATCGCCGAGCGTTGCGGAAAGTCCGATCCGTCTTGGCACGTGTCCTGTTAATCGCTGCAGTCGTTCCAACACGCACAACACTTGAATCCCACGCGGATCACGCATAAAATGATGGACCTCATCGATGATCACGTAGCGCAAATCGGAAAACATCTTATAGCAAGAGGCTTGCCGATTTAGTAGCAAACTTTCCAACGATTCAGGGGTAATTTGCAAAATGCCGTCCGGCTGCTTCATCAGCTTGTTTTTCTCGGACTGAGAAGCATCGCCGTGCCATTTCGTGACGGGGATATTTGACTCCATTAAAAGATGATCGAGTCGTTTGAATTGGTCGTTAATCAAGGCCTTCAGCGGGCTGATGTACAACACGCCAACCGATGCGGGCGGGTCGTCAAAAAGTTCTGTTAACACAGGCAAAAAAGCAGCCTCCGTTTTTCCCGAAGCCGTGCCAGATGACAATAACAAGTTGCTGTCAGTGTCGAAAATGGCTTCACAGGCGGCGACTTGAATCCCGCGCAATTCGGTCCATTTGTTGTAGTAGATAAAATCTTGAATAAAAGGCGCTAAACGCGCAAATACGTCTTGACTCATAAAAACACGACCTTCTTATGTTATCTTAATCTTATTTTTCAAATACTTTCCTAATCGCACATTTACACATTCTTGCACATCATCCGCAATCTGTTTTGCTTTACGCATCTCCAACCCGAAGCTCTTTGCTAAGGTCAGAATTTCTTTCTGTCCAGGGTTGATGCCGTTACCATTAACCGTTGTTGCGTGTTCGCCGCCGATTGAATAGCTATGTGTCAAATCGTAAGCCGGTGATAAATGCCACTGTCTGGCAACGTCATCATAAAGAAAAGCAAAATTTTTCGAGTGGTCATCCCTATTATGAGCAAAAACATTAAAACACATTAACCGATACATTTTTTCAACCTCTTGTATGTTTCTTGTCAGTTGTGACGTTAGTTTTAATAAGATACGATAATCCAAATTAGGAATTCTATGGGTAGTTTCAAGGAGACCACTAACTGAAACCATGTGAATGCGATCCACTGCACCATCTGTGAGTAGGGGACGGTCAAATCTTTTTGTTCCAAAATATCCGGCACATTTCTTGGAGTCAAATAATCGGATTTCAGCCATTTCAATGCCACATTCTTGCGCGCATCGTGCATATTCATATTCTTGTAAACCAATATCTATGCCGTCTTGTTGCGATGGGAACTTGATAATCCATTCTTCACCTTCGATAGTAGTCAGGATTTTTGGCCGTGCCCCACCTGAGGATCCACCGAGTAGGAACAAATCATCCAGTTGCTCAGAATATTCAGTTGTTAAAATGGTGTTACATTCGGTGGCGATGCGATCTAAATCAATTTTTTTGTCTGTTTTAGTAAGTAAATGTTTTTCTGGACGGTAGCTCAAAGCTCCCATGCCAGATGTACCGACGATTGCCAGTCGATCAAGATTCCCAAATGTACTTGGCGACAAATTGTTGGCAAGCATCAAGCGGTCAACCAATAACCGTCCCCAACCATCGGGTAAGCTATCAGAAAAAACACCGTATAATCCTTCCAACGGGTCAATTTTTGGGATAAAAACACGCTTTTCTAACGGTAAGGAAAAGGGACTAATCGAAAAACCGTCAATTAGCCATTCTTTGTCGTATTCAAAAGCTGCGAAATACTTCTGATGTGTTGCGAGTGTGCCGACTTTTCGAGTTTTATAAAAAACATCTAAGTGCCTAATGTTGTCCATTGATAATCTCCTCTATTGATAAAATTGGCATGTCTTTAAATAAATTTTCGAGTTCATCACTCACATCTAATGCGATTGCAATCTTGGTTAAAGAAATTAATGAAATATCGCCCGTCTGCTCAAAGCGTTTAATCGAACCATAGCTAACGCCTGACCGTTCGCTTAAAACTTGTTGTGAAATGGCTTGCTTCTTGCGAATTTCACGTAATCTAGTTGCAATTTGTTGATTAACCTCTATAGGTGTCTGCTGTAAAAAGTTAAAATCATTCATAGATAATATTTTATCTCAAAATAGCTTATTTGTCAAGTTATAGATAATATATTATCTTATTTTAGAATTTTCGTTGTGACTTTATTTCCCGAATATTTTCAATGAATCGTTAGAGTGTAAAATAATCGTACCACACATCAATTTCTTCACTTGGATAGACGCTTAGCGTTCGGAAAATCTCACGGGCGAAGTCGATGCTTGCTGTTTCATTTGCTGTAATGATTCCGTTGTCATTTACGAGTTGAGCTGAGACAAAATGTTTAGCTCCCGTGTACCCTTTTTCATTTTCAAGGTTCTCTTGGAAATACTCCCAAATATCGCCTGTGTGTTTGATATCGTTAAGAAACCCATGCTTTCCTAAAAAGATCGTAGCACCGCAAATCGCAGCGATAGGGGTGCGAAGGTCAATAACCTTTTTCACAAATTCTGCAACTTTATCATGACGACTTTCACCCCATGAAAAACTGCCAGTCAGAATAACCATTGCTAGATTATCGAAATTTTCATACTCATCAATCTCATAATCGATTTCAGCGCGCAAACCGCCGATTGAAACTTTAGGTTGTTTGTCAATCGCAATGGTTTTGACAACATACTGCGGTGCAGCATTTATCCCAGCAATCGCATGGCTAGCTTCCCAATCTGCCCATTGGTCGGTTAAAAATAACAATACTTCTTTCATTTCCATCATCTCCAATCTTATAATTCAAACCCAACAAAATCATCGCTCACATCTTCTTCATCTATCAAACCACCCTTAGCCATCTGAAAACTATTACTCCCTAAAATCTCCGCAACACTGCGTTCAGGATTCTGATGGATAATTCCCACCAACTCAATAAAATCCCGAATAATCTCCCGCGGCGTAATGTGGCTCTCAGCACCAACGCGGTTATATTCAACATTCAAAAAGTACACCAAATCATCGTGGGTCAACGTCGATACATATCCGTACAACGAAGCATGAATATCCCGCAGCTTCTCAACCAGAATATAAACTTCCTCCTGATTTAGCATCTGCAAACGCACAATCGGCGCTGACAAATCCTTCATATCCTCCGTCGCAAAATGCCCTTCAGCCAAACGCGACCGCAAAGCCTCATAACTAAAAATCCCGCGGTACCGATCTTCCACGCACTGCGGCGTACAGCCCATCAAAAAACCAATGTGCTTCGCCTTTCCCTGCAACGCATCGTTATACATTGTCAACAACTTCTCATAATTGTTCTCCCGCGACACCTTATGCGAAATCTTAAACACGTTCACCAGCTCGTCCACCATCACCAAAATCCCCTGATACCCGGCGTTCACCATAAACGTCGCAAAAATCTTTAAAAAGTCATACCACGTCTCATCCGTCACAATAAAGTTAATGTCCAACTCGTCCTTCGCTTCTTTCTTCGACGCATACTCACCGCGAAACCACTTCAGCACATTCGACTTCACTGCAGCGTCATCCACCTGGTAAGCTCGCCAATACGCCACGAGCGCCTTCGCAAATTCAAACCCATTGATCATACCTTCAAGCTCATTTGTAACCTTAAAGATCCGCTTTTCAACCTCTTCATTAAACGCGCTAGTCCCAGGTGCACCACCACCCTCCGCAACTTCCGATTGAATCCCCGAAATCCACTTCTCCAAAATTAAAGGGAGGGCACCACCGTCTGGCTTTGACTTGACCGACATATTACGCACAAGCTCCCGATAAGTCGCCAAGCCTTGCCCCTTCGTCCCCGCAAAGCGCCGCTCCGGCGAAAGGTCCGCATCGACCACCACAAACCCCTTCGCCGCGGCATAATTGCGGATCGTTTGCAGCAGAAAACTCTTCCCGCTGCCGTACTTCCCCACAATAAAACGAAACGTGGCACCACCGTCTGCGATGATAGCAATGTCGTGCAAAAAAGCATTAATCTCCTGCGTCCGTCCAACCGTGATGTACTCAAGCCCAACCCGCGGCACAACGCCACCTTTCAAGGCATTTATGATCGTATTAGCAATTCGTTTAGGCACTTTATTTTCCATCAAAACTTCCTCACTTCTTATCTGTTTATTTTAACATACAGTACTGCCAATTATACCATTAATGTCACTTTGTTTGCAAATGAAAAGCAAGGCGATAAGAGTCAGAATTTAAAAAAAGAAAGTGGCCATCGCATGACGCAATGGGCACTTTCATCGTTGCTTTAAATTTTTGTACGGCTTACCTTAAGAGTCGTGGAAAGAAGGGTGGTCTTGGGAGGCTCGGTAATGACGGAAGAGATGGGAAGCTTGGAAGACTTGGGATGCTCGGAAGGCTTGGCAAAACGAGTCTTCGTTTCACCACCAAATGACCAGCTACCTGCACCACCTTATACCTAGCTGGTGCTGTGATTGTCACCACAATCTCATCACCATCCGCAACCACTGCCGTCCAACCAGGTGGCACACGAACATCTTCGATGTTAACCTCACCGTCCGAATTTGGGAAACGCATGACGATCTCGCGATTCACCACCGCTAGGCGATGATCAACGTTTGGTGTCACACTGATCGTTACGCGGTTACGATTGACGGTGACATCAACCACAACATCCGTGATTGGATCAGAGATATTAACCTCTGTGACGGTGATGACCATTGCATCGGAATGGCCGCCACACTCGGTGATGACGCTAATGGTTGCGACTCCCGGAGCAACGGCGATGATTGTTCCTGTTTCATCCACTGTGACAATTTTTGCATCGCTGGTTGTCCAAACAACGTTTTGATTTGTGGCGTCAGCCGGAAGGATTGTCGCTGTCAAGGCATAGGTTTCGCCTACGGATAAGGTTAGGTCAGCCTGATTGATCTCAACGCTTTCGACAAGCGTTGGTAATTCAGTTCCGATGCCTTCGCGCACTAACCATTCGTTATATTCTTGTGGCAATGTTTCGGCGAAATGATTGATGTAGTTAAACCCAGCACGACGCTCGAAGCTTAAATTGTGGAAGCTTGCGGCTAAATCAAAGGTGCCGTTGCGATTGGTTGATAGGGCGCCCGACTCGTCACGATAAAGGTTACGCAACGTTCCTGCTCTGACCGCACTCGCATCCGTTCCGCTTGAGGTTGCATTGGCACTAATAAAGCCAGAACGATAGCCTTGCCACTGTCCGTGCTGTGCCTCAAAATCTGTGATGCTAACGTTTTGATGGGGGCTGACCGTTGCGGCAAAAGGACCCGTTCGGTCGTAAAAGAGTGGTTCGAAGTTTTCCAGGTCAATAAAACGAGGCCAAAGTGGTCGTGCCCCTTCTTCGGGTACTAAATTTCTACCTAAAAGCGGATCAAGACCCGTGGCGTGATTTAGTCGGTAGCCATCAATTCGGATGTAGTCAAAGAAATACACCGCCGCATGAACGGCTGCTATCACGTCTTCGCTAGGGTTTGGGATACTCATTAGGAAGCGAATGATGTCCACGGATTCATTACCGTTAATCGACATTGGTTCGAACTCTCTTTGCGATGCCGGTTGACCTGTGATACCTGGCGTGGCACCTGGTTGAAGGGTAAAATATTCAACACCGGACTGGTAAACGGCCATTGGCCATGCGGTTAATCGCTCAACACCGTCTGCAAAACCAGCTGATCGCACTTGTGTACTCAGAATCCAATCCATGCCAAGTTCCAATGAATGAACCGCTTGTGCCACACGTGCTTCACCTAACGTCTCTGCAAAAAGGTGATCGGTTTCAATGTCCATCATTAACCAAAGTAGGTTGCTAATGGCGTTATCGCTGATGGATAAGGCACGGTGATAGCTGCCGCCACTAATCTGGTATGGCCAACCACCGATCGGGTCTTGCGTGCTGATGATCGTATCGAAACCACGCAGACCTGCTTCCAAGAAGCGATCGATACCGGTCGCTTCGTACATGCGCAGTAAGAATCTCGTTTCGTTCGTTGTAATACCACGACCAAAATACGAGTCTTCATTATTAAAGCCTAATGAAATCATGTGCACCACATCAGGTGCCATGCCACCAACGTCTGGCTGATGCGGCAAGGCATTGATTTGTCCAATGCCGCGTGGCCACCCGCCATTTGCCCGTTGCATGTAAACAAAGTTGGTCGCAATGGCAATGGAGTTGGGGCTCCCGTACCAAGCTTCTGGACGGTTGTTGATGTTGTTGTATAAGACGTTGCCTTGTTCAACCGTAGCGCCGGTGACAACGACTAGCGTGCCGCTGCGCTCATCCCACCCAATATTACCGGTGTTTAAAGCTTCTGAAATTTCTTGTAAGGCAACAAAGGTCGCATTTCCACCGTGTTCGGCAAGGGTCGCAACCAGTGCCACACCGTTGTAAGTCGCTGTGTTTGATGTGACTGTGACGTAACCATCAGTGATTGACCAGACGTTATTCGGTAGGGCAGCTTGTGCCGAAGCCAGCGGCACCCATAACACATCGTTTAACATAAATGGCATGGCTAAGCTAACATCGGCGTCTCTTCTTTCACCATTAAATAAGATGGTAGGAGAGCCTTCTGTAAACGCAATTCTTCTAAAATCATGTTCCCAGTTGATCGCTTCATTTGCGTTATTTGGGAATTGATCAGCGGTTGAAGTTGGGTAGCCGCTGTAGAATAAGACGACGTCATCTGGTAAAGCGAGCGGTTCGTCAACGGTCACTTCAACCGGAATCGTTAACCGGTTGCCGTCAGTTGTTGCTGAAACGATTAAATTAGTTTGATGCGTACCGGAATCTAAGCCTTGAATTGGCCTGATGCCAATGATCGCACTTTCACCTGCTGGTAAAGTTGCTGCTGGTGCTTGCGTGATTTCAAAACCATGTCCGACTTCTGCTGTGAGTGGGGAGCTAGCTGATCCCACGTTTGTGATTTCTAAATAGTGCGTTTCTAAGTGGGATTGTGTGTAGCCGTACGGTAAATTTTGGAAAGTTATCTCATCTTCGTTGGCTTCAAGCCATGCGCCAGTGAATTCACCTTCAAAAATTCGAACGGCTTGTAAGCCTACGCGACCCACTGGGTCATCTGCGTTGTTTGGCCCCCAAGGGAAGGCACTTGTGCGTAATAGTCCTTCTCCCGAGGCAAATTCCACAACCACGGTGGTTGGCTCTGTTGCGCTACCCGTGACTGGAAACGTGACAAATTGCTCACCAAAGTAGAGCGTCAATTGACTTCTCGGTGCAGCCCCAGGCGTTAAGACATCTAATTCAACGCGAATCGGACCCGTTAAGGGGTGAGAAGCACCAAGGAGGCGTCCGGCACCGTTTGGATCGATAAAATTGTGGGGAGGCGTCCCGTTTGAGCGGAAGCCATTGTTAGCATTTGTCCCGATACCGATTAACAATTCGAAATCTTGTTGGCTGGCATGTGGTGCAACCGTTCGGATGGATTCATGTCTTTCACTGATCGGTCTTGTCGGCACACTTCCGATCGCGCCAGCACCAGTCTGTGTGCCGTCAGTCGGTAAGTTTGCGAAGTTGAAATGGTAGGCAATGTCACCCCAGTCCGCGTTCATTTCTTGGGATAAGACATTGAAGTTAACAGTGAAGGTTATATCAGGTAAACCGTTCGCTGAAATAGTCACAACACTTGCGTGTAAGCCAGCTGCCAAAAATAAAGCTGGTGCGATTTGGAACGTCATAGCAGCGTTTGGTGCTAAGCTTGCTTGGCTTGTTTCACCTGCTAAAACAAAGCTGCTATGACCGTTTGATAACGTCACGCTGATACCCTCAGCAGGCGCGGTTCCTGCGTTGTGCACGACGACTTCAAGTGGCACGATATCTGCCACTGTATAGGTGTGTGAAACGGTGCCGAAATCATGCGTCGCCCCTGATGCGATGCCAGCAATTTCAAGCACTGGTAACGCACTTGGCGTTGCGGTCACAATCGCTGATGGTGCGGATGCGTAAGTGCCGTCATGTCCACGGACTTGGAACTCATAAGTGGTCTCATTCGTAAGTGCAGTAACGGTATGGCTTGTGCTAGTGCTAGTCGTTGCCCAACTAGACCATTCTTCCGTTTCTTCAGCGCGGAATCGAAACTCGTGGTGCGCTGCAGCCGCAACTGGCGACCAAGTTAGCCTTACTTCGCTGTCATAACCACCAAACGCTACTAGGTTCGTTGGATATTCAGATGGGTCCATGGCGTTGGTTGGTGCGGCATATAATTGCCACGACACCACCGAGCTAGAAGTGTTTCTCATATTCAAACCAAAATTTTCAAACGTAGTGCCAATTGGAACAGGCGTTACATTTTCACGAATAAACGCACCGGCAACGTCGTAAAGTCGCGTGGTCAATGTTTCTTCGTAGATGGTCGCACTCAGTCTAAACGCCGAGTGACCAGCAGCTTCAGCGGTGGCATTGGTCATGTTCCAACCGGTTCCTGCGGCGGTGTTTGTGGCGGACTCGTTTGGCATTCCCCCGCGAATAACATCGGCACTTAGCGCATTTGACGCTAAATTAACTCTGTCAGAACCAACCGTATTAGCCGGATGTCTAGTAGACGATGCGACTAGGTTTCCGTTGCTTAACGTTAGAAACGCATTGATGACACGATCCGCTTGCGTGGACGTCACACTGTCGATGGTATACGTCAATTCAATCGAAGTCGTGCCCGGCTCAAAGGTATGTAAGTTTGGATGACTGATGGTTGTATCTGGCGTTCCGGTGAGCGCAGTTGTAGCATTTGCAATTAATACCAACTGTGATTCTGAAAATTCAGCAACCGGTTCGCCATTCGTCGCTTGAACGTTCATGGGAAAAAGCACTTGCACGATCATAGCCAGTGCTAAAATCGTACTTAGAATGCGCTTGTACATTCTTTTTTGATTCATTTTTTTCATCTCCTTAGGGGTAATAAAATCAGCCTTATTCGCATATACGAACCACGTTCGAGAAATAGGCACATTTCCGACTGTAACACACTTATGGATGAAAATCAACCCTATTCATCAATGAAAATGAAATGTAAGCACGAAAGATTGAGGCTCTTTTGGGGAATTGTAAAAAATGTGGATTCATTCGAAATAGCGAACAAACGGAACCTTTCGATGACAATGGATCACTTCCGTTCCAAAAAATTTAGCAAAAAAAAACAGAGAGCTCTAAACATCTCAGTTCCTTTTAATTTTATGCGCAGTGATGATGGACCATTTACTTGCGTTTACCGTAATGACCGCATCACCACCGGTCGCATAAAAATTTTTTCCTTTTCTAACAATTGCTGTACTAGCATCGCTAATGACTTCTTTGCAATGCACGACGGCATCAGTCCGTTCGTCTAAGCCGAGATTTCGTTTGATTCTGACCACACCGAGTTCGGTGGTGTGGAGTTTGTCTAAGTTTTCCAGTAATTCAGACATTATCCCTTCACCAACTTTCTCACGTCATCCTCGTAGTCTTCGTACACAACCACATCATCCTCAATTTCCACAATCGCATCGCCGACCGCGTCCATCGCCTTATCGTTAATCCCATCCACCAACACCTCAAGCATCATCGCCTTTTGTAGCGCAAATTCTTTGACTGAACGCCCCTCAAAAATCACTGCAAGTGCTTCAGCTTCAACCGGTGTAAACGAGCTTTTCAAATCTTGCCAAGGATCAAGTGTCACGTTTGTTTCAGCTGAAACGGGTAGAGTAGGGGCGATGACTGGGGCAGGCGATTCTTTCACTAGGTTAGCCGGTTCACTATCTTCCGGCACAATCAACTTCTCCTGCGTTTGCAAAGCTTCCGTTCTAATCTGTTGCAAATTACCAGTGTCAACGGTAATTATTTTGCGCGTAAACTCAGTATAGAATGCCTTGACACACGTCTGGATCAACTCCGGCAACGCGATGCCCATCCGCGCAAAGGCGGCGAGGGATTTATCATCACACATGTTCAGATTAGCCGTGAGCTTATATTTAAATTTCACCGTCTGCCTCAGCACAGCTTCCATTTGTTTCATCAGATAGTCAACCAGCCTGCGCCCACCATCGGTGAGCATCACACTTTGATAACGCCAGCGATTCTCATGGCATTGATAAGCTTCTTTTTCCGAGAGCATTACCTCACGATTCGTTTGCAAAAAAGCAGGGTAGAAGAGTGCCCGATTAAACGGTGTCCAAGCCACTACTTTATTCAACGGGTAAAAGATTAAATCCTCAAAACAATGCCCTTGCTCACGGAATAACCCGCGCATCCGTTCCAAGATAAAATGAAAACAATCGTTGATCATCACCTGCGTCTCGTCGCTATAAAACACAGATTTCTTAATATCATACTTAGAAATACCGGCGAATAACTCGAAGCTATGCGCTTTGTCGGAATCGTAGCCAAACACGCTTGGGTAATGCATCATCAGATTGTGTTGAAGCGCGAATTCCCGGAAGGTATAGGGGAGCGGGTAAAAAACGTGATAATCTTTGAGCCACTGAATGACGTATTGGTCCAGTACGTCGTCGTAAGCGCGAAAACTTTGCCAGAAGGTTGTCAAACGGTTTAGTCCATCTTCCGGACTACTGGCGCCGATTTGATTTAACAATTCATACACGTAAAGGAACGCGTACGAGGTCGCGGTCGCGGTGATGTTGCCGTTTCGAACTTCCGCGCGCCAAGTGAAATAGGTCCGCAGTTGCTCGTAGCCCATCTTTTGATAGTACGGGTAGTAGGCGGAAAAGGGGACAGATTTTTCGTAGTCGTCTTCAAAATCCGCCATGAATGTCGCCTGATCGTAAAAAATTTTCGAATGATCGGCGTAGGCACGGGTGTCTCTGGCAATTTGCCTCATCTGATAAAACAACGTTCTTTTCTCATCTGCAACCGCCTCAATCGGGCTAGCCGTCGGCACCATCTGTTCGGGAATCTGCGCTGTCTGATAACTAGATGGTGCCTTGCTTCCCATCTCAATCTCCACAAACGATGCCAAGTCAGATTCAGCCACAGGCTTCGGTGTTTCGCGGGCTGGTCGGGGTGTTAGTTGCTCACGGCTCGGAATCGGGGCGGATTGATAAGCTGCAGGTTCAGTCGATTCAAACAAGGACAACTGCTGAAACCCTTCAGCGATTTTTTTAAGGTTTTCGGTTTCGCTTACTATCGGTTGACTGACTGTTGGCTGACTGACTGTTGGTTGGCTTGGTGACTTGGCGTACCAGCTTTGAAGGCGGTATTGCCTACGTAATTCACCAATCATTCGGTATAAGCCACGCTTATATTCATCGCGGCCACCTTTCTGGTAAAGCTTCGTCAGTGGGATAAATAGGTCAGGAAATTCCCGTTTAATAAAATCGAAAAAAACACCTCGCGTCTTCCCGCGTAGGTACAGCATACCAGGCACCACGTAATCCACCCCCGCATCGGCTGCATGGGCGTAAAGGTCTTCAATGTTTTCACGGCTGTCGGTGATATAAGGAATAATCGGCATCTGGAGCAGACCGGTTCTCGCGTTGGTTTTTGAGAATTCTTTCAACATGTTGAACTTCTGCTTGGCGTTTCGCCCGACGGGTTCGATTTTCCGGCGAATCTCATTATCCATACAGACAATACTTGAATTTATGGTCACATCGGTGATGCGGGAAAGCTCGTCGATGAGGTCATAATCTCTTAAGATTAAATCGGATTTTGTCGAGATGACCACTGGATTTTTATACTTGATCATCAGTTTTAAGATTTCAGGCATTAACTGGTACTTCGCTTCAATGGGCTGGTAGCAATCCGTCACCCCAGCAATCGCGATCGTTTCCGGTTTCCAGTTCGGGCTACTTAGCTGTTTCTCCAACCGCTCCACAATGTTGATTTTGACGTAAAGGTCGTCGTAATAATTACTATTTGGGCTTATGTAGTCGTGCGAATACATGGCAAAGCAATACACGCAGCCGTGCTGGCAGCCGCGATAAAGGTTCAAGTCCCATTCTTGCGATAGGCCTTGCTTATTAATTTTATTTAACGCCTGCTTACAGCGAATTTCGGTTACAGTTGGCATAGCATTCCCTCGTTTATTCGTTTAATTGATTATATCACAGGTCCACAGGCGGTGTCGAGTGGCGCGCTTTTCCCTAGATTGGTCTGTACAGAGGGGTTATAGGGAATTGTTTCCCTATACTAGCCTGCTCAGAGTGGGTCATAGGGAAAAATTTCCCTATACTAGCTTATATAGAGGCTATGTAGGGAAATTTCAAAGCTCGCGACGTCGCTTCGGCTATCGCTAGTCTTTAGTTTACCACATTAAATATGACGCCCCGTGTCAAGTTTAGCGTTAACATTGATTTTCCACCTCAGGAATGTTACAATAAGCAAAATAAAAACAAAGGAGCCAACTTTCATGCTCATCAGACCCCCTAACTAAGCCACAACACAACCAAGCATTCGTGGACCTCCGTATTTGTGCGAACCATTAAACGAATACTAATCTGGAGGATACAAACATGCAAAAAAAATTCAACACTAAAACCTTATACGCATACAAATTCATCGGTCAATGTTTACCGATTTACGCGTTTTACTCATTACTATTTCTACAAAGAGGACAGTCGGTAACCAACGTTGCCATTCTGATCGCACTTTGGAGCGCCTTTGCCATCGTGTTCGAAATCCCAGCTGGCGTCATCGCCGATCGTGGCAACCGGAGAAACCTGCTTGCACTCGGAGCCCTCTTGCAAGGGATAGGCTTCATCATTTGGTTTTTCTCACACTCATTCGCCCTATTCACCCTCGGCTTCCTCTTCTGGGCGATGGCAGGTGCCTTAACTTCTGGTACGGAAGAAGGCTTGATTTACGACAACCTGAAATACGACGGACGCGAAGCGGACTTTACCGCAGTATACGGAAAAGCGCACTTCTATGCGAACATCGGAACTATCGTTGGTATCTTATCTGCGGGCGTTATTGCCATCTTCATCCAAATTGAAATCATCGCCCTTATCTCAGCCGCCATCTGTTTTCTGAACGTCTTCTTAGCCTTACAACTCAGAGAAAAAAACTTTTACTCAGAAAAGATGGTTGAAGAAGAGGAAGAAGTTGGTTTTTTCGAAACATTTATCAAAGCGAGTACCTTCATCCGAGGTAGCAAAATCGCCCTCGTCTCAATCTTATTCCTCGTCCTATTCGCCAGCATCGGCGGCTACCTCGATGAATTCGATGTCCTCATCGTCAACGACTGGGAACTCAGCACTATCTGGGTGAGCGCCATCCTCACCATCCGCTTCGTCTTTGTCGCCCTCGGTGACTTACTCGCGCCGATCCTAGAAAAAAAGATTTCAACCATCAAACAAATTTTTATGTTCAACCTCTTCGGCAGTGCCATTCTGCTAATCTTCGTATTGGTGTGGCATCAATTCGCCCTGATCTTGTTCGGGCTAGCTTTTATGTTAATGGCGGTTACGCAAATCTTGTTAACCACAGCACTTCAAAACGAAATCAAAGAAGAAGGGCGTGCGACCGTGATGTCCATTGTTGGCATTGGGCAGAATATCGGGATGATCACACTCAGCTTGGTCTTCGGACTGCTAGCCGGACTTCTGACCTTGCAACAAGTCTATCTCATGATCGCCGTTTATGGCATCGTTGGCGGACTAGGCTTTGCTGTTTTTTGTAAAGGGTTGAAGCTAATAAAAACATCACCATAAGAAAACTCGTGAGCTCAGAATTTTTCTGAAACCTCACGAGTTTTTTAATTAGAGAATCGTTTATTTCTGTCGTTTTTTCGCAGATGCCACAGCGACACCAACCGCACATGTCCCAAGTCCAACCACAAGCAGTGATAGACCTACAACTGCACCTGTATCAGGTAAATTTCCAGGCGTACCCGGTGGGGTGGTTGGGGCAGGCGTTGGCTCAGTACCAACTACCTCATCAACCAATGTCACGGAAATAACTGCTTCTGGGTTCAACCCGATACGCACATCAAACGTACCAACCTCCGTTGCTTCTTGAAGGCTTAGTAGATCATCGGCATTGACAGCCAAGTCATCTGTGACAATCGCCGCATCGATCACACGGTAAGCTTCGACGTCTGCTGCTACGATCAATGCCTCTGCCGTCACTTCAGCTCTTTCAGCAAAAGGCAAGCTTACTTCATTATTATTGCTAAAGATCACATACACATCAGACCAAGCCACCGTATCATCCACGATAAAGATGGTGATTTCATGTCCGAGGATCGTGACCTCATAACCATCGTCACCAATTAACGCACCGTCATGCGTAATGCTTAACGGAACGTTGTATACGCCAATGCCATCAATTTCAAGGGTATACGAAATATCCGCTGCGACTTCTTCACCGTTTATTGTAAAGACCGCGTTAGATAAAGACAGAACATCCATGTCAGCCAGATCATCGATGTGGATCACAAAGTTATTTGTCGTTAAGCGCGTCTCATTGACATCCGGATTTCTCACGTACCCATCTGCATCACGCATGAGCATACGCCCTTCGATTTGTGCGTTAATGTTGCCTTCTCTTCGAATAAAGGCCGTTAACGCTTCGTCAATCGCACCGAACTCCCCGATAAACGTTCCATAAGCTGGCACCATCGTGAAGCCATCGCCGCCAGCGCCGACAAACCCACTTGTAGCCATGGTGTAAGTCGCAGCTAAGTCAACCGGTTCTCCGTCAATGAGAAGGTTAGAAATACGGCTTCCAGCCGGCTGGGAAATATCAAACGTGAAGCTCATACCAGCGATCTGTGGGAATCTGCCGTGAGACTGGATTGGGTTGTTGATCTCAAACATACTCACGCTGTTTTCTAACGCATCTAGCAACACCTGCCCCGATACTTCATGGACTTCAATCACGTTGCCAAACGGGAAGATGTTGAAAATGTCGCCAATTGTGATTTCGCCCGGATGCAGATGATCACGAATGCCGCCTGAGTTCATCATCGCCACATCAGCACCTGTAACGTCCAAGAACAGATCACCCGTCAAGTTTCCGAGTGCTGTTTCGGCGCGGCGTACGTAGTTATTATTCAAGAAGTGCGCCGAATAACCAACGTGCTCGGCTAGTACAACGTCTAATTCACCCATGTAATAGTCCATTAACGTTAAAGCTGGTTGATGGAATTCAACGTCTGCCACGTCTTCCGTCGTGTACATCCCAGCTACCACACTGACCACTTCACCGTCTTCTAAAATGATTTCAACGGTTCCAAGGTTAGCGGCGTGCGCCCCGACGGTCACGATTTTTGTTCCGTTGACTAAAACACCGTTTGGTCTAACCGAATGGCAGTGTCCTTCAACGATTAAATCAATGCCTTCAACCGCATTGGCAACGTCTTGTGAGCCACGTACGCCAGCTAAACCTAAATGCGTTAACGCAATCACAACGTCAACTTGCGGCCTTAGGTGATCCACCATTTCTTGTGCCACGTAAACCGGATCGGTAAACGTTAATCCGATGACGTTATTTGGGTTTGTTACCGTTGGTGTTGTAGGAGTTGCCAGACCGAAAATACCGACGGTGACATCTTCCAACTGAATCACGGTATAAGGGCTTAAGTAATTAGAACCATCGGCGTTAAAAATATTCGCACCTAAAATAGGGAAATCAGCAAACGCTTCTAATTCTAGCAAACGATTTTGGCCAAAGTTAAACTCGTGATTTCCGGCTACCATCGCATCAAAGCCAATTAAATTCATCAAGTTGATCATGCTTTCACCACGGAAAAGGTTCGCAAAATTGGTGCCGTGGATCGCATCACCAGCGTCTAGGACGAGTGTGTTTGGGTTTTGCGCGCGATACGCGTTGGCAATGGTCGCGAGTCTTGCGTAATGAATGCCGACGTTAAAGCGACCGTGAACGTCGTTCACATGCAAAACAGAAAGGACGGTTTGATTTTCATCTAACACCGAGACATCAGCGATAGCCGCGTCCGTGTCAGAGGCATCATCTGAGTAAGCGGCGACTGTCGGCACTTCAGCATCTAAATCAGACGCTAATGTCACAGCATGAAGGGGTAAACCACCGACAAATAATGCCAGTGAAGCAATAACTAGCGTAAATTTTTTCATTAATCATTCCTCCTAGGAATAAAAAAATTTTATAAGACAGTTATCATTTTACAACAAAAAAGTGCAGAATGCAATGCGATTCCCGGTGGATTTGAAATCTTAATGCAGATTTTACAAAACTCATTTTCATCTTTGCATAGCCGCACAAAAACCTTGCATTCTCACCGACAATTCTTTACAATAAATGTTTTAAGGGTACCTCTACTAATGTCCTCAAGTCATCTTTCGTCAGAAACCTGACAATGAGGAGTTAATAGAGGTACCCTTAACACAAAACTCATTTCCTGGAGGGTTCACATTGAAAAAACAAACGTTGATCAAAGTCATCACAAGTGTCATGGGAGCTGCGTTTTTCATCTTGGCACTCGCTTACGCAAACACCGATGTTCCAGGTGAAGATCATAACGCTGGGATGCCTGTTGAAACCGCGCGTGTGCTCGAAGTGCTTGAAGATGACACGGAAGTGAATGAAGATTTCCCAGAAACGCGTATCGGCCAGCGGCTCATTTTAGTGGAAATTTTGACCGGCGAGCACGCAGGAAGTATCGGCGAAATTAGAAATCACTTTAGCCCGAGCTTTCAGGTGGACGTGAGCGAAGGCAGTCGAATCTCTGTGATGGTGGGGCAAGTTGACGACGCCAGATTCGATGTACTCTTACATAACCAAGAACGCTCTGGCATCCTGATAGGATCTGTGATCTTCTTCCTCCTTGTACTAGGCATCATCGGGGGCAAAAAAGGGGTGATGTCGATCATCGGCTTGGTCTTTACCTTAATTAGCATTTTGTTTTTACTGATTCCTTTGCTTCTTAAAGGGTATGCCGCCATCCCGATTACGCTGTTAATTTTAACGGTGACGACAGTGGTTAGTCTTATTTTGCTGAGTGGTTGGACGAAAAAAACGGCGATTGCCATTATCGGTTGCTTGAGCGGGGTTGCTTTTGCGGCTCTGCTTGCTTTTATCGTGGGTGAATTAGCTAACCTTAACGGCTTTAACATGGAAGAAGTGGGGCAGCTCCTAACCGTTGGCATGGCAACCGAACTTCGCATTAGCGGTCTGTTCATAAGCGGCGTGCTCATTGCCTCCTTAGGCGCGGTGATGGACATTTCGATGACGATTGCCTCAGCGGCAGAAGAATTGCACGGGACAAACAAAAAAATTACACGCCAGGAGTTGTTCGCCTCATCGATGAACATCGGGCGAGATGCCATGGGCACGATGTCCAACACACTAATCCTAGCCTTCGTCGGTACGGGTCTCAACATGATGATCGTGATTTTTTCCTTCGGAATTTCGTTTCGACAATTAATCAACATGGACGTCATCGCCGTGGAGATCATTCGCTCCCTAGCCGGCAGTTTGGGACTGGTAATGAGCGTTCCTGTCGTGGCGTACTTATCAGCAAAGTGGATGGCAAACTAAGAAACCCTTACAAACTAAACGTATTTTCAAAATGTGTCGGTTATCCGACGTTTTAGTAGATATTGTACGTTGATTAAATCATTGCGGTTGCTTATAATGGAAGTGTTGGAAAAGAGAAGGAGGGCGCAAGACATGAAAATTTTGATTTTATACTTTTCTGCGGTTGGGGCAACGAAAGAAGTAGCGAAGCGAATGGCGAAATATTTCACCAACCATGAGGTGGATTGTTATTCGATTGAAGAACCCTTTTGCCAAGACCTTTCTTCCTATGACGCTTTGATCGTCGGCACGCCTGTTCATCACGCAGAGCCAGCTAAATTATTAATGAAAGTCATTGACGAACTTCCGGTTCAAACGCGAAAAATACCGACGTTTGTTTTCAATACGAAAGGCCTGGCTGCTTGTCATACGAATCGCATTTTGGCGAAGCAGTTGTTGAGCAAAAATTTGATTACCGTTTACGAAGCAGACTACGTTGCACCAGCCAGTGATGGGGCGCTTATTTTGCCACAGATGAAACGATTCTTTCGCTTTGAAAAGGGGATTGAGGCGAAAATTGCCCAAGACTGTACGGCTTTCTTAGCGTTGGTCGCGTCGCTAAAAGAAGAAGTAGTGGTTAAACTCCCCCCTTTTCGTTTTAGCTCGGTCATGAACGCACCGAATAAATTTGGCTCGGGATTTGTGACATTGAACATTCGTGTCCACCGGGATGCTTGTACAAAGTGCGGCTTGTGTATCAGCAGATGTCCTTATGATGCCATTCATTCAGATGAAGCAGGTTATCCGATGATCACAAAGTCTAGTTGTACCAACTGTTATCGTTGCATCCATCACTGTCCGACTCGGGCGTTAGGGTTGTGGAAAAAAAAGCATTTAAAGGTGTTGGCATATTAACTGGGCAGCTCTCGCATAAACCCCCTTTTGCGTCAATATAATGGAAGGTAAGGGTTTGATTGCGAAGGGGTCATAATATGCAAACTAATATTAACATCACGCACATTGAGGTTGAGAATTTTAAAAACATTAGAAAAGGAAGCATGGCGTTTCCAAACGTTGAGGATCCGTTAGCGGAGAAGCATAAAGTGTTGGGCTTGTACGGTCAAAATGGTTCGGGAAAAACCGCGATTGTACAGGCTTTTAAGCTGCTTAAATGTTTGATTACCGGCAAGTCGATGTTGCAGGGGACAGAATCACTGATTTTTCATGATGAACGCGCGGCGATGTTGAAGCTTTCTTTTTCGATCGTGGTGGACGGCTTGTTGGTTTGTACGGGTTTTTATCAGATTGTCGTTGAGAAAGAAGACACTTATTTGATGAAGGAAATCATCAGCTATAAGTTAGCGAAGAAGTATCAACGGGCAAACGTGATGCGGTATGAGTTTGATGCGGGAAATGCGTTTTTAGAGGACTTGGGGTTTAGCCATTCACAAGGGATGCCTGAAGAAGATCGCATTGAACTCTTGGTGCAGCGAAAACGAGCGAAAAAGGAGAAGAATTCCTTTTTGTTTAGCCCAGAATTTGCTGAGGTATTGCGCCGGCAAAACCGCAGAAGTGAGCTAGAAATTTTGACGTTGCTCAAGAATAAATTCCATGCGAATGTCGTCATTATTTCCAGTGAGGAGATCGGGTATATTTATTCTAACTTGATGTTGCCAGTCAGTGTGCACTTGGCAAATAAGTCCAAAACCTCAGGCGTGATCGGGCATTTTGGGATTGACATTTCTAAGCGTGATGCGCAAGACTTGGATGCCCCGTTGCAAATCACACAAGAGGAATTTCATTTGACTAGCAAGTTATTTGAGCAACTTAATTTGATTTTGCCGGCGCTTGTGCCAGGGTTGACGATGATGTTGCAAGATTCAGGTAGCCAGACGTTGCAAGATGGGTCCTCAGGCGTGCGGGCGGAATTTTTAGCGAAGCGAGGTCGTAAGGTGATGCCGCTTTTTTACGAGTCGGACGGGGTGAAGAAGATTATTTCGATTCTGAGCGTGCTGGTGGCTCTGTTTAATAATAAGAACATGTTTGTCGTGATTGACGAGCTAGATGCGGGGATTTATGAATTTTTGCTGGGCGAGCTGATTGACGTGTTAAATCGTTATGGGAAAGGGCAGTTTCTGTTTACGTCGCATAATCTGCGGTTGTTAGAAGTGCTGAATCGCGAAAATCTGATGTTTACAACAACGAATGAAAACAACCGCTTTATCACGTTTAAAGGGGTGAAGCAGAGCAATAACATTCGGGATTTGTACCTACGCGCGATTCAAGTCGGTGGGCAAAGCGAAGAAGTTTACGCGGAGACCGATTTGTTTAAAATCCGCCGCGCTTTTGAAAGAGCAGGAAGGGTGGAACTAAATCATGAGTAGGACGACGAAAAAATTCATTGTATTGCTGGTCGAGGGCATTACCGAGGAGAATGCGTTGGCACCCGCGTTGAAAGAGATGGAGGCGAGCTTAAACGTCAGATTCAAAATCATGGACGGAGACCCGTTTACCGATGACGACAATAAGAAGAAGTCTTCGAAAAACATCATCGGCTCCCTCGTCGCAACCTTCAAAAAAAGATACAAACTGCAGTCGAAAGACATTGCCTTTATCGCCCAGTTAACGGATGCCGATGGTGTGTTCGTTGAGGAAAAGGAGATTACGATCGCGCCTGAGATTGACAGCGACGACGGGAAGATGTACGAGCTGGAAATGATCAAAGTTCGTGATGCCAAGAAGAAAGAGCAGATTCATCGTCGCAATCGCATCAAAAAAGAGCACCTGATTGTACTGTCGAACACGAATGAAATTGCGAGTTGCCCGTTTCAGATTTTTTACTTTTCGCGGAATCTGGAGCACGTTTTATTCGGGACGCCGGTGCTAGGTGTTGGTCAAGATAAAAGCGATGAAGCGTGGGAGTTTTCGGAAACGTACGCGTCGTTTGAGTCGTTGAAAGAGTTTTTTCACAGTGATGAGATTAAAGTTGATGGCTACTACGATGAGACGTGGGACTATATCAAAGCGGATCGGCATTCGCTGGAGCGAAATAGCAATTTCCATTTGTTGCTGGAATGGGTGGAGGAGGAAATTGCATATTTGGAGCGGATCGGCGGGCTGTCGGTAGAAAATAATTGACTTTCTGCGGAAAGCTGTTATAATAGGGGTGTTAGATGTTAACTTTTATAAAAAAAGGATGTATGTTTTGTGAGTGTCTTAGGTCTTATCTAAGGAAAATTGAAAGAAATAACCGGCAAGGGGAAACCCTCTTTTTAGGCACGGCTTATTTCAATTTGATAAGATACCTACTCACTTTTCTTATGTCCGATATTCTGATGTAGTGTTTAGTTTTGCATTGCTCAAAATTTTTGTGAACGAGAAACGACTGTGCCACGGTATCCCCGTGGCTTTTTATATGCAGTTAAATAAAATCTAACGTATGATTAGGTATCTTTACTTTAATAAAACACTTGTAGACTGCACCTTTTTATTCGTATACGAGTCATTAAGGTGCAGAGTTGCACCCTAGCGAATACCCCAGATTCCTAATTATTTCGCAAAAATGGTGTAAATTACCCCAAACACCTTAGTTATTTAGTGAATCTGGTGTGTTTCGCAATTGGCAAATCGTTACACATAAAAGTAAGGAGAATGAACATGAATACAATGACTTTTGAAAAATTACAATACATCGCATTAAAAGAGCGCATTAAGGCGCATTGCGTGAGTGGGCTAGGGAAGGCGCTAATCGATAAAATCCAGCCAAGCTCGAAATTAAACGTGGTGAAAAATCGGTTGAACGAAACGACGGAAGCAAAGGCGATCCTCGCGGCAACCGGGCATGTTCCATTCCCGGGAATTTCGAACATCGCTCACATCATCGCTCAACTAGAAAAAGGAATGATCCTTGAACCAACTGAACTCACCAGCATTTCTGATTTCCTCCGCGGTTGCAGCAAAATCAAACGGTTCATGGAAGACAATGAATTTTACGCGCCAACACTTGCCAGTTACGCCGGATCTATCACGGAATTCCGCGACATCGAAGAAGAAATCAACGCCGCCATCACAGGCGCCATCGTTGACTCATCAGCGAGTAGCACACTAAAGCGTCTCCGAAAGCAAATCGAAGCAGCTGACGAAAAAATCACCGAACGCCTAAACAAATTTCTAAAAAGCCCGACCAATAAAAAGCATATCCAAGAATTCCTCATCAGCCAGAAAAACGGGCTCTACACCATCCCGATTAAATCAGCGTCGAAAAACCAAGTCGCTGGTACCATCGTGGAAACCTCAACCAAAGGCTCAACCGTCTTTATGCAACCTGAAACCATCGCCAAACTGAGCAGCGAAATGACCGTCTTAAAAACCGAGGAAGAAATGGAAGTTTACCAAATCCTCGCCAGCTTATCCGGCATGGTCTTCGAAAACCTCCACCACATTAACATCAACATCGAACTCATCAGCCAATACGACATGGTGTTCGCTAAAGGAAAATACAGCATGGCCACCGACGGCATCGCCCCAGAAATCAACGACCACGGCTACATCAAACTCGTCACCTGCAAGCACCCGCTTTTGGGCACCGCCGCCGTCCCACTCGATTTCGAAATCGGCCAAGATTACCGTAGCTTAGTCATCACCGGCCCGAACGCAGGCGGTAAAACCATCGTTTTAAAAACCATTGGTTTGTTAACCCTAGCGACCATGTCCGGCTTCCATATCACCGGCAAGGCAGGTACCGAAATCGCGGTCTTTGACAACCTATTTGTTGATATTGGCGACAATCAAAGCTTAGAAAATGCCCTCTCTACTTTCTCGTCTCATATGAAAAACATCGCGGAAATTATGAATCAATCGCATCGTAATACGTTGCTATTATTCGATGAGATCGGCAGCGGGACTGAGCCGAACGAAGGCGCAGCCTTGGCCATTGCCATTTTAGAAACGCTGTATTTAGCCGGCTGCATCACCGTGGCGACTACGCATTACGGTGAGATCAAACGTTATTCTGAGTTGCACCCTGATTTTATGAACGCGGCGATGCAATTTAACAACGCGTCGCTCGAGCCGCTTTATAAGTTACTGATTGGGACCTCGGGAGAAAGTAATGCGCTGTGGATCGCGAACAAGATGAACATTAGTTTGCAGGTACAAGAGGTTGCAAAACATTATATGGCGAATAAGGCGTATAACTTTGAACAGGTGCATCCTAGTAAAGTGCGGAAGGCGAAAGTGGTAGAAAAGACGGCTGAGGAGTTTTATGCCTTTAAGATGGGGGATCGCGTGAAGTTGCTGGATGAGGATGAGTTTGGGATTGTTTACGAAGGCATGAATAGCTTTAATAATGTGACGGTGTATGTGAAAAAGGCGTTTGTTGAGGTGAATATTAAGCGCCTCACACTGGAGATGCCAGCAGAGGAGTTGTACCCGGAAGGTTATGACATGGCGCAACTGTTTTCTGATTTTAAGGATCGGAAGTTTGAGCGTGACATGGCACGAGGGTCGAAAAAAGCCTTGAAGAAGGTGCAGAAGGAAATCCGAAATAGTAAGGCATCGAAGTAATCCCACTATCTTGGACACAAAAAGTTGCGACATGCTTTTATTCGTATGGGGACATGTGTTGAAATTTCTTGAGTATTTTTTATCCCATAGCGATGAAATGCGATAAAAAATTTAATTGATTGAATAATAGTGGTGTGAAATGAAAAAACTAATTTAATCAAGCTAGAGAATGACAAATAAACGAGGCGAATAAGGGTGAAACAGAAATTACATAAGATATTAATTGCACTTATTGCGTTTTTGACCATAGCTAGTATGATGGTGACTGGTTGGGCAGACGACAGAAATCAGGTCGTGGTAGATGGGACGATTAACGATGTCGCCCTGATTGATGAAGGTGTACTTAAATTAGAAGAGAACGATGCTATACAATCATCGGAGGAAACGGCTGATTTCGAAGATGGTGTTTTAGTTGATGAATACGAAGAGATTGACACGTTGATATCACATGCACCAGCTGGATTTGACGTGCGTAATCTCTCGATGGATGCCACTCAAGATCAGTGGAACACAGCACTAGCTGGAACGGGCAACGTTGTCGTTAACGTACAAGGAAATCAGGCAAATATGCCGAGTACCATGACCATTTCCGGTGATCGTCACGTGATTATTACAAGTAGTGGAACGAACCTAAGTAACCACACACATGTTAGTGCACCTTTTGTTATTAACCGAACAACGGGAACAGGCCGACATTTTTACGTGACAGATGGCGCGACCTTAACACTGAGTCAAATTGTTTTAGATGGTGGCTCTCCTGCTGAAGGAACAGCTCGTGGTGGCGTTGATGTGATAGGTGGTACGAGCCAGCTAGTCATGCAAAATGGCAGTATGATCCGAAATAACCGAGCGGTTAACGGTGGTGGTGTACTCATTACGGGTGGGACGTTTAACCTACATGGTGGTGAAATTTATGCGAATATAGCACATTCAGGAGCTGGTGTTTTCTTAACAAATGCCAACATGAACCAATCAGATGGACACATTCATCACAACCGAGCCATCGCAACCCTCGGACATGTATCAGCTACAACCCGTGGTGGCGGTGTCGCCTTAAATGGAACGTCTACTTTCGATATGACAAACGGTGAGATTCATAACAACTACACGCAAGGTGCAGAGCTACAAAATAGTGGTGGAAATGGCGTTTGGATGGGAGACGAAACGACATTTAATATGTCAGGGAATGCGCGCATTCATACCAATGGTCGGACATCTCCTGGTCCTAATGTTGTTGGCGGTGTCTTTTTATTAAATAGTGCAACCCTCAATATGTCGGGAGATGCACAACTGGTAGACAACTGGGGTGAGGGAAGTGGCGGTGGCATCCGTGCTAGAAATAATGCAACGGTTAATTTATCAGGAAATGCAACCGTGGCTAGAAATCGCACCACTAACCTACAAGCTGGGGGTGTCATGCTAGAGAACAATTCTACCCTTGATATGTCAGACAATGCTCTTGTTTACGATAATACTGCTGTTCAAAATGCTGGTGGCGTTGAACTTAGAAATACGGCTGTGATGACGATGACAGACAATGCCCGAATTGCAGGCAATCGAGCAGGTCTTCACGGTGGTGGAATGAGAATGCTTGATACCTCAAGACTCACTATGTCAGATCAGGCCATCATTGAGGGTAACTTGGCCGGTATGACTGGTACTGGTGGTGGAGGCGGGCTTCATGTTGCCGGTAATGCCCTTGCAGGCGGAGTTCCAAGAGTTGTGATTTCAGATGATGTGATCATCCGTAACAATCGTGCTCACAACGGTGGTGGTCTTCATTGGAACACAGCAGGAATATTCAATATGACAGGTGGTTACATTTATGGCCACACCCGTCAATCGGTTAACGATGTACCGATTGTTGACGGTGGTGGGATTAACGCTGTCAATGGAACTTTGAATGTATCAGGTGGAACGATTAGAGAAAATCATGCAGTCAGTGGAGGCGGTATGCGAATCACAGTTGGGACATTGAATGTAAGTAGTGGTTATATTAGAAATAATACGGCGCATTCAGGCGCAGGTGTCCATGTTGATAATGCCACGATGACCCAATCAGGGGGACACATCCATCATAACCAAGGGATCGCTACCCCTGGGAACACAGCAGGCATGAGTCGTGGCGGTGGCGTGGCCCTAATAGGAACATCTACGTTCAACATGACAAGTGGTGAGATTCGAAATAACGATACGTGGGGCACGGTTGAAGTAGATAGAGGTGGAAGTGGTGTATGGATGGGAGACGAAACGACATTTAATATGTCAGGCGATGCTCGCATTCATACCAATGGTCGAAATCTAACAACGACCAATGCAGTTGGCGGTGTATTTGCTTTAAATAACGCAACCTTTAATATGTCAGATGATGCCCAGATTACAAATAATGTTACCAACTCAAGTGGGGCAGGTATTCGTGCCAGAAATGCCGCGAGGGTTAA
>WRAJ01000030.1 GCA_009780245.1 Turicibacter sp.
GCACTCGCAGCTGGCATTCCGGCAGCGTCCATCTTAATCGAAGAATCCTCACGCACCACCGAAGACAATTTCTCCTACGCCATGCACCTCATTGAAGACCACGACATTTCGACCGTGATCATCGTGAGCGATCCCCTTCACATGTACCGCGCCATGAGAATGGCAACCGATAATGGTTTAGAAGCATTTTCTTCCCCAACCCCCACAACCAGGTATCAAAGCTTCGAAACCCAGCTCCCGTTTCTAAGAAGAGAAGTTCTGTACTACACGGGTTACCGGTTGATTAATTTGTTTAATTGAAAGCAAGGCATCTATGCTAACCGCGTGTGATGCTTTTTAATTTGCGAAAATCGGTTACTTAAGCAAGGATGAGTAGCTGTCATTTCGTGTCATTTCACGTCAATGTGAGAAAATCAACCTTTTTAGTCGATTTTTTAAAAATCACTGAAAAGATCGTGTTATAATAGCGGGAGTGGGAATTGGGATAGCTTGAGGTGAAGGTGAACATGCAAATAGAACAACTGTTACAACAATACTTTGGATATGCGTCTTTTCGTGTCGGGCAAAAGCAAGTGATAAAGCGCGTGTTAGCAGGCGACAATACGTTATGCATCATGCCGACGGGTGGTGGGAAGTCGATTTGTTATCAAATACCAGCCCTTGCTTTGGCGGGGACGACGTTGGTGATCTCGCCTTTGATTTCACTGATGAAAGATCAAGTAGACGTGCTCTTACAGATGGGGATTGCGGCTACTTATATTAACAGTTCTTTGAGTTACAGTGAGACGATGAATCGTTTGAACCAGGCCCGAGCAGGCAGGTTTAAGTTACTGTACGTGGCACCGGAGCGATTAGAGGATCCGGCTTTTGTGGCGATCTTAAAACAGCTAACCATTCCCCTGATAGCGGTCGATGAAGCGCATTGTATTTCCCAATGGGGACATGATTTTCGTCCTAGCTACCGTTACATCAAAAATGTCATTAACGAATTGGAACGCCCTCCGGTGGTTTTAGCTTTAACAGCAACGGCGACCAAACAGGTGAGGGTGGATATTTGCGAGCAATTAAATATCGTAGTAGGAAACGATGTGATCACCACCTTTGCGCGGCAGAATCTCGCCTTCAAAGTGCTAAAAGGCGAAAATGCCGATGTATTTCTGAAAGATTACATCGTGAAAAATCAAAGCGAAGTCGGGATTATTTATGCGGCGACGCGGAAAAATGTGGATCAGTTGTACGAGCAGCTAAAGAAAGTGGGTGTGTCGGTAGCGAAGTATCATGCGGGGCTTTCGAAATCTGAGCGAGACGAGTACCAAGAGGCTTTTCTGTATGACAAGGTGAACGTGATCGTGGCGACGTCTGCGTTTGGGATGGGGATTGATAAGTCGAACGTGCGGTACGTGATTCATTATCAGATGCCGAAGAACATGGAAAGTTATTACCAGGAAGCGGGACGTGCTGGGCGCGACGGATTAGATAGCGAGTGTGTGCTGATTTATCGGCCGCAGGATGTGCAGGTGCAGCGTTTTTTAATTGAGCAGTCGGCCAGTGGGGAACGTTTTGGTAATGAGTTGGCGAAATTGCAGGCGATGGTGGACTATTGTCACACGGAAGGTTGTTTACAGACGTCGATTTTACATTATTTTGGTGAGTTTGAGGCAGTGGGATGTGAGCGTTGTGGGAATTGCACGGATACACGTGAACGTATTGATGTGACGATTGATGCACAAAAAGTGTTATCGTGCGTGATTCGGATGGGACAGCGATTTGGGAAGGTGATGATTGCGCAGGTGTTAACGGGTTCGAGTAATAAAAAAGTGCTAGGCTTCCGCTTTGATAAGCTGCCGACTTACGGGATTTTGTCTAACAAAAGTACGAAAGACGTGAACCTGTTTATTGAATTTTTGATTTCTGAGGAATATTTGATGGTGGAGCAAGGTGAGTTTCCAACGATTAAAGTGGCTACAAAAGGTCGGGGCGTTTTGCAAGGCAAGGTGCAGGTATTTAGAAAGCAACAAGTTGAAACGAAACAAATTGTGAAAACGGACAGCCCGTTATTTGAAGCGTTACGAGCTTGGCGCCGGGAACGAGCAAAAGCAGAGAACGTACCGCCGTTTGTTATTTTCTCCGATCAAACGCTGTGGGACGTTTGTGCGAAGTTGCCGAAAACGTTGGATGAGTTGTTAGACGTGAAAGGAATCGGCGAGCAGAAGCAGGTGAAGTACGGCGCTGAGTTGTTGGCGGTGCTGGGAAATGAGGTTGACAGTTGAGTGGATTTGTCGTATAATAAAATCGATATTCATAAAGACTGATGAGGTCGGAAAGGGCACCCGACACCCCTCTTATTGAGGTACCTGAGATGCAGGATACGCCGCCCTGCCATCAGTCCGTTAGAAGGCACTTTCGTTATTGTGAGTGTCTTTTAATTTGCAAAAATTTAATTAACGATGCCATAGCTGATTGACTGAAAAGATATGAACAAATAGGTTGACACTAAGTTCCCGCTCGTGTATACTTTTCTATAAAATTAATTCGGGAGTGGTGAGTCATGAGTTACATCAATGAAGTGTTAGAATTAGTCAAAACGAAATACCCGGCGGAACTTGAGTTTCAGCAAGCCGTCACCGAAGTGTTTGAGTCTTTGCGTGTTGTCATTGAAGCAGATGAAGCGGCGTATCGTCGTGATGCCATTTTGGAACGCTTAGTTGCTCCTGATCGTCAAATTGCTTTTCGTGTAAACTGGGTGGACGATGACGGGAACATTCAAGTTAATAACGGCTATCGCGTGCAATTTAACAACGCGCTTGGTCCGTATAAAGGTGGCATTAGGTTCCGCGATAACGTTAATTTGAGTATCATTAAATTTTTAGGGTTTGAGCAAACGTTTAAAAATGCTTTGACTGGGCTGCCAATCGGTGGTGGAAAAGGCGGTTCTGATTTTGATCCTAAAGGCAAATCTGACCGTGAAGTCATGGCCTTTTGTCAAGCTTTTATGACCGAATTAACTCGCTACATCGGTGCTGATATCGACGTTCCGGCTGGTGATATTGGTGTCGGTGCGCGTGAGATTGGTTATATGTATGGGCAATATAAGCGTATGACTAGTGAATTTACCGGCGTATTCACAGGTAAAGGCATTCCTTATGGCGGCTCACTGGCACGCACGGAAGCAACCGGTTATGGGTTGTTGTATTTTACGGATGCGATGCTCAAAGCAAACGGACTCTCGTTTGAAGGGAAAAAAGTCAGCATTTCAGGCTCGGGTAACGTGGCGATCTATGCCGCAGAAAAAGCGTATGAGCTAGGGGCAACCGTTGTCGCGATGAGTGATTCGGGTGGTTATGTTTACGATGCCGATGGCATTGACTTAGGGTTGATAAAAGAGCTTAAAGAAGTGAAGCGAGCGCGGATCTCAGAGTATGTAGCCGAGAAAAAAACTGGTTTGTATGTTGCGGGTGGCAGCATTTGGGAAGTTGCGGTTGATGTGGCTTTGCCGTGTGCGACGCAGAACGAATTGCATTTAGTCGATGCGAAACTGCTAGTGGCGAATGGCTGTTTGGCGGTTGCAGAAGGTGCGAACATGCCAACAACGATGGATGCGACGCATTATTTGCAGGAGAACGGGGTGTTGTTTGCACCTGGGAAAGCGAGTAATGCTGGTGGGGTGGCGACTTCGCAGCTTGAGATGGCGCAAAACAGTGCGCGATTGAAGTGGACGTTTGCGGAGGTGGATGCAAAGCTGAAAGCGATCATGGAAACTATTTTCAAGCAGGCTCACGAAGCAGCGGTTAAGTATGAGAAGCCGACGGATTATGTGTTAGGTGCGAACATTGCGGGATTTGAAAAGGTCGTTGAAGTGATGAGGATGCACGGGGTTTAACATCGCATCTTAGTAAAGTTTTACAGGAAAAAGTAAAAGGTGATGTTATGTTTAGGTACATTTTTAGAAGAATGTTATTGCTGATTCCGGTTATGATTATTGTGTCTTTTATTATCTTTTCGATTCTTAACTTAATGCCAGCTGATGCCGCTCGCGTAGCAGCTGGTTACCGGGCAACGCAAGAGGAAATTGAGTACATTCGGGAAATGATGGGACTTAATTACCCGTTTTTTGTTCGTTATTTCAACTGGTTGTATGGTTTTGTTTTTCATCAACATTTGGGCTATTCTTTAATGATGGGCTGGCCAGTTTATCCGATTGTGATGTCTGCCATGCCAACAACGCTGACGATTGCCGTTATTGCAACGGTTGTGTCGGTTATCATTGGTATTCCAGTTGGTGTTATTTCTGCCGTCAAGCGCTATTCGATTTTTGATAATGCTGGGATGGTGTTTTCTATTATTGGCATTTCGATGCCTACTTTTTGGCAAGCCATGCTCTTGCATCTTTTGGTACAGCATTTGATTAGGTTGGGGGTTTTACCACTGGAATTACTCATCGTCGGAAATAACAACTTTTTTACGATACTTGCTGGTATTATCCTAGGTGTCAGTACGTCTGCCATTGTTGCGCGTATGACAAGATCTAGTATGTTAGAAGTGATTTATAAAGACCATATTAGAACGGCAAGAGCATTCGGGAGAACCGAGAACGATATTATGATAAAGCATGCGTTGAAGAATGCGTTGATTCCGATTATCACCATTGTTGGGCTTAACTTTGGTGCCTTACTCGCTGGTTCGATTTATTCTGAGGTTGTTTTTCGTTTGAACGGCATTGGTTCACTGTTAGTTTGGGCAATTGGCAGTCGCGATTACCCTGTTTTAATGGGCGCTGTTTTAGTGATTTGTTTGCTGTTTAGTGTGCTAAATTTATTCATCGATATTTTGTATACCTTCATTGACCCACGGGTTAAAACGCAGTATAAATAGGGGTTTTACGAAAAGTTAAAGTTGGCGTGATAACATTCACGCCTTTTTCTTGCTTTAATTTAAATCGTTGTGTTATAATGAAAAGCGTTTTAAGGTTGATATCTGACGATGAAAAGTTACAGTTAAACAATATTTTTGATAAAGGTTGCTGGGTATTATGAATCAAGAACTACTAGAAAAATTATCTGTGATCACGGAAGAAGAACAAAGCATTTTAGATGGGAATACACAAATTGATTTTGAATTGTACAATCAGGATGCCAGTTTTGTCATCGACAGTCAAACGTTACTAAAGAAGGGGAAGCTAATCGAAATCAGACCGCACACGCGCTTTGCCCATTTTCCGAAGCATCGGCATAATTATATTGAGATGATTTACATGTGCAAAGGAAGCACCACGCACGTTGTCAATGATCAGAAAATCGTTCTGAATCAAGGAGATATCCTGTTTTTAAGTCAGCAAGCAGAGCAAGAAATCTTGCCAGCTGGTGAGAATGATATTGCGATTAATTTTATTATCTTGCCTGAATTTTTTGATAAAGTGTTCCAGCTGCTTGAAGGTGAGAAAAGTCCGTTAAATGAGTTTTTGATGAGTTGTGTTTTTAAAAGTCAGAGCGATTATAATCATTTGTACTTTAACGTTGCTGATGTGTTGCCTATTCAAAATCTGATTGAGAACATGGTGTGGAGCATCATCAATAATTTATACAATAAACACGCGATCAACCAAAAAACAATGGGATTGTTAATACTTCAAATTATGAATCACACGGATAAAATTGAGAGCTCAAACAGTGATTTTAAAGGTGAGCTAGCTTTAAATGTGTTGAGCTATATCAATGAAAACTTTCAAAGCGGTAGCTTAACCGAGCTGGCCGAACTACTAAACTACGACATGCATTGGTTAAGTAAAGAAATCAAACAACAAACCGGAAAGAATTTTACAACCTTGCTGCAAGAAAAAAGGCTGTTACAAGCTTCGTATTTATTGAAACAAACACAAATTCCAATCGCAGAAATCATCGAATCGGTTGGTTATGAAAATTCAAGCTTCTTCTTCCGCAAATTCAAAGAAGCGCATGGGATGTCGCCTAAGAAATATCGCATGAGTACAAACGCATAATTCGTTCTTAAACCTAAAACTTAGTGTGAGAGCGTGCAGGGTGGCTCGAAGTTGTCATTCCCCTGATTCTTGATTTTCACGTGAAATCGGGGATTTCTCGACGCCAATGCTACTGAACTAAGCCAGAACTCATCTCACCAATGACCTTCAACCCTGCGAAAACAAGCACCGACAAAAAAGGATGTTTTTTACACAATAGACGTCCTTTCTTGTAAGTGTTTTTGAGTGTTATAATTCAGGAAACGCTCTCAATAAGATTGGGGTCGCACTTGATAGTGTTCGGAGAGAAAAATAACGCTTATACGCTGGAGGTTTTCAAAATGAAAAAAATTTTTACAACACTTTGTTTGGTCATTATACTTACTATCCTGACCGCTTGCGGTAACGAATCTGGTGGCGGTGGCGATGATCAGTACGTGATCCGCATTGCTTGGTGGGGATCGCAAATGCGCCACGATGCTACCATTGAGGTCATTGAACTGTTCATGGAACAAAACCCTGATATTTACATCGAATACGAATTCTTTGATCCGGATGGTTATTGGACAGCGATGAACACACGTGTGGCATCGGATGATGTGTGGGACGTTTTCCAAATGGGTGGGAACTTCCAACAATACATCGACAACATTTTAGATATCACCCCGTTTATTGAAGATGGTACGATTGACGTTTCTCGTACAGACGAGTCGTTCTTAAACACCACGTATTTTGAAGGTAAAATGGTCGGTATTTCTAACGGTGTCAATTCAAACGGTATTGCGTTTGATCCAGCCTTGTTCGAAGAAGCCGGCGCACCACTCCTACACGCGGATTGGACATGGGATGACTTTGCTAACTCGGCGATGATCATTCATGAGAATTTAGGCATCTATGGAAGTTCGGCGTTAAGTGATTTCATCGCGTTAACGATCTTAGTGACGCAATCAGGGGCTAACTTCTTTGATCCAGCAACCAACTCAACCACGTTAGGCTTTGATGACCCATCGATTTTAGTGCCTTATTTTGAAATGCGACGTGACTTAGTTCAAGCCGGTGCGTTCCCAGATGCTGGCCGTTTAGCGACGATCACGGACATTGAAGGTGACTTACTAGTAACAGGAGATGCGGCGATGACGTGGGTAGCGAGTAATCAATTTATTACCGTTGCAAACGCAGCAGGTCGCCCGTTAGAGCTTGTTCCGCTACCGAGATTAACGGCTGGTGGTGAAAGCGGGATGGGATTAACATCGTCGCAGATGTTGAGCATTTCTAATGCGTCACCGTACCCAGAAGCAGCAGCACGATTTATCAATTTCTTCCAGAACGACGAAGAAGCGAATCGCATTTTAGCTGGTGAGCGCGGTGTGCCAATTATGAGCCACATTCGCGAGATGTTAAGTGAAAATGCGGATGAGAATTTAGCAACCGTCTATGCGTTTGTTGGACTTGCTGGTGAGCTAGATACGGGATTAGGTAATCCATTAGAGTCACCAAACAACCCAGAAATTCGCGATCATTTCGAATTCTTATTAGAGCAAGTGATCTTCGGACAAATAGAAGCAGAAGCAGCAGCTGAGGACCTTCGTGACTTTGCAGAAGACGTTCTTGCGCGTAACTAATAACTAATCAAGTTTAAACAGGATAAGGATGCTTGGAGAATAGACAACGCTTTTCTGTAGTGATGGCAAAAAAACTACAAGGGTTGTTTTTCTAAAAAGCATCCTTCCTTGTTTTAATAGGAGGCTTTTAAAAATGGCAGCTAAAATAGAAGTTGAGAAAAAATCGTTCTCTTTGAAAGATTTTATCCAAAAAGAGAACACGGTCGGTTATGTGTTTGCGGCTCCCTTTATCATTGGGTTCCTTGCGTTTACGTTAATTCCGATGATCCTGTCTTTGTACTACTCGTTCACGGATTTTAATCTAAGAGGCGGCGACTGGATTGGCTTAGAAAATTACGTTCGGCTATTTAACGACGATCGTTTCATTAATTCGGTACTGGTGACGTTAAGGTTCGTTTTTGTCTCGGTACCGCTACGCTTAGCCTTTGGTTTGCTCGTTGCCTATCTCCTAACACGCAAAGCCAAAGGGGTTAGCTTTTACCGTGCCCTGTATTATTTACCAACCTTAATCGGTGGTAGCATTGCCGTGGCCATTGTTTGGCGTGAATTGTTTTCAATTAACGGGGCTGTAAACGTGATGCTCGAAGGATTAGGTGCCGCTCCAGTCAACTGGTTTGGTGATCCAAGAATGGCCATGTGGCCGCTAATCCTCATGTCCATTTGGCAATTCGGTTCGTCGATGATTATTTTTGCGGCCGGGCTAAAAGAAATCCCAGCAGAGCTTTACGAAGCCGCTGAAATGGATGGTGCGAATAAGCTTAAATCGTTTTTCAAAATTACACTGCCTTGTTTATCGCCGGTTATTTTATATAACTTGATCATGCAGATGATTTCTGCTTTTATGACCTTTACGCAAGCCTTTGTTATTACCGGCGGCGGACCGATGGATTCAACGAACTTCTATGCGCTTTACGTGTATCGCCACGCATTTGATTTCTTTAACATGGGTTACGCCAGCGCGATGAGTTGGGTGATGCTCGTCATTATTTCAATTTTTACGGTGATCGTGTTGAAAACATCTAAATACTGGGTTCATCAAAATTAGTGAAGGAGACGGATGACGATGAATAAAAAAACAATTAAAAAAATAACGTATCACATTTTGATTTTAGCTTTTGGCTTTGTGATGGTTTATCCGGTCCTATGGATGATCTCCGGCTCATTAAAAGATAACAGTGAAATCTTAACCGGCTCTTTAAACTTAATTCCAGACGTGTTTCGCTGGGAGAACTTCGCTAACGGTTGGCGAGGGTTTGGGGGCATTAGCTTTTCTGTCTTCTTTAGAAATTCGCTGTTTGTCGCCGTTGTCTCGACCATTGGGACGGTCCTTTCCTCGGCTTGTATCGCCTATGCTTTTTCGAGGATCAAGTTCAAAGGCAGCAAATTTTGGTTCGGTGTCATGTTAGCGACGATGATGTTACCGTTTCAAGTGATCCTCATTCCCCAATATATCATTTTCCATCGCTTGGGGCTGGTGGGGACTTACTTGCCGATTCTCATTCCGAATTTCATTGGACGCGCCTTCTTCATTTATCTCATGATGCAGTTCATGGTCAGCATTCCTAAGGAGTTGGACGAAGCCGCCATTATGGACGGTTGTAACAAATACACGGTGTTTACACGCATTATTTTTCCTCTTTTAAGACCTGCCCTCATCACGTCCGCCATTATTCAGTTTTACTGGGCATGGGACGACTTCATGGGGCCACTCATTTACTTGCAACGCCCGCAGATGTTCACGGTCTCGATTGCGTTACGAAACTTTGCGGATACGACCTCGGTGACCGACTGGGGCGCGATGTTTGCGATGTCAACCTTGTCGCTATTACCGGTGTTCGTGATGTTCTTGTTCTTCAATAAACAATTGGTTGAAGGCATTAGTACAACCGGTGTAAAGGGGTGATGACAGATGATAAATAGAAAAAATTTGATCACCAGACACAACCCGATCATCACAAACATAGAGACTGATTCACCGCTAACGGTCGGAAACGGAGAAATGGCCTTCACCGCTGATCCGACAGGAATGCAAACCTTTTACGACTTGTACCAGGCGAATCACATGCCGCTTTGCATAATGACACAATGGGGCTGGCACACAAAACCGGTCGGACATGGAAAACCAAATTATACGTTGGACGATGTGATCATGACGGACTACGATTACGAGGATCGCCACATCCAATTGCCCGTTGATAAAAAGCCAGGCAACGAAGAAGCGTATATGTGGTTACGTCATAACCCACACCGTGCCAACTTGGCAAGGATTGCCCTGACGGTAAACGGCCGCGAAATTAAGCCCGAGCAGCTCACAGATGTGCATCAAGAATTGCACCTTTACGAAGGGAAGTTGGTCAGTCGTTTCAAGATCGACGGTAAGCCTTGTCAGGTGACGACGGTGTGTGACGCTGAAACGGATACGCTAGGGTTTTACATTGAAACCGAGTACGAAGCGCTTAACGTCAGGATTGCTTTTCCATACGGGTCGCATGACATGTCAGGTTCTGATTGGCAATGTCCCGATCACCATGAGACGGTGATTAGTAAGCAGGAAGGTAATAAGATTAAATTTAAGCGTGTCATGGACGATTTTACGCATTGTGTGACCTTAAAAGGAAACGAGAAACTAGCGCTTCGTGAAGTGGATCATCATGTCTTTGAGTTATCAACCGCAACGACTAATTGGAATTTTGTGGTGCAATTTACCAAAGAGGAAGTCGTGGAAGTGCCTCACTACGAAGAGATATTAGCCAATGCGGCAACTTATTGGGCGTCCTTTTGGTCTGAAGTAGGCGTTGTGGATTTTGCAGGCTCAACGGATCCTCGCGCCACTGAACTAGAAAGGCGCATTGTTCTGTCTCAGTACTTATTAGCGATCCAAAGTAGTGGTAGTTTGCCACCGCAAGAAACGGGGTTAACTTGCAACAGTTGGCACGGAAAATTTCACTTGGAGATGCACTTGTGGCACAGTGCGTGGCTGCCGCTTTGGAATCAAGGGAAGCTCCTTGAAAGAAGCTTGCCGTGGTATCAGGAAATTCTGGGCAAGGCGGTTGTCAATGCTCATAAAAATGGGTTTAAAGGTGCGCGGTGGCCAAAACAGGTCGCGGATAATGGAATTGATAGTCCGTCGCCGATTGCGCCTTTGCTTGTGTGGCAGCAGTCGCATATTATTTACATGCTGGAATTGATGTACCAGCAAAATCCGTGCGTTTCGTTTCAGAAGAAGTATTGGGCGTTAGTGAAGGAAACGGCTGATTTTATGTGTGATTATTTGTCTTGGAACGCTGAGACCGGGTCTTACGATTTGGTTGCGCCGTTGATTCCGGCGCAAGAGGAGCACGATCCGCGGGTGGTGAAAAATCCGACGTTTGAGATTGAGTATTGGCGGTTTTCTTTGGCGCTGGCGATTAGGTGGGCAGATGATCTAGGTGAATCGTGTGACGTTTGGTCGGAGGTGGTGAGCAAGATCGCCGCTTCGCCGGTTCAGAACGGTTTGTACTTGGCGCATGAGCATTGCCCGGATACATTTGAAAAGTTTAACCGCGATCACCCGTCGATGCTAGGCGCATACGGGTTGATTCCGGGGTTACTTGATGCGTCAGCGGTGGCGAAAACGGTGGATAAAGTGTTAGACTGTTGGGAATTTGAAACGATGTGGGGCTGGGACTTTGCCATGATGGCGATGAGTGCCGTGAGGCTTGGAAAACCGGAGCTTGCCATGGATATTTTGTTGATGGATTCACCTAAGAACGAGTATGTGGCCAGCGGAAATAATTATCAACGGTTGCGCACGGATTTGCCGCTTTATTTACCTGGGAACGGGTCGCTGCTTTTGTCGGTGGCGTTGATGGTAGCGGGATACGAGGGATGCGATGTGGCGCAACCGGGAATTCCGAAAGACGGTAGCTGGCAAGTGGCATTTGAAAACATTTCGCCGTTTCCATATTAAGACCATTATGAAATTTCCCTACTTTTACAATATATCAAGGGTTATAGGGGAATTTTTCCCTACTTCCAAGAAATACCAAGGGCTATAGGGGAATTTTTCCCTACTTCCATGAAATATAAAGGACTATAGGGAAATTTATTTCCTAACAGCAATTTCTTAATTACCTAAGCTTCCGTATTAATTGAAAGGATGATAACAATGAAGTATCAAAACGACAAAGTAACGGACATGAACATCACCTACATCGGTGGTGGCTCACGCGAGTGGGCCCGGTTTTTCATGGGAGATTTAGCACTCGACGATCAAATCAGCGGCCGAGTAACCCTCTATGATCTCGATTATGAAGCAGCAAAGCAAAATGCTACCATCGGTAACAACATCTCAGACGGAAAATGGGAATACGTTGCCGTCCAAACGTTGGAAGCAGCGCTAGCAGGTGCCGATTTCATCGCGATTTCCATCCAGCCGGGCACCTTCGAAGAAATGGCGTCAGACGTTCACCTGCCAGAGCGACACGGCATTTACCAAGCGGTCGGGGACACAGCGGGACCAGGCGGGATCATTCGCTCGCTTCGAACGGTGCCAATGATGGTAGAATTTGCCGAAGCGATTAAAAAATACGCACCAGATGCGTGGGTCATCAACTACACAAACCCGATGAGCCTGTGCATGAAAACCTTGTATCATGTGTTTCCAGAAATAAAAGCGTTCGGTTGCTGTCATGAAATTTTCGGCACGCAAGAAGTGCTCAAAGTCATTGCGGAAAAGGAGTTGGGCCTAAAAGCGATTAAACGTCAAGACATTAAAGTAAATGTGTTGGGGGTTAACCATTTTACCTGGCTTGATTACGCGACCTACAAGGGCATTGACCTGATCCCGGTCTACCGTGATTTTATCGCGAAACATTTCGAGGAAGGACTAGCTACCGAAAAAAATCACCGGGCAAGTGTGTTCGATTGTTTGCACCGTGTGAAATTTGATCTGTTTCAGAAATACGGCTACATCGCCGCCGCTGGGGATCGCCATTTAGCAGAATTCTTACCGGTAGACGAATACTTAAAAGACCCGGATCACGTTAAATCATGGGGATTCGAATTAACACCGGTCTCATGGCGCAAGTCAGAACTATTAGAAAAAGAAGCGCGAACAGAGCGCCTAGCGCGCGGTGAGGAAGCCTACGAAGTGACGCATTCTGGCGAAGAAGGGGTGCTACTCATCAAAGCACTGTGCGGTTTAGGGCAAGTGATCAGCAACGTCAACATCCCGAACACAGCCGGGCAAATCAGCAATTTACCACTGAATGCGATTGTGGAAACGAACGCCCTTTTTGAACGTGATATCATTCGACCGGTGGCTGCGGGTGCGATGCCAGAAAACATTTTAGCCCTAACCATACCGCACGTTGATAATCACGACCGCATTTTAGAAGCCGCCTTAACGTGCAACAAAGAACTGGTTGTTGAAGCGTTTATGAACGACCCATTGATCAAAGGCAAAGCAAGCGTTGAAGAGGTGCGTGTCCTAGTGGCTGACATGATTAGAAACACATTAACCTATTTACCAGCTGACTGGAAGGAGCAAGTGACATGTTAAAAGCAAACGATATTACCATTCGCGATCCGTACGTGTTGGTCTACAAAGACAAGTACTACCTATACGGCACAAGAAGTCATTTATGTTGGAAAAAGCCTGAGGACATCAGTACTCAGGGCTTTGACGTTTATGTGAGTGAAGATTTAGAAAACTGGAGCGAACCGACCCCGGTGTTCAAACGACCGGATGATTTTTGGGCGACGTTAAACTTTTGGGCACCGGAAGTCCATGAATATCAAGGCGCGTTCTATTTATTTGCCACGTTTTGGAGTGAGACCCGTTGCCGAGGCACGCAAATTTTAAAAGCGGATCACCCAACCGGCCCGTTTAGCGTTCACAGCCCGGAGCCGATTACGCCTGCTGATTGGGAATGCTTGGACGGCACGTTGTACGTCGCTAAAAACGGGACGCCATACATGGTGTTCTGCCACGAATGGGTTCAAATTCAGGAAGGGACGATTTGTGCGGTTGAGTTAACGCCGGATTTAAAATACCCGGTAGGTGAACCGTTTGAATTGATTAACGCGGCCGATCCAAGCTGGGCAGACGGCGATGCTGGAAAAGGGCGTTACGTTACCGATGGCCCTTGCTTTTATCGCACTAACACCGACGAATTATTGATGTTTTGGTCATCGCTAAGAGACGGAAAATACGTCGAAGCCATCTCAATCAGTAGTAACGGTGAAATTGATGGGGAGTGGACGACTCAGGACGAATTGTTATACGGTGAGGACGGCGGTCACGGGATGGCTTTCACTTCGAAAGAGGGGCAATTGTATTTCACGCTCCACGCCCCGAATATTAATTACGAAGAACACCCGGTCTTCTTGAAAATCGCCGATAAAGGTGATAAAATTGTGCGTATAGAGAATTAAAACGGAGGAGGATAACGATGGAAAAACATTTGGATACAACCCTATCAGCACAGGAACGGGCAGAAGCACTCGTGGATTTAATGACGTTAGAGGAAAGGGCGCTGGTTTTAAACTACCGCTCACCAGAAATCGCCCGGTTAAATATCCCGGAGTACAACTGGTGGAACGAAGGCTTGCACGGTGTGGCACGTGCGGGAACGGCGACGATGTTCCCACAGGCGATCGCGCTAGCTGCGATGTTTGACAAGGACTTGATGCAAACCGTGGGCGCGATTATCGGCCTTGAAACGCGGGCTAAATACAACAGTTATTCAGCACTGGGCGATCGCGATATTTATAAAGGCTTGACGTTATGGTCCCCGAATATCAACTTATTCCGTGATCCACGGTGGGGACGTGGGCATGAGACTTACGGTGAGGATCCACATTTGACGGCTGAGCTAGGTGTTCGCTTTGTTAAAGGGGTTCAAGGTGATGAAAGGGTTATGACGGCTGCTGCATGTGCGAAGCATTACGCGGTGCATAGCGGACCAGAGGGAGGTCCTCATACGTTTGATGCGATCGCGACGCCAAAAGAAATGGAAGAATATTACTTGCCGCATTTCAAGGCGTTAGTTGAGGCGGGGGTTGAAGGGGTGATGGGCGCGTATAACCGTTTAAACGGGGAAGGGACTTGTGCGTCGCCGTTTTTGATGAAGAAGTTAGAGGAGTGGGGCTTTGACGGTTACTTTGTTTCTGACTATCGGGCGCTCGAGGACTTCTATAAAAATCACAAGTTAACGGGAAGCGATGTGGAAACAGCGGCGATGGCGGTGGAAGCCGGTTGCCACATTTGTGCGGGGTACGTGTATGAGCACGTGATGGAAGCTTACGAGCAAGGGATGCTATCAGAAGCTGCGATTACCAAGGCCGCGATTGCTTCGATGCGAACGAGGATTCGCTTGGGGCAATTTGATACCGATTGCGAGTTGGATAACGTGCCGTTAGACGTTGTGTCTTGCAAGGAGCATAAGCAAGTGTCGCTTGAGGCCGCGCATAAGTCGATGGTGTTGTTACAAAATAACGGCATTTTACCGCTAGATGCGAGCAAGTACCAAACGATTGGTGTGATCGGGCCAAATGCGAATAGCCGTGAAGCGTTGCAAGCGAACTATTTTGGCACCGCGGATCGTTATCACACGTTCCTTGAGGGCATTCAAGATGCATGTGACGGGCGTGTGTTGTATAGCTTAGGGGCGCATTTGTATAAGGATTCAACGACGTCGTTAGGCTTGTATAAAAACGACCGCATTGCAGAGGCCGTTGCGGTGGCGCAGGCGTCTGACCTGGCGATTTTATGCATCGGGTTAGATGCTGACCTTGAAGGGGAAGAAGGGGACGCTGGTAATCAGTTTGCCTCGGGTGATAAAATTAATGTGCTCCTGCCGGAAAGCCAGCGATTACTGGTTGAAAAAGTACTTGAAGTGGGGAAACCGACGGTCGTGGTGGTGGCTTCCGGCTCATCGCTGAATCCGGAAACAGCTAGTGCAGATGCGATTATTCAAGCGTGGTACCCGGGTTCTGAGGGTGGAACGGCTTTGGCTGATCTTTTATTCGGTCGCGTGTCGCCTTCGGGTAAATTGCCGATTACGTTTTATGAAAGCTGTGACCCGTTGCCAGCTTTCACGGATTACTCGTTGAAGAATAGAACCTATTTGTACGCTGAGAATAATGTGTTATACCCATTTGGTTACGGCTTGACTTACGGGCAGGTTGTGGTGAAGGAAGTGCGTTACGCGGACGGTGTGGCGACGGTGACGGCTGAAAATGTTGGAACGGTAGCAACCGAAGATGTGGTGCAACTATACATCAAAGACAATCAGTCGGCGCATGCCGTTAGAAATCATCGATTATGCGGCTTTGAACGTGTGAAGTTAGACGCTGGTGAGTCAGTGACGATCGACATCGTTTTGGATAAAACAGCCTTTGATGTCGTCGACGAAGAAGGGAATCGCTTCGTTGATTCAAATGCGTTCACCCTCTACGCCGGAACGTCGCAACCGGATGAGCTAAGTCAAAAGCTAACCGGTGTGTCGTGTGCGAGTATTGAGATTGAACGATCGTAAACAAGTAAAAGAGAACGCCGAAATGTGGACGTTCTCTTTTTACTTGATCATCGCTTTTTCTCTTTATCCCGGTACTTAGCAATGGTGAAAGACTTGTAGCCTGCACCTTTTTGCTTGCATAGGAGCCCTTAAGGTGCAGCGTTGCACCCTTTTGCTATGTGAGAGCACATTAAGGTGCACACTTGCACCCTTTCACCTGCATGTGATGCATGAAGAGTGCAATTTACTGGCTTAATCATTCATTTCGTGCTTTCTCCTTATCCCGGTACTGTTTCGGTGATAGGCCGTACATCAAGTTAAACTTCTGGTAGAAGAAACCGAGGTTGTTATAGCCGATTTCATTGGCGATCTCCTCAATCGGCAAGCTCGTTGTCCTCAGCAAAGTAGCGGCTTTGTTAAAACGCAATTCTTGGATGAGGTCTTTAAAATTTTTCCCGATCTGATTTTTAATCAGCCGACTCAAATAATTCGCATTAAAGCCAAAATGTTTCGCGACGGATTGCAGTGTACATTGCCCTTGCTGTTCTTCGATGTACTGCAAAATATCCCCGAGATACGTTTGCTTGCTGTCTTTGTTCTCATTGACGTTTTGTTTTTGAAACGCCCGCAGCATTTCGAAAAAGATCACGACCATGTAGGCGTCGATGATGTCTTTTGAGCCGATACTCGGTTCGTAATATTCGCAGAGAATGTTTTCAATGATTTCCTTGGCAATCGGGCTTTCTTGGCACGCGAATAGAATGTATTGCTGCTTTTGCTGAAGGTTTGACAACGCGTGGATGAGGAAGTTGAAAATGGTGCTATTCGTGGACAGGCGACTAAGCATGGTTGTCGAAAAATAACTCTTTGACATTAAAAAGTTGATGATGATGTCATTTTCCCCCGTGTCCAAAATCGTGTGTGGCACATCGGGATCAAGCAAGCAAATGTCACCCTCGGTTAGTTCGATTTTTTCATTGTTAATAACACTTGTGACCGACCCCGCGTACACGTAGAACATTTCAATGAAGGAATGGATGTGCATCGGCGTCTTAGTGTAACGAGCGTGCTTAATGATTTCAATTTGCGTATTATCAAGGTAAGAGCCTAAATGCGCGTACCGTTCGCGCCGCATGCGATGATGCGTTTCAAAGTCGAACACGTAAATATCCTCGCCCGTTTCGGATTTAATTTTGTTATAATGGGTGGGAGGTAATCGGCTATCTTCGTTATTCAAGGCACGCTTTTCGGTTTCGGTTAGCTTGAACAAGTGTGTTCTTAATTGTTCTTTCGTCATACTATGAGCCTCCTACAAGTAAAGTTAAAGTCACTTACGTCTATCATAAACGAATATGTAAGGGTTTGTCAATGACGGTGCTTATTTAATTTATGTATTAGTGATTTTTGGTGAGTGAATGGGTAAGAAATGGTAAGTGTAGGTGGTGAAAGTCATTTTTGGTTAGCGATGAAGTGAGAAATCGTCATCATAAGTCATTTTTGGTAACTTCAAAAGTCATAAAAGGTGAGGAATGTTATGAAACATTCGGATGAAACAACATTTAAACTGATTGTCGAAAAATGAAATTTGTCATTTTTGGTAAGTCTATTAGTCAAGAATCGTGATCAAATGTTTGGCGTTTTCATGATATATTAGTATCACAAGGAAGCAACGACTGGTTGTTTCAAGTCAAAGTAGCATCAACGAACCGCTCTTTCGTTGGTCTAACATAAAAGGAGTGAGCAACATGACAGAACAAAAGTCAAGCTTTAGTGAAAAGTTTCAAGATTTCTTAGGTCCCATCGCTTCAAAGATTAGTAGTAATTTATATATCATGGCATTGCGAGATGGGATGATGGCCTATATGCCGTTTACGTTTATTGCATCCATTTTCTTAATCATTGCCCATTTCCCAATTCAAGCCTACTTGGATTTTATGACAGGCATCTTTGGTGATTACTGGCGCGCTAGACTAGGATTTGTGGCACAGTCGACGCTTGACATTGGTGGGTTATTAGTCGTTGTTGCCATTGCTTATTCGATGGCAGAACACTTTAAAGTGAACAAACTTCAAAGTACGATTACGGCCGTTGTCGCGTTCTTAATTTTAACGCCACAAGCCATGTTTGAAGGTTATGCTGGAAGGTTTATTCAATTGTTCCGCATTAGTGCACAGGCGATGTTTTTAGCGATTATTGTCGGGATTTTCACCGTGCTTATTTACAAGAAAGCCTCGGATAAAGGCTTCACGATTAAACTACCTGCGTCGGTGCCGCCGGCGGTATCGGCACCGTTTGAATCAATCATACCATCCCTCATTGCGATTACGTTCTTCTGGATGATTCGTGTTGGATTGGATATGTTTGGCACGGACATGCTAACGTTGGTAACAGGCATTATTGGCCGTCCGTTAACGTTGCTTGGCGGCTCATTAGCAGGAACACTTGTTATTGTCTTTGTTGAGCAATTACTTTGGTTCTTCGGTTTACACGGCGGTAACATTGTGGGATCGGTCATCAATCCGATTAGACAAATCATGGAGGATGAAAACAGACTTTATTCGTATGCCGGCTATGCCCCACCAAACATCATCACAGCGACGTTTAATGTTTTCGGGGGAATTGGGATTGTGGGATCGGTCATTGCGATCTTAATCGTTGCTAAAAGTAGGCAGTACAAAGAAGTGGGTAAAATTGCGATGGGGCCGTATATTTTCAACATTGGTGAGCCAGCGTTGTTCGGTATTCCGTTAATGATGAATGTCATATATGTGATTCCGTTCTTACTCTCGCGCTTGGTGGCGATCGTGATTACTTATGTGGTGATGACCATTGGCCTTGTGCCATTTCCAACCGGCCTTGCACAAGTGCCATGGACCACACCGCCGGTCATTAGTGGGTTCTTAGTAACGGGTAGCATCACAGGTTCCATTCTTCAAATCGTGCTGTTGATTATCATTACGCTATTATGGATTCCATTTATTAAGATTGGTGATAAACAGATCCTTGAGCAAGAACAGCAATTTGAACTAGAAAAGGCAGCTGCTACGTCAGAGGCTGAGGCTTCTGCCTAAGAAAGGGGTGATGGCCTTGGATGCACAAAACATACTAATAAATGGCAAAGCAATCGTCATCAGCCTTGACACAAAAAAACGTGTCAATGTGAATTGGAAACGACTTGAACTTGCACAAGAAAAGGCAAAACTAGTTATTTCAAACAACGACGACATCGTGTTTGATTCAGGGCTTGTAGCAAGCAAATCTCCCTTCTTTGAATTGACATTGCCTGTATCAGTGAAGCGAAAAAAATATGTGATGGCACTCGAAGTGACGGCACCAGATGGTACTGTCACGATTCATCACAAGACGTTTTATTCAAGTAATGGTAATCTCAATCAAGCCGATTGGATTACGCGCCTTGACAACCCGATTGAAAAAGATTTGATGTATTTTAACGATAAGCCCAATATGATTTTCGAAAAAGCATTTGAATATCAAGCTAGTGAGGCAGAAGTCTTTCTTGATATTTGTGGGTTAGGTTACTATACGGTGAAGATCAACGGGAGACGCCTTGATGACACTTACTTAAATAACGACATTTCCAATTATAGCAAGGTGGTTTACTTTGATGCCTATGACATTCGCGCCTATTTAACGACCGGTACCAACGTCATATCGGTTGAGCTGGCTAACGGGTGGTATAACCCAGCGCCGTTTGGATTGCTTGGCAAGTATAACGTGAGGCAACGCTTGGCAGTGGGGAAGACGTGTCTCATCGCACAAGTGACACAAGGTGATCGTGTGATTGTTCATTCCGACTCAACCTGGGTGAGTAAGAATGGCAACTATTTATTTAATAATTTATTTATTGGTGAGCGTATGGTGACGGCACCTGAGTTATTCGCTGGCAGTGACGCAGTGGTTAACAAAACGGTTAAAATCCATGGTCCTGCTGGTGAGCTTGTTCCGAGTCACATTGAAAAAATGCGTCGCACGAGACGGGTGGTGCCAAAATCAACGATGCAAACGGATGAAGGGATTTTGATTGATTTCGGCACGATGTTGTCGGGGCAGTTTGCTTGTACGTTTGCTGAGAGTGTGCAAGGGACGATTCGGATTTCTTATAGTGAAGCGGTGGATGCAGCGTATAAATTGGCACCGCGCAGTTGCATTAGTGGGAAGTATTTGTTTGACGTTGACGCGTTGGGGATTAAAGAGAAAGATTCGGTTGAGCAAGTCGATGAGATTACGAAAGGCGATGCAGCGTTTCAATTTGAAAATCAGTACGTGTATCACTCGTTCAGGTATGTGTTGATTCAGCATGAAGGGATTAGCCCAGAAGATGTGACGGAGATTCACGCATACTTCGTGCATACGGATTTGGCATCTGTGAGTAGTTTTGAGTCTTCCAATGCGCAATTTAATCACCTGTGGCAAGCGGCTTTGAATACGAAACTGAATAATGTGCACGGCATTTTTGAAGATTGCCCACGTGAGCGATTGGGTTACGGTGGCGATATCGTAGCGTTAATTGATTCGCAACTGTATAGCTTTGACGTGGAGCAGTTATTGATGAAGAGTTTCAATGATTTTATAAACGATCAAACTGGCGAGGGCGGTGTGCCACAAACAGCGCCATACATAGGCATTCAAACGAACGGTCCAAGCGATCGAGCAGGATCTCTCGGTTGGCAGTTGGTGTTACCGACGATTGCTTTGAATATGCAGCAGCATTATTTCAAGCCGAATTTTATCGCTGATCATGCAGACGCGCTACTGGCACATGCGAACTATTTGTTATCGTTTGATTACGATTACATCAAGCATTGTTGTCTAGCAGATTGGGGAGCGATTGATGCAGGGGTGATGGTGACACCAGATCGCGAGTTTTGTAGCACAGTGATGTATGTTCTTAACCTTAAAGCGTACGCTGAACTGTTACAGGATGATGGCCTTTCGGTTGATTTAAACCAGCGGCTAATTGAAGTTTCAGAGAAAATCACGGATGAATTCTACCACGAAGACGGCTACTACCAGTCTGGAAGCCAGTCAAGCTACGCGTTTGCATTAAAGAGTGGGCTCGTGGATGACGCGTTACGTGATAAAATAGTGCAAAACTATATTGCTAAAATTGAAGCGGATCACGGCATCTTCCGAACTGGTATTTTTGGGATGCCATGGACGTATCAGATTTTAAGTGCCGCTGGGCGTGATGATCTCGTGAATAGCTGGCTCAATCGAAAAGAGTTTCCGAGCTTTTACGAGATGGCGTCACAGGGGATCAATGTGTTAAGAGAGCACTTCGGCAGTAGTGATAACGCCAATATGGGCTCGTTCAATCATGCGATGTTTAGCTCGTATCCGACTTGGCTGATGGAAAGAATCTTGGGTATTAAAGTGGCTGATGGTGCGATTGGGGCTAACAAGGTTGTGATTAACCCCTACTTTCCAGAAGACATGAACGATGCAAAGGGGCATTTAGATACCATCATGGGCACGATCACTTCACAGTGGGTGAAGAAAGAACGTCGCGTTGAAATGATATTGAAAGTGCCAATCGGTATGACGTATGAGCTGCAACTAGCTAAATCATATCGGGTTGAAATCGAAGAGGAGCACGTTGGTTTCTATAAGCAACTTACATTAAACATTGACATTTAAACTAAACGGAGGAAAATAACATGAAGATTAAACTGTTTTGTAACGCAGGCATGTCAACGTCTTTACTCGTTGAAAGAATGAAAGAAGCAGCGGCGAAGCGCGGATTAGAGGTTTCAATCGTCGCTTATCCGGAGTCGACGTTAGAGGCAGAAGTGAAAGACTGTGACGTTGCCTTACTTGGACCGCAGGTGCGCTATGTACTTGGAAAAGCGCAAGCAGTTTGTGGTGAACTCGGCATTCCAGTTGACGTGATTCCGATGCAATTTTACGGGATGGTAAACGGAGAAGCGGTGCTTGATCATGCGCTGGAGTTAGTTAAAAATCATCAGTAGTGGTGAGCGAAGAAAAAGAAATCTGTTCCCATTCAGGTTTCTTTTTCTGGGTTTATCACATTAGGCATTGCGAAACACACCAATTCACTGAAATAATAGGGGTCTCTGGTGTAATTTACACCATTTTCTCGAAATAATTTGAAATCTGGGGTATTCATTCGAATTTCGCAATTGCCTGTTTATCACATCGAAGAAAGGAAAGATGCGCCATGATTTATAAATCAGCAACTTTAAACGTGAGTGCCACGGAGTTTTACGATTTTGTTTTAAATATGATTGTGGCGGACATTAAGACCGCGACTGGCAGGAGTGTTCCGGCTAAAAATATCAAGCAAGGATTTAAGTATACAAAGAAGATGAAGAATCGCCGTGGTCAGGTTGAGAACGTTTCTGTCGTTGTTTCGGGGTTGGTAACGGACCGCTTTTACGAAGCGAGATTTAAATCTAGTACGGGAATCAACGTCACGTCTTATGACATTGAAGCGACCTCGCATTAACCGAGGTTTAAATCAGTGACTTGTTTGTGAGTGGTTTTTTTGATAGAATAGTCACACAAGGAAGTGATCATTATGAGAAGAAGGCTTATTGCACTAGATATGGATGGCACGTTGTTTTCAAGCGACCACGTCATCTCGGCTGCCAATAAAAAGGCGATTAAGGACGCTCGGGAGGCGGGGCACGTTGTGATGCTTTGCTCGGGGCGAATGCCGAAAGATTTGCTGAAGTTACTAGCAGATGAGGGGATGGATGAGTTGCCGGTTAGCGGTGGGAACGGTGCGGTGACGCTGGTCGACGGTATTATGATTAACGAGACGTTAATGAAACGCGAGGTGTCGAGGAAGCTTTACGACTGGCTGGAAGCGAACGACTACCCGTTTATGATCTGCACCGACAAAGGGCATTACGCTTCGGACCGCTTATTCGAACGAAGCAAATACGAACACGAGGCAAACCCGTCTGCCGAGACCCCGTATGAATCAACGGTTGCCACGAAAGAGGAATACCGCGACCGCTTTAACTATACCACCATAGAAACGTTTGACGATGTGCCTGAAGGTGTCGGCATCTTAAAATGCTATTTAATGACCCCCAATATGGGGAAAAAGGAAAAAGCCGAGACGTTCGCTCGCAATTTAAGCGGTCTGACGGTCACTTCTTCCTTTGAATCCAACGTTGAAATATCCGACATCGACGCTCATAAAGGCACAGGACTTAGCGTTGTAGCAGCGCATTACGGCATTCCGATGTGCGATACGGTGGCGATTGGCGATAACTTCAACGATACCGGCATGTTTGAAGCAGCAGGCCTTTCGGTTGCGATGGGCAACGCGGAAGAAGCGATCAAAGAAATGTGTGACGTGGTGACGTTGAAAAACGACGAAGACGGTGTGGCACATGCGATTAATCAGTACGTTTTAGCGTTGACTCCTTAGTCTTAGATTTGACTGAGGGGTTTTGTTGTTAATATGACGGGCAGTTAGTCAGGGATTACCATCCCACGGAGCTCAGTGTTGAAGTCGGTGAGGTGTTAGAAGTAAAAGAAATCGTTAACGCTTGGCTGGTGGCAACCACTGCCACGGGCAAAACCTACTGGATAGTAGCTGAAGCGGTTGTAAGTGTGAATGATTTTTAAATTCAGTTTGGCAGTTTATCCTGCTGCTGGTGAGGATCGGTGAAAAAATGATTTATTTTGCAAATGATCAAAGCTTGAAAGAGCAACTTGAAAAGCTGAGTTCAGAGGATTATCAAAACTGGATTCAGTTTAAACTAACCACGTCAAGCGAATATGAAACGTTTGTAGGGATGGAAGACAACATGTATACACTGAAAGTCAGCAAGGTTTGTTCGAAGTGGGAATATGCGCTGTTTGATTTTATTGGTTATGAGGAAAGCCATGGAAAAAATATGATTTTGCATGTTTCTCCGGAGGATTTTAAACAAGCTCAACGAAGATACGGTAATCATCATTTTCAAGAAAAACAAATCCGTGCTGATGAACCGAAAGTTTTGATTCACAGCACGCCTTGGCGCTCATGGGAGAACATTCAAGCAGAGGGTACTTTGAAATCATGGCATATTCTTAAACGAGAAAACCCTGATTTTGAAGCTGAGCCCATCGGTAAGCAACTAGGAGATCCAGAGAACTACAGGGATTATATCATGTTTTCAAACGGTCATGTCGCAAGTGAGATTGTTGTTCTATCGAAGCAAAGTGGCTATGTTGACATGAATCATGACAAATTATATCAAACAGGTGCAAGGTTATACCTTGATATGACCGCAATTGCTAAAGATGGTTTACTGGTTCGGGATGGGGCACACCTCAAAGTAAAAAATGAATTACCTCTTGAAAAATATTTAATTTGGGTCGGTACTTGGGAAACCGCAGGACTTGAAAATCAAGTTTCAACCCCGTTGGCATTTACGACAAAAGCCAATAACAAATTTAATGAATTGTATGGCAACGTGTTTGGCGATGTTACTACGTTATCAACAAGAAACCTCAAGGCTTAGCATGCGGTGGATGCATGAAGACCTTGAGGTTTAAATTTTTTTATTGTTCAATCAGCTTCAAGTTGCTCATCATTTGTTCATAAATACTCATCGAAAACGCGATGTCCATCCCATAGGATAACAACACATCTAACACTTGCGGCACAAAATCAATCCCGCAGATCTCTTTAGCAAAAGCCATTGCTGCGATTTCTGACGCAGCCCCAACGGTTGAGCGATGCTCATAACCAAACAATTTCCAAAGCTTAATCGTTTTCTGATAGGGGTACATCTCATTTTTGTGCTGTTCCTCTAAAAAATGAAAAATCTCATGGGCGATGAGCACGTCTTTTAGCACCTTAACGTGAGGGAGTTTTTCGGAGTTAACCACTAATTTTTCATAATTTTCAACTGGCTCAGAGATCACTTCGATGCCTTTTCCGGCTATGAATTGAGCGAAGACCATTCTGAATTTTGTGGCTTTTCCCGGTCGCTCTTCAATCGATAACCCGAGCGAATGAGCGAGTTCCGTTGCAACTGAGCGCTCAGTTGCAGGGTTGTCGCATGTTAAACGCATTTTCTGTGCCCAATCCTGCCCACATGCTAGCGACTGTCTAATGATTTCTAATTTTTCAGTGTCGCTAACTTTATCACGAAGCATATCTTTAGAAAATTCGTATAAGCCCCACGTTTCTTCATCAATGGCTGCTAGCTGTTCAAACATGTCTTCAAGCGGGCTGACGGCTGCGTTAATCGGTTGATTGAGTAAAAAACGTTGTTTAAACATCATGAGTTTGCCGCCACAATGATGACGTCTTCTGCTGGGTCAAGTGTTGACATCTCGATATCAATCAGAAGCATTAAAGAATCAAACTCGTTGACTGAGAAGTCCATCACCCTTGCGCCTGCGCAGATGTAGAAATCAGGTCGTAAAATCACTTCCGTTTGATAAATCGCCATGCTTTCCCATAAATGCTTAACGGTCGCTTCGTAGTCGCCCGCCGTTGTTTTGATCACTGAACCACTTGAGCGTTGGACTTTGATGAATCCTTTTTTATCAAGAATTCTAAGCGCGGATTTCCCATCATCCGCCAGGTCGTTTCCGAAAACATAAAAATGTGAGCTACTTTCTAGAAGATGAATATCAGCCGGTTTTAAGCTCATGTCTTCAGCCGCTAGCGCTCTGGCTTCTTCCTCGGTTGCTTCTGCGAGGAGGTCCGTCGTTTTAACTTCCGTCGACCCGGTTGCAATTGCCGTCACTTTCGAAGTTTGAGGGTCGATTTCAATAAAGACTTCCACACTTTCCGGGGTAGCACCACTTTCGATTGCTTTATTAATCGCTTCTGTTTTAATCGCCCGTAAGTCTTCTTTAGACGGAGACGGGATGATTCGCTCCACCACATCGCGTACCATGGCAAGTGCCACACCGATGGATGAAATCACCTCTGCGTTTTCTGGAATCGAGTATTTAACACCCATTTTTTCAGAGAGATAAATGATCAGCGACGACGCACCACCACCAACCCCAACAAGGGAAATCTGCTCTTTTTCCAGCTTATACTTTTCTGCAAGTGCCAAAATAACCGGTTCTAGTTTCGCATAGGCGCGCTCCATGATTTGAGTTGCCACTTCTTCAACCGTTAGTCCACAATGTTCAGCTAAAACCCCGATGGCGATTTTCGCGGCTTCGACGTTTCCATAAGAGAAATGTTCGGGCTTGATCAGGCCTAACACATTAGCTGCGCAAGAGTTGGTGATCGTGACACGCTGTCCGTTATCAAATTTGATCGCAACGTAATCAGAAGGGTCACCATTCTTCGGACTGAAAAATTCAACTTCACCGCCGGTCCAGCTGGTTGGATCTGAATAAACCGCGTAATCTAGCCCCGCAATGTGAGCCGATCGCGGCCCAACATCGATAACGCCTTTCGCATTGGCACGAATCATCGAACCGCCGGCACAACCCGTGATACGCACATCAAGACTAGAAATATAAGTTTCATGTCCACCCACAATGGAATAATCAATGGCTGGTCGTCCGTTTTTAATCACGCCGATATTGGTCGTTGTTCCACCGACTTCAAAATAGACACCGTTTGAGGCACGTAAGTACATGAGCGATCCCATTACCGATGCCGCAGGACCTGATAGCATCGTTAAAACGGGACGCTTTTTCATTTCAGCAATCTCCATGACACCGCCGTCTCCGCGCATAATCATCAGCGGCACATCGACACCTGATTCTCTAACCGATAATTCAGTGGAATTGGCAACGGATAACATTTTTGGCAAGATACTAGCGTTGATTGTTGCCGTTCTAGTTCTGCGCGTTAAGCCATATAATTTGGTAATATCAGAAGCAACCGTGCAAGGAATACCTTTCTCTTCACAGACTTCTAATACCAATTTTTCGGCTTCGTTATCATCAACACCGAAAGCCATACTAGCCACGATCACTTGAGCGCCTTGTGTGATTAAATCATCAATCGTCGCTGCCACACTTGCCTTGCTGAGGTCTTTTAACTTTGAAAAAGCATTGTGAATATTAATCGAACGCTCATTCCCTAAGACGATATCCTCGATTTTAAGTTGCTTTTTGGCTAGAAATCCCTCAACGCCACCACGTGCCATGCCAAAAACACCGATTTCCGCAACGTCCCCTTCAATAAGAGCATTTGTTGCTTGTGTCGTGGAATGTGCAACGAAGACAACGCTTTTTGGGTCAATGTTATTTTCTTTCATGCAATTTTGAAAACTAGCTACAACCCCTGCGGCCACGCCACGATCATGATCATGGGTTGTTTTAACACTTGATTTGCCGATGATCTCATGGGTTGCGTTGTCGATAGCGACGGCTTTCGTGTGTGTCCCGCCGACGTCGATCCCCATCCTGACTGTTCTTTGTATCTCTACCATTTCCTTTGTCCTCCTGTTACTAATGATCGTTACAAAGATGTAGGCAATTGCGAAATTTCCCTACTTTTACAATATATCAAGGGTCATAGGGAAATTTTTCCCTACATCCACAATATATCAAGGGCTATAGGGAAATTTTTCCCTACGTCCACAATATATCAAGGGTTATAGGGAAATTTATTTCCTAACAGCAATTTCGCAATTGACTATTTACAAAAATTTCAAGAAAGGAGCTGTCGAACGTCACTACAACATTGTTCTCTAGCCCTTTTGTTTTTGCATTTATTGTGACTTATCTACCCAAACATAATCAATGCGATAATACAGAGAATCGCACCTGAGATCCAGCCTGTTGGAATTGAGAATTTCATAAAATCTTTTGAACCAACTTTGTGGTATCCGAGTCCCCATGCGACCCAAGACTGTGTGATATCTAAGTGCTGCGGCGCAATGGTCAAGACAGCAAATAATGGGTAGATAAAGGCTAACGGCCAGTTAGCTGCTGCTAGAATGACCGCTGCTACAGCACCACCAGATCCGACTAAATTTGTTGGTCCACGGAAGAAACTTAACGGCATCACGACGGCGAATAAAATGGCTAGCGCTGTTGTGCTTGTTGGAATAAAGCCGCCGACAATTGGCTCAAAGAATGGCACGGCTAGCGATGCTGTTGCATTAAACATCGCCAGAACTAATAAGAAACCAATTAATGGTGCCACGTCAACTGCGCCATCAGCAAATTGCTTAGCAATGGTTTGACAAACCGCCGTAAAGCCACCTTTTAATTTACCACATGTGAGTAAAGCATAGAAGGCTGATAAGATAAACGCTAAGATCATTGGGAAATCAGCGAAAACAACCAATAGAACAGGCGCTAGGATGGCAATCCATGAGAACCAAGGCGCATCTGTGTTTGCTGAACCTGGAACAGCTGCCCAAGCTCTTACTTTTGAGGCCTGAGTGCGGCTCAATGCAAAGTTGGCAAAGACAAGCGTCACAACTAAACAGACAACTAATGCGATAGCGCCAAACGGGAAGTAATCAGAAAAATCGTATGTCATCATTGAGGGCA
>WRAJ01000031.1 GCA_009780245.1 Turicibacter sp.
ATGGCAACCCGTTGCTTTTCCCCACCTGACAACTCATCAATCCTCTTTTTCTCATAACCAGCAAGACCCATATAGTCAAGCATTTCTCTAATTTTTTTCTTTTTCTCCTGAGATTTTAATTTCAAATGAGCAAGACCTAAGGCAATATTAGCTTTGACATTCCGATCTTCAAGCAAATCAAAATGTTGAGTAATGATCCCAATCTTCTCACGACGAAACTTAGCTCGCCCGCTATCTGACAAGCGGCTCATGTCTTCATTTTCAAACGTATAGCTACCATAGTAATCACGATTAAGCCCAGCCATAATATTGATTAAAGTCGTCTTCCCTGATCCGCTTCTCCCCTGAATGGCAATGGATTCCGAACCTTTGATCTCTAAATCCAGCCCATCAAGTACATGACGCATCTTATAGCTTTTATTGATTTCTTTCAAGCTCATCATACCAATCACCGTCCTTTTTTGTATAATTTATTGATTTTGAGTATTGGATAAATCATAGAAACTATACAGAGGAGAATCACATAAAGTAGCAGGTATAGCATGGCATTATTCTCATTCCATATGTTACGATAAAACCAATTCCATCTAGTTAGGTTATTAAACTCTTCAAAAAAAATGTTGCTATACCCTAGAATATTTGTATCCCAAAAAAATCCACTGTGAAATGCTAAATATTCATAAAAAATTAAATATACACCTGTAAAAAGCAAAGATACCTCTGCAAAGATGACCAGCAATATTTTCCACTTTTGCTTCCCATTTAACATGAAAGTGTAGTATATTCTTTCTCTCACACGATATTTAATAGACATAAAGATTGTAATAATTGTAAACAGGACAATGGCAACACTAAAAAATAAAAACATCATAATTTCTTGTTGGTGTCGAACCAAATTTCGAATTTCTATCGTCTCAGGCACATTCAAATCAATATTTCCCAAAGTGTATGGGATTCTGATTTCTGTTGCACCTGTATTAATCGCATTAATCACATAATCAATCGTGTCAGGAGTATTTTCTATTATTAATAAGCTGTTTGCTAATATGCTGTACATCTCAATCCAAAACTGCCTCTCATTTGCATCCTCAGGAATGTAGCGATGCGAGACAAATGGCAACACAATCGTTGCATCTAAGCGTCTTTGTAACCACTCCTGAGATTTAACTTGATTTTCCGCTAGAATACCAATAACTTCAAACTCAAGATAAAATCCAAAATAGACACCAGTGAAGGTGTCACCAATTTCATTAACACCGCTAAAGTCATGACCTAGCAAAACAGGGAAATAACCTCTAAATGTTGCAAAGTCCTCATTGACAAAATTGCGACCTTCTAAAATATCAAGCTCTTGTCCAAACCAATTAAAAGAATTTTGATCAAATTTTTCCACTTGAAACTGAATACCACCTACATGAAGTGGTTGTCCCATTCCTCGAGCCACAGATTCTAAGCTGTCTGTGGCTAATAAAATATCATAATAAAAAAAATGAAGGCGCTCTAATAGCGTGTCATCTTCTTCCCAATCGCGGTAATGGATTTGCAAATTTATACCAGATGTTTCATACCCATCAAAATTATGCGTTGGAAAAAAAGTTCTTAAATTGGGAGCAATTCCGAAGCTGAACAAAAGATATAACAAGTAAATAGTCAACAAAGTAATCGTCATAGTGAGTATATTTACAATTATACCCTTCCTAAAAGAAACTAAAAATTCATTTATCAAACAACACACCTCCCAACTTAGCCAAACACTTAAATAGGTAGTTCGCGATGTACATCATTATTATCAAAATCAGTAGTACTCCATAAAAATACCAGTACATCAAAGTAATACCGTAACCAACTAGCACATCTATGAAAATAACAACGACAAAGCTAATCAATGTTAAACTAATGAGTTCAAAGCTATTTTTCAATAAAATTATAAAATCACTCATGCCTATCAAGTATAAAGTAATTCTTCTTCTTTCAGTTATCATCAAATAAATATATCCCAATAAAAAGCTTGAAATCACCATAACAAGCACAATGTTTGTTCTAATCATCTCATCAAGGGTGTGATTGTTAAGAAAATCAAGTGCGGTGTAAGTACTATGACGCTCTCTAATATTAAACAAGTTGCTAATTTCTTCCATATCTGAACTTCTTCTTGCATCAATAATAACATTCAAAACATCCACATTTTCTGGCAGTGTATTCAGTAATATGAGACGATCTAGGGCAGATGGATACCCTGATCCAACAACACCAATAATCTCGTAAGTAGTATCATTGATTTCAATAGCAGTTTCTCCATTTGCAACGTGGGATTTACCAACAACAGCTGAATACATAGATGTGTCACTATTAAAAAAATAACCAGACATCATTGGTGGAACCCAATTTCCATTTTGATAGAAAGTTCTCACATGTCCATAGGCAGTATGCTCTAAAAAAACACGGCTGTTTCTAGGCAAAGTTTCAGTCAATTGATCAAGTTCTAGTTCTTCTACTAATTCAACACTCCAAGTACTATACAAGCGATTAGCAATAAACATTTGTCGTTCTTGACTAACTGTGTAATTTAAATAGGATAAAATCAAAATTCCAAGAAAAATAAGTGGGATTAATATTAAACCCATTTTATTTTTAATCATTTCAATCAATCCTCCTCTTTAAAAGTAAAGAATTAAAACTCTTCAATAGAAGAATTTCAACTCTCTACTAACTCTAATTTAACTTAACGATTTTGTGATCCTCCCCAGCCCCAAACCCCACTACGCTGACCAGAATACACAACCTGAAAATGAGTTGCACGCCTTGATACTCGTGAAGGCTCATACACCTGTCCTGCATTAGGAAACAATACATGATGTCTCAAGAAAGCATGTGCTTGGTGGGGTGTTCCGTTCCAAAAAGATTCTACACGAGACCGGACACAGTGTGAGCATGTTCCTCTGTTAGCTGAAGAAACCCACCTATCCCCTTCATTCCTTTGAACTGCGCCAAAACCTTGTGCAGTCACAGTTAAAGGGGCTGTGTTTTCAGGCGCAGCTGGTGCACGCTCTGATAGTTCAGCAAGTGATATCCTAGGAACTTCATCATATGCATCTAGTTCATATGCATATGCATTTATTCCAAAAAGTCCAATAAACATGACCGCAAATAAAGTAACAACTAATATTTTTTTCATTATGAATCGCTCCTGTCATTTTTAATGTTACCATCAGAATCACACCAATTAAACATCTCTGTAAACCATCCTTGCACGATGCATGGTCCAAAATCTACATCCTCCTTTAAGTTTATTACAACATACAAACATACTTTACTTTGACATCTCAATCGTGTATTTCTGTGGTATAAATCTATCTTAACATAACTCTTTCAATAATAAATTCAAATTCTATCGTACTATTAATCAATCCTATACCGAAGAAAGAGCCCTTAAATTTTCCTTTTTTATCTTGAGAAACATGAAAGCGATAAGCCCCTAAATTAGCAATATTTTTAACCATTCCTAAGGCTGTTTTCGAATCAGCTGAGGCATTACCTGTCATTTCTCTTATAAAATAATTAATATTTTGTTGGATTTTCTCTTCGTTAAACTCCATCCCAATCAATTCATTTAACTTTTTTTGAAATAAATTTATCGTTTCTTGATCAGCACTCTGATGACTTTCCAAAATAATTTGGGTGATTTTATTCATTTTATAATCATTCCTTCCTTATGATATCATATCAAATACTTTAGCATCTCAACCGTGTATTTCTGTGGTATAAACCTATCTTAACACAACTCCCTTAATAACAAAAGGACAAAAAAGGAAGTGAAAGGAAATGATATCGTGTTTTTTGTTTACAACAAAACTTTTATAATAATATGATAATAAATTTCCCTCTTTTTGGCCAATAAAAATTTATGTTTCACTTAACTTACAGTTCGCTATATCATTTCAAAACAGATTAAACGTAAATAAAATAAGAAAAATATTAGTTTGTACACTAGACAAAGTAAATATGGTTGTGCTAAAATATCCCTAGCATTATTCAAAATATAAGATAAATTACCTCTGAAAGGAGTATTCCCATGTCTATTACGCCCAAAGTAGCTATTATAGATAAGGATTCAAAGTATTTAAATGATCTTGCATCATGTTTATCAAACACTGACTATACCGTTGTCTGTACTTGTTCCAGCATTGCAGAAGGCACTAATCTCATCAAACTTCATAACCCTCACAGTTTAATCTTAGAGCTTGCCCTTGATGATGGTGAAGGCATTGAAATCATTGAGTTTATTTCTCATCATATTCATTTTTTCACCAATTTATCCTATATCATCATTTTCTCTGCGCTGATTGATCACTCTGTCAAAAATGACATTTCGGAGATTTTAACGAATACTCCTATCACTTGTCGCTATGTCAACAAAGACAACGATTATTACCCTGAATTAATTTCTAACCGCTTAAATAGTGCTAAGGGACTCTTTGAATCAGATAGACAGATCCCTGTAAAATCGGTTAATCCTATTAAATCTCTTATTTATCAGAAATTAAATGACATAGGCATTTCAAAGAGTAGCAAGTTTAGAGAATACCTAGCTTTTGCGATTGAGGAAATACTGATCGAAGGCTTACATAGCTTCCAGCTGAATGAGCTATACGAAACCATTGCGTTATCATTTGATTGTATCGAGGATGGTATTAGCTTGGGTGCCATTAGAAAAGGGATCAGCAATGTGATAAAAAGTACCTTTGAAAAAAATCCTGACAGAGCTTTTACAGCTTACAAAGGTTCATCTGAGATTGTTAGCTTGCAAAAGGTACCAACTAATAAAATTTTCATCAAACACGTAGCAAATGCAATTAGAGAAAGCTACCCTGAACTTCTTGATTAATAAATAATCCCATTTTTGTGAATGAATTCGCAAAAATGGGATTTTATTATCGCACCACCGTTTCTGCCAACGCCAGTTGCTCCCTATTTCAAAAGCGACCGCATAATCGCTATTTTTGACAAAAATCGCGATTTTTTTGCAAATTCGTACTGCAAGTCAAACTATTCTACTTAAATTTTAAAAAACTATTTCTTTCAACGTTTTTTTCCTGTATAATGATGTTTAAGGAAATGAAAGCTCATACATTGTCTACTGCAGTAGAAAAAAGGAAGTGATAAAAATGTTCGAAACAAAACCTACAGATTATCAAACTCATTTGTTCCACGATGGCTCGTATTTTAGAAGTTATGAAACATTCGGTTCAAAAGTCATCAACACGGAAACACACAAAGGCGTCTCTTTTACCGTTTGGGCGCCACACGCTCAGAAAGTCTCTGTCGTGGGGAATTTCAACGCTTGGATAGGAGACAAGCATGCGATGACAAAATTAAACGATGAGGGCATCTGGCATCTTTTCATTGAGAACTTAGACGTCGGTAATTGTTACAAATATGAAATTGTCACAAGCGCCAATCGAACCGTTCTCAAAGCAGATCCTTATGCCAACTATGCCGAGGTTCGTCCTGACACCGCCTCGCTGATTTATTCCTTAGACGGGTACAAATGGAAAGACAGCAAATGGCAAAGGGATCAGAAAAAGAAAGACTGGAAAAAATCAGCGTTAAACGTTTATGAATTGCACCTTAGCTCTTGGAAAAAGAAAGCGAAACGAAGTGATACCGAGCAGTACGATGAGGTTGCGCTTGATTTGTTTTATAATTACCGCGAACTAGCTGAACTGCTCATCCCGTATTTAAAGGAACGCCGGTTTACACATGTGGAAGTGATGCCACTGATTGAACACCCGTATGACCGCTCATGGGGATATCAAGGCACCGGTTATTACAGTGCGACAAGTCGTCACGGGTCGGCACACGATTTAATGTTCTTTATTGATCAGTGTCATCAAAACGGAATCGGGGTTATTATGGACTGGGTGCCGGGGCATTTCTGTAGAGATGAGCATGGGTTGTATTTCTTTGACGGTGAACCGACTTACGAGTACAACGATGCACCGGTGCGCGAGAACGAAGTGTGGGGAACAGCCAACTTTGATCTTGGCAAAAAAGAAGTCGAAAGCTTTTTGATTTCCAACGCGTTGTTCTGGTTGGATAAGTTTCATATCGACGGCTTTCGCATCGACGCGGTGGCCAATATGATTTATTGGGAACCGGAAGGCGAATTGGAGAAAAACGACTTGGCCATCGCCTTTTTACAAAAGCTCAACACAACCATTAAAGAGCATTATCCTGAAGCGCTTGTGTTTGCTGAAGATTCAACCGATTATCCGGGGGTAACAGCACCGGTTGCTGACGGTGGTCTTGGGTTTACTTATAAGTGGAACATGGGTTGGATGAACGATGTATTAGAATACATGGAAGTGGACGCATATGAGCGAAAGCATCATCACAATAAAATGACGTTTTCTATGCTTTACGCTTTTTCTGAAAACTACATTTTACCTTTGTCGCACGATGAAGTTGTCCACGGAAAAAAGTCGTTGCTTAATAAAATGCCTGGGGATTATTGGCAGAAATTTGCTAATTTACGTTTGCTTTACGGTTACATGTATACCCACCCTGGTAAAAAACTATTATTTATGGGAGGGGAGTTTGGTCAGTTTGATGAATGGAAGGACATGGAAGAACTCGACTGGGCGTTACGCGATGAATACGAATCACATCAAACGATGGACGTCTTTACCAAGGACCTATTCGCCTTGTATAAACGCTCAAAGCCGCTCTGGCAGCAAGATCACCATTCAGACGGTTTTGAATGGATTGATGTCGATAACCACGAACAAAGCATTTTCTCGTTTGTTCGTAAAGCCGATAAGGACGATGACTATCTCGTTGTGATTTGCAACTTCACACCGGAAACGTATCATCAATATCGAGTTGGGGTGCCGGAGCATGATCGCTATCGCGAAGCCCTTAATAGCGATGATATTAAATACGGCGGTTCGGGGCAAATTAACACAGGTCCAGGTAGCGCAAGCAAGTATTACCTTGACACACACCCTGAGTCTTATCATCAACAACCGTGTCACGTGAAACTCACCATCCCGCCGCTTGGCGTTGTCGTGTTAAAGCCTGTGAAGGGAAGGAAGTAGTAGTGATTTAGCTTGATCAACTAGTCTAATGAATGAAAGGTGGAAATAGTTATGGCAAAGAAATGTATCGCAATGCTTTTAGCAGGGGGACAAGGAAGCCGTTTAAAAGCGCTAACGAAAAACTTAGCAAAACCAGCTGTTGCGTTCGGCGGGAAATACCGGATCATTGATTTTCCTTTAAGTAACTGTACAAACTCAGGGATTGATACCGTTGGTGTGTTAACCCAATATCAACCGCTAGACTTAAATTCTTACATCGGAAACGGTGCCCCATGGGATTTGGATCGGACGAATGGTGGTGTGGCGATCCTACCGCCGTACTCGGAGTCTGATGGCCTCAGATGGTACAAGGGAACAGCCAGTGCGATCTATGAGAACCTGAATTACATTGAACGCTATGACCCGGAATACGTCATTATTTTATCCGGTGATCACATTTATAAAATGAACTATGCGCAAATGCTTGACTTTCACGTCCAAAGAAGCGCGGATGTTTCGATTGCGGTGATCGAAGTGCCTTGGGACGAAGCCAGTCGCTTTGGGATTATGAACACCGACGAAGAATCTAACATCACTGAATTTGATGAGAAGCCAGAAGAGCCGAAAAGCAACTTAGCTTCCATGGGCATCTATATTTTTAGAGCCGATGTGTTAAAGGAATTTTTAGAAATGGATCATGGAACCCCAGAATCAACCAATGATTTTGGAAAAGACGTTATTCCTTTGCTACTTGATGAAAAGAAAAAATGTGTCGCTTATCCGTTTTCGGGTTATTGGAAAGACGTTGGAACGATTCAAAGTTTGTGGGAGTCTAATATGGATTTCTTAAGCCTATCCACTGAAGAGACCGATGATTACTTAGACCTGTATGAAAAGAAGTGGCGTATTTATTCGAAAAATCCGAGTTATCCGCCGCAATACATCGATGCAAATGCCACTATTTCGCATGCGTTAATCAATGAAGGATGCGTTGTCAAAGGACACGTTGAGCGAAGCGTGATTTTTCAAGGTGCTCAGATTGGCGAGGGCAGTGTCATAACCGATTCAGTGATCATGAACGATGCGATCATAGGTGATAACGTTAAAGTCCATCGCGCGATTATTGGGCCAGATACTGTGATTGAAGACGGCAGTGTGGTTGAGCCTGAGGATGGCACGGATGAAATTGTTTTACGTATGGATGAGCAGTTATAATTGATAGGAGCGAGGTGACTTTATAATGGAAAGATTAGTAAATAAACAAATTTTTGGTGTCATTGACGCGACGATTCATAGCGATTCTTTTGAGCTTCTGACACAAAACCGACCGGTTGCATCTCTGCCATTTGCAGGCAGGTACCGATTGATTGATTTTATGCTTTCTAATATGGTGCACGCTGGGATTGACAGCGTTGGTATTTTTTCTCATCACACGCATAATTCGCTACAAGGTCATATTGGTTCTGGAAAAGTTTGGGATTTGGACCGTAAGAACGGCGGTTTGTTCTTCTATGTGCAAAACGAGCACGAAGCGGACAATGCACAGTTAATTTTGCATCACAACAAAGCATTCTTTAGTCGGGCACCTTATCCGTATGTGGTGATCGCACCAAGTAACATCGTCGGGCGAGTGCCAATTTTAAATATGTTGCGACAACATAAAGAGCAAGGCTCAATCGTCACGCAAGTGGTGCATTCTGGCAAAGTCTTACCTATTTATCTACTAACACGCGAGCATTTAGTTGATTTAATTGCTGGCATGGACAAAGGCAATCCAAAATCACTGCTGGCATTTATTGAGACAAGCTTGGCTGATATTGAAAAAACGCCGTATGAAGTAAACGAATATTTACTAACGGTTGATTCGTTACAATGCTATTACGACAACACGTTAGACTTGCTGAATCAGGATAAATGGCACGCCGTTTTCCAAAAGCAATTCCCTGTTTTGACGAAGACAAAGGATGAGCCGCCAGCAAAGTATTACCCGCATTCTAAAGTGACGAATTCGATCATCGCCAATGGTTGTATCATTGAAGGAACAATTACTAACAGCGTGGTGGCGCGTGGTGTGAAGGTCGGTGCAGGTGCCATTATCCGGGATTGTATCATTATGCCTGGTGTTGTGGTTGGGAAAGATTGTATTTTAGATGGTGCGATCATTGATAAGGACGTCACCATTGCAGAAGGAATTGCCGTCAAAAAGCGTGAAGTGAAGTTAGCTGTTGTGCCAAAAGGGGAATTTGTTTTCAAGGAGTGGGAGTAAATGAAAGTTTTATTTGCAGTGAGCGAATGCGCCCCTTTCGTTAAGTCAGGCGGCCTCGCTGATGTTGCTTCTGCTTTGCCAAAGGGGTTAAAAGATACTGGTGTCGAAGCGCGTGTTATGTTACCTCTTTATGATCAGATTTCTGAGTCGTTCAAAGCTGAGATGACGTTTAAACAAGCGATCATGGTGCGGCTCGGGTGGCGTGAGGTTTATTGTGGGGTATTTGAGCTGAAACACGAGGGCATTCAATACTATTTCATCGACAACGAGTATTATTTTAAACGCGATTCGCTGTATGGTCACTTTGACGATGGCGAAAGATTTTCGTTCTTTTGTCGGGCGATCTTAGATGTGATTCCACATTTGGATTTTGTACCAGATGTGATTCACAGTCACGACTGGCACACTGGGATGGTGGGGTATTTGTTAAAAGAGCAATACCACGAGTCGCCGATTTATCAGTCGATTAAAAGTGTGTTTACGATTCACAATCTACAATTCCAAGGTATTTTCCCGCGATCAGTGATGCACGATTTTCTCCTGTTTGATGAGCAGCATTTTCAGGTTGATCGCTTGGAATTCCATGGGGATATCAGCTTTATGAAGGCAGGCTTGGTTGCCGCAGATAAAGTGACGACGGTTAGCGAGACGTACAAGGATGAAATTCAAACACCGTTTTTCGGTTACCAGTTAGACGGGTTGTTGAGGTCCATGAATGACAAGTTAGCTGGGATTATAAACGGGCTTGATTTAACCGATTATCACCCTTCGATCGATCCTCATTTAGCTCAGAATTATCAGGTAGAGACGGTTGTTGAGGCAAAAGGGGTTAATAAACGGGCTTTACAAGAAGAGCTTTCGCTTGACGTTCGTGACGATGTGCCGATTGTTGCCATGATTACGCGGTTAAGTGAGCAAAAAGGCGTGGAGTTGGTGAAGCGGGTGTTCCATGAGATGATGGCGCTAGATGTACAGTTTATTTTGCTCGGCAGTGGCGAAAAGGAGTACGAGGCATTTTTTGCGAACATGGAGCACAGTTATTACGATAAGGTGCGCTGCTACATTGGCTTTAATGAGCCGTTTGCGCGTCGTCTTTATGCCGGTGCTGATCTGTTTTTGATGCCTTCGCTGTTTGAGCCTTGCGGGTTGTCCCAGCTCATTTCGATGACTTACGGGACGATTCCGATTGTGCGTGAAACGGGCGGTTTGAATGACACGGTGCAGGCTTATAACGAGTTTGATCAGACGGGAACGGGCTTTAGTTTTGCTAATTATAATGCGCATGAGTTATTGTTTACTTATGAGCGGGCGGTGACGCTGTATCACGAACACCCGGATGCTTGGCGCGGGTTAGTTGTGAATGCGATGTCTTGCGATTATAGTTGGAAGCAGTCAGCGCTTGCGTATCAGGCGATTTATGATGAGATTGTTGGGGATTGAAATGGTTTAAGTACAATTCACCTATTGTAGAGTTAAGCTTCCACTGAAAATCGGTTATTCGCGATTTGGTGGAAGTTTTTTGCTTCGCCTTAGAAATGGCTTAAAGTAACGTTTCGTTAGCTCTTTTTCTCAGCACGCCTTTTCGAGGGAAAAGGTTCAAAAAGGGCGCCCAAGTAAGCGAAAAGAGCTTTGGATTCTCTTCCCAGCACGCCTTTTTAAGGGAAAAGATTGAAAAAGGGTGCTCGTGCAAACGAAAAGAGCTTTGGATTCCCTTCCCAGCACGCCCTTTCGAGGAAAAAACTTTAAAAAGGGTGCTCAAGTAATCGAGAAGAGCCTGGGAATTCCTTTTCAGCACGCCCTTTCATAGGAAAAGGTTCAAAAAGGGTGCTCGTGCAAACGAGAAGAGCTTGGGAATCCCTTCCCAGCACGCCCTTTCGAGGAAAAAACTTTAAAAAGGGTGTTCAAGTAAGCGAGAAGAGCCTGGGAATTCCTTTTCAGCACGCCCTTTCAAGGGAAAAGGTTTAAAAAGGGTGCTCAAGTAATCGAGAAGAGCTTTGGATTCCCTTCTCAGCACGCCTTTTTAAGGAAAAAACTTTAAAAAGGGCGCTTGCACACACGAGAAGAGCTTGGAAAGCACAATTTAAAGCGCCCAGAGGGAGTTGCATAGACTTTTCACCTCTTGATTGCTGATTAGATTATCAAAGTCCCCTGTTCTGATTCAAAATATCGTATTAGGGGATCTCCCCCCTTCCTCTTGTGAATTAGCTTCTTAATGAAGCTTCTTAACGTATTTCAACAGTAAAAAGCACCCTACAAAATTAGGGTGCCATCTTTATCACTATTTCACAATAATCGTAGTACTCAACGGCTCTAACGTAAGCTCATCACCCAGCTCACGCAACGGCGCAATCCCACTACGCTCAGCATCAGCTATCACCGAGAAGCCTTCAAACGACTCCTCTATGATCAACGGGTAATCTTTTAAATTGAAAAACACGCGAACCTCTTCGTAGGGCCCGTAAGCAGCAACGTCTTTCAACACGTACTCAATCGCTGAATTCTCGTAATCGGAAAGCTGCACGTGCTTTTTGACTAGTGCACTTGTCTGAAACCTGAACGCCCCGTGCGCCTTTCGGATTTCTAAATAACCCTTGAACAGGTCAATCTCAGACTTGTGGCGATGCACCTCAGCCCAGTCAATCGCATTAATCTCATCGCTATCACGATAGCTATTTTCAACGCCAAATTTGGTTCGGAAAAACTCTTGGCCGCCGTGAATAAATGGAATCCCCTGCGCAAAGACAACCATCGCGGTCGCTAGTAATTGCCTGCGACGCAGTATGTCATCCGACTCATCGGCATTGGAAATTTTAGCGCGATCCCAAAACGTGTGATTATCGTGGCATTCCACATAATTCACACTTTGAACCGGCTTAAAGAATTTAAACCCTTCGCCAACCACACGTCCCGAGCTCCCAGCTAAAAGATGTTTTCCTTTATCAATGAGCCCCGTATTCCCCAGCACCAAACCTCTTTCTAAATGATCAAAGGTCGACCCTTTAATCACATCGCGAAACGTGTCATTGAAATGGCTAATTCTAGGCATATGGTGCGCGTTGTGGAGCGTTGCTCGCTTATGCTCGGGTAGTTCTACCGGGATGTTCCAACCCTCGCCATACAATAGAATATTAGGATCCACCGCGTCACAAATTTTACGCACTTCGTTCATCGTTTCAATATCAAGCAGCCCCATCAAATCAAAGCGGAAACCGTCCAATTTGTATTCATGAAGCCAAAATTTTACCGAGTCGAGGATAAACTTTCGCACCATGCGACGATCGCTGGCAATGTCGTTACCGCAACCGCTGGAATTCGTGGCAAAACCGTCCCTGTTATAGCGGTAAAAATACGTTGGTACGATCCCTTCAAAGGGGAACGTCCATCTTTCATAAACGTGGTTGTATACGACATCCATAATCACCCCTAAGCCTTGTTCATGCAACGTGTCGATCAGCGTTTTTAGCTCGTTGATTCTCGCATACGGATCGGTTGGATCCGTGGCGTAACTTCCCTCGGGTACATTGTATTGACTTGGATTATAGCCCCAGTTGTAGCTTTCAGTTGGGGCTAGTTCATCAACGCCTTCAAAGTCAAAAAACGGTAGGATTTGAATGTGGGTTACGCCAAGGTCTTTTAAATAATCAAGTTCCGCAAGCCCTAAGTATTGTCCCCGGTGATTAACCGGTGCGGTTTCATGAATCGTGAAATCGCGGATGCTTACTTCGTAGATGACGGCATCGGTGGCTTGCTTAATCGTAGGACGTGGGGCCAGGAGCGGCGTCGTTTTTCTTAAGTCTACGACAACGCTATGCGTGCCATTAGCCGTCGAGGCGATGCCATAAGGGTCCGTGACTTCCCGAACCTGCTGACTTTGGGTGATCCGATAACGGTAGCGCACCTTCTCTAAGTCCCCTGGAATCGTGACTTTCCAAATGCCGTTTAGATTCGACGTCATGTCATACGATTGCTCATCGTCCTGATAAAGGATGACCGAAATCTGTGACGCGGTTGGTGACCAAATGCGAAACGTCGTCTGCGACGGGGCATAGAACATGCCTAACGCTGCGTTCGATGCATCAAATTGTTGGTCAAACCATTCTGTGCGTGTAATCCCCCCTAGCAATAAGGGGGTTTTTAAGTCACCGCTATCCACTAATTCAAAGGTGTGGTAAAACGTAATAAAGCCATGAATGGTCAGCGTGTATTTGATCCCACCAAAAAGTTCCGTCACTTTGTTGACCATTAGCTCAATGGTTTCACCGGTCGTTTTATCAATTAAGCTAAATGGGCCGCGCACACTTTCTTTGGCCGCATCGTTGATTAAAAGTGTGATCTTGTGATGCTCATCTAAATACGAATAAATTTTTTCCATCTTAAAATCCCTTCTCTTTCTTGCAAAATCTATAGTAAAAACTAACGAGTCTAGCAAACCCGTTAGTTTCATTCAGCTCCTTACTTATGAATGTTCCAAATGTCTTTGGCGTATTCCGAAATGGTACGGTCACTTGAGAAAAAGCCGGCTTTGGCAATGTTGATCGCACATTTTTTAAACCACGTCGGTTTGTCGACAAACGTCGCACAAGCGCGATCGTGCGCATCCGCATAACCACCAAAATCTTTCAACAAGAAGTATTCGTCAGAATGAAGGAGCTCGTAATAGATTTCCTCAAACTCTTCTTTTGGCACCGATTCAAAGAAGCCGTTAACCAATTGCTCAAGCACGCGACTAATGCGCTTGTCTGCGTGATAATAATCAAGCGGACGATACCCACCATGACGATTATACCCCATCACTTGCTCAATGTCTAAACCAAAGATAAACGCATTTTCCTCGCCGACCGCATCCGTGATTTCAACGTTCGCACCGTCAAGCGTTCCTAACGTCAACGCACCGTTTAACATAAACTTCATGTTTCCTGTTCCAGACGCTTCTTTTGTCGCGGTTGAAATTTGCTCACTAATGTCTCCCGCTGAGAACACGTCCTCTGCTAAAGACACACGGTAATTCTCTAAGAAGACAACTTTCAACTTATCCCCGATTTCCGGGTCGTTATTCACCTTATCCGCAATCGCATGAATAAGCTTAATGACCTTCTTCGCAAAACGATACCCCGGTGCCGCCTTCGCACCAAAGATAAACGTACGTGCCGGCACATCTAAATCCGGGTTCTCTTTTAAACCGTTATACAAACTCATAATGTGAAGGGCGTTTAACAACTGACGCTTATAAGCATGCAGACGTTTCACTTGAATGATAAACATTGAATCCGGATTAACCACAATCCCGTTCTCACGCTCAATGATCTTAGCTAAAATATCCTTGCGCTCTTTTTTCACAACCGCTAGCTGCTCCAAAAACTTTGCGTCTTCGCTAAACGGCAGTAATTTCTCAAGCTCCATCGCGTCTTTCATAAAGCCATCGCCAATCGTTTCTTTCAACAGCTTTGTCAGCTGTGGGTTACATTGGAACAACCAACGACGATATGTGATCCCGTTTGTTTTGTTATTGAAACGCTCCGGGTAAAGCTGATAAAACAGATTCAATTCACGTTTCTTTAAAATATCACTATGCACCGCAGCCACACCGTTGATGCTATGGCTACCAACCACACATAAATGTGCCATTTTTACCACGTCGTTAAAAATGATCGATAAATTTTCCATGCGCTCAAAGTCACCTGGATACTTGCTAAGTAGTTCTTGACAGAAACGATCGTTGATTTCTTCGATGATCTGATAAACGCGTGGCAATAAACCAGCCAGTAACGGCGCTGCCCATTTTTCCATGGCCTCCGCTAAAATCGTATGATTCGTATAAGCAAACGTGTTCACCGAAATGTGCCAAGCTTCGTCCCAAGACATGCGCTCTTCATCCAGCAAAATACGCATAAATTCCGGAATCGCCATCGCTGGGTGCGTGTCGTTGATGTGCAACGCCACGTGCTCATGAAACTGTGACAAGTTATCGTGTGATTTCTTGTAATCACGAATAATGTTCTGAATGCTCGCTGACACAACAAAATACTGCTGCTTCAAACGTAGAATCTTCCCAGCATCGTCGCCATCCTCCGGGTACAGCATATCCGAAATATCCTCAATTTCACGTTTATAAGATTCGTAATCCTTCCCCTTCGGTACAGCGCCCATCTCAGCTGACCATAAACGAAGCGTATTAACCGTATCCGTCTCGTAACCAATCACAGGCACATCGTACGGCACCGCCAACACCTCTTCGTAATCTCTGAGTGAAAACTCTAAACGCCCCGCACTGCCAGCCGGATTTACCTTACCCCAGAAACGTACTTTCACAGCTTCCTCGCGACACTCCGTTTCCCAAACATTGCCGTTTATCAACCACTGGTCAGGGAGTTCGGTTTGATAACCATCGACAATCTTTTGTTCAAACAAACCGTGCTTATAACGCATCCCACAACCATGCCCCGGCAAGTCAAGCGACGCTAACGAGTCTAAGAAACAAGCGGCTAAGCGTCCAAGCCCACCGTTACCAAGCGCAGCATCGCGCTCTTCGTCTTCAAGCTCAGAAAAATCAAAGCCAAGCTCGTTCAGTCCCGAACTTACAATGTCATAAAGCCTTAAATTCAAAACGTTGCTCCCTAACAAACGACCGATCAAAAATTCGATGGATAAGTAATACATTTTTTTCTTACCGTCGTTATGTTGGTGCGTGTTCCACCCTTTTCCAATGTGGTCATTTAGCATTAATCCAAGCGCTTGATAAGCTTCTTGCTGCGTCGCATCTGAGGCCTCTTTACCGTAAGCCTCGCGGATTTTCGCTTCAAATAATTCTTTGAAATTTTTACTTGTTATTTTCATAATGTGATAAAAGGAACAGTTGTCCCTCTACCTCCTCTTCTTAGTTTAACCCCTAACAGTCACCCCTTAACTTTACGATTTACATGCCCTACCCCACAGACGTTTTGCCGTCATCGATCAACGCTTCATTTGTGTCCTCCTCTTGATCAATGTTTCGATCGCTAAGTAAACTTAAATAGTTTAACTGCTGCGCAATCTCCGGCTTTAGATCCTCGTCCTTTATGCGGTATTGCCAATTGCCATTAGAAGTCCCTGGTGTATTCATTCTGGACAACTTTGTCTGTCTTAATACATCTTGCATTGGCACAATGGCCATTTTTGCCACAGACAAAAAGGCTAAACGAATCATATCCCACGCGACATCCTCACCGCTCACGTTGAGATAACGTCTAAACTGATCTTGAACCTCAGCTGATGTCTGTTCGTACCAACCAATCGTCGTGTCATTGTCATGCGTACCAGTATACACAACTGACTGACTGGTTTCAAAATTCTGTGGGAGATTCTTGTTGTGATGTCCGGCATCAAAGCCAAACTGAATGACTTTCATGCCAGGCAAGCCAAGCTCATCACGTAATGCTTCGACGCCTGGTGTAATGATGCCTAAATCTTCGGCGATGATCGGTAAGTCGCCCAGTTCTTTTTTGATGACTTCAAACAGCTCGCCACCAGGACCCGGGATCCATTTCCCGTTTTTCGCTGTAGTTTCTCCGTAAGGGATTTGCCAGTAAGCTTCAAAACCTCTAAAGTGATCGATACGCACTACGTCGCAAAATTCTAGCACTTTCTGGATGCGTGCGAGCCACCAGGTGTAGCCGGTTCGTTTCATTTCCGACCACTCGTACAAGGGGTTACCCCAAAGCTGTCCATCTTCACTAAAATAATCAGGTGGTACGCCCGCTACGTCCGTCGGATTGCCATGTTTATCTAGCATAAACAGTGGGGTGTTTGCCCAACAGTCAGACGAGTCGAGGGCGACGAAAATGGGAATGTCACCGATGATTTTAACGCCGTTTTCGTTCGCATACGTCTTCAAATTGGTAAATTGCTTGACAAAAATGAACTGCAAAAACTGATAATAAGCGATTTCCTCAGCTAGTGCTGCTCGCCATTTCGTCATGGCTGATGCTTTGCGCTTCGAAATATCCTCTGGCCAACTTTGCCACACGGCGCCGTAGTAATAGTCCGCCAGTTGTTCCTCTGTCAAATACTTCTTGTTAAGACGCGCAAATCTGGCATAATCTTTCGTGTTCCCAGGCAGGCTGCGTTCCTTAATAAAATGAAATTTTACCGCCATAAATAAAGCATAATCATCTAACCATACTTTATTATTATGAACAAACGCCTCATAAGGTTCTACTAAAGGGTGCGTCTTTGCCTTTACAAAATTTTCATAAGCGATTCGCAAGAGCTTGTTTTTGAAATTAATCACTTTACCGTAATCGACGTGATCCTCTGGAAACTCTGGCATGACTTCTAAATCAGATTCGGTGAGTAATCCCCATCTTTTTAATTCTTCGGGACAAATCAAAAGCGGGTTTCCAGCGAACGTTGAAAAACTCTGGTAAGGTGAATCTTTAAATCCTGTTGGGTTCAAAGGTAAAATTTGCCACAACCGTTGAGAACCTTCTTGCAGGAAATCGATAAACTCGTAAGCGTGTTTCCCTAAATCGCCGATGCCGTATTTCGAAGGCAAACTTGTCAGGTGAAGCAAGATACCACTTTCTCGGTTGACCATTTTTTCACTCCTTTGCTAATGTGTCGGTTTTGTCTATTTCTAGCATAAAAAATAGTATACCTACTTTGAATTAAATTTGCAAGTGTCTTGCCCTGTTTTACGCAAGAAACCCCCGATTGTTGAGGCACAATCAAGGGTTTTATCCGTATTGGTACGTTATTCAAAAATCGGAACGGCTTCAATGCCAAGCAAGTCTAACTGCTCCACGATGTTTGTCAAATGATCGCCTTCTCTGATAATGTGAGAAAGTCCCACGGTAACAAAGAACGTCGTCGGCTCATTAGTGTCGCGTAATAATCCAGCAATGCGCTCTGCGTAGTAAGTAGAACGGAAATTCATTAACACTTCAACCATGTAACGCCCGTAAGGATTTTCCCACGTTTCCGCGTCCACTTGGAATAGCTCGTTAATGCGCGCAAGGTCGTTCCTAAAGTAATATTCGTGCAGACTTAATTCTTCGTTTCTCATGGCTTCCACCACTTCGTCTCGTGAAACAAAATCGGCCATCACCGAATGCATGATTTCTTCCAACGTAAACGCATCAAAACCAGCTTCTGCTAAGACTTCCTCATTTGGCGCAAACCCAATGCGCAATTGCTGCAGCGTTGGCTCTAACCCGATGATCTCTGCCTCTTCTTCCATCGCAACATTCAACACATAAAAATCAACCGATTCCATCGCAGAAACACCTATGTCACCGAATAGCTCGATCGTAATCTCCGACTGAAGGCCAAACACTAACCCCACAGGGTTTTGACGATAGACGTCTTCATAATCAACGCCAAACGTCGGTAAGTAGTAAATAAAATTATCATAAATATCTGCAGGCAAAACGTCCGCTAGCGTCTGCTCATCCGGCAACCATTGCCCCTCACCCATCAACATGTCCACGATCTCACCAAGCTCTTCCATTGTATAGCTTTGCATCGTAAAATCAAACTCAAAAGCAAACACATCCGCCCGCCCCATCGCCTCTTCAACAACGTCCGCTAATGGAAACCACTCTGGCGCACCAACGTGCATCGACCCGAATAAGTATACCACGTTATCGCCGTACTCAATGCGATGAATCGCACCGTGAATGCCTTGATCTTCCTCCTCACCACAACCCACAAGCCCCACTACTAAAACTAGCATGATCGCTAGTAATCCAAATTTCTTTTTTGTAAACATGCCATCTCACTCCTCGTACTCCTCTATTATAACCTAAAAAAATCTAGTTAACAAGCTCCCACAGCTCGTTAACCAGATTTCAACGTTTCACACATTAAGGCATCACGTTAACTCAACTTAGCACGCTTCTCCTTACTAAACACCATTCCCACTGCTAGAATCGCAGCAGCAAAGGCCACTTGAATGCCAATGCCAAGTAATACTAGGTTCCAATCGATCACTGGCTCCCACATTAACATTTCATTAATACGTGTGTACCAGTACAATGGCGTGAAACGGGCAACTGCTAGCACTTGATCACCCAACATGTCAATATCAAACAAGATTCCCGCTGGCATCGCAAATCCAAAGATAACTGGGAATACAAGAGACATTAACATCTCACGCTTTTTAACAAACTGCGAAATAATGAAAGCGAATGAGATGCCTAAGAGCAACACCGGTACGAGATTCAATACGCGAACTAAGTTCGGGACCTCCAACATTTGATCACCAAACATGACAACCGCAATGACAACAAAGACGAGTCCACCAAGTAACGTAAATAACACACTCGCCCCAATGCGCTCAACCGTTCGGCGAACATAACTCACCGGTGCACTTTCAACACGACGGATAATGTCTTCTTTGTTGAGTGCCATGAACACCCCACCCATCGCAATGGTCACAAGGATTAACCCTGCCATCGGCAACATTCTAAAGTATAGATATGCACGAGCAAATTCAAATCCTTCGACTGCTACTAACTCAACTTCAGCTCCGTCAGACAGTGTTTCAGCTACTAAAACGTTCGCTTCTGCGATATCAAAACCACCCGCTAAATAAGTTGATAAGGCTCTAAAGTACTGTTCGGTTAAACCGGTTAATAAAAATCCTGCTGTGTTCATCGGGTCGGCTAATGTTTCTAATTGTAACTCACCATCGCTCGTAAAGCTCTCTGTGAAGCCAGCTGGAATTTCGATGATTAATTGCGCCTGACCCCAAGTCACAGCGTCAAGCCAAGCGTCATACGAATCTTCAAGATCAATGATGATGTGAATGTCGTCCATGAAGTCAATGAACCCTTGTGTTAGTTCGGTCTGATCGCGGTCAAAAATCGCAATCGGTCGATAGAGAACCGGTTCAAATACAGCTTCATCGGTTGGATTCGGTGCTAAAAACGTCATCGCAATGGCAAGTCCACCAAACATCGCCAAGTACCCTAGCAATCCCCATTTGTAACTTAAAATAATTTTCCAAAATTTAGTTAGCGTCGACATGGCGTGTCCTCCTCAATGCAAATATCGTTGCGATTAACATAACAACCGCAGAAACTCCTAAAATAATCATAAAGCCAATGTAACGGTCATAACTCCCAAGGTTTAACGCCATAATCGCGTCTACTAAAACCATTAATGGGTTATATTCGTTAATCCTATTAACCGTCTCATTACCAAACTGTGACCCCATAAAACCAAGCATAATCATCCCCATATAAGCACCCGTCAAAATTTGCTCGCGTACTTTTTTAGTCCCTGGTGCAACCAAGCCAAAGAAGGCTCCTAATGCTACGCCGAAGAGTGATGTTAAGAAGAATGATAAGCCAGCTAACCATAGATTCACTTGTAATTCAACACCTAGTACGAGTGCAAAGTATGCCCACGTTGCAAAGGCAATCCCGACTGATACAATGGTAACCCCGAGTAAATCGGTCATCAATAATTTCATCTTTCCAAATGATGATACTAAACGACGACTTCCTAAATGCTGGTCGTTATTAGCTTCAATCGCACGGGCAAATCCAACAAAGATACCAGCTAATGCACTCGTTGTCACGAACATAATCATGAACATCTGCATGACATCAATCACACTGTCTGTTAAGTCCATCTGCGTTGTTACTGCGCCTTGATCAGCTATGTTCATCAATGCTGATTCTAAATACTGTGGGTTATTCATCGCGATATCCGTGAAAATCTGACTGTTCATCACGTATTCATCTATAATTGAATGCAAGATCCTTGCACTAAACATCGCATTCTCGGTTACTAATAGCCGTGGCTCATCTGCATAGCCGATTTCAAAAATGCCACTAATATCACCAGTTTCTAAAGCATACAAGGCATCGTCCATATCCATGAATGTTAACTCTAACATGTCAATCTCCGCTAAGATGTTCCCAAAAATGGTTTGCTCATCAGCATTGCTTTCGACGACTGCAACTGGAATATAAAACGTACCATCGTTAACTTGGTCCATCATTGAATCGGTCATAAAGAACATCACCGTCCCCATTGCGACGGCAACAAGAATTGACGAGAGCATGAATTCTTTGTCGCGTAGCGCTCTTTTTATACTGTATTTCATATTATTAAACATTAGTCACGCAGCTCCTTCCCTGTCATTTCTAGGAATACATCGTTTAGCGTTGGTAATTCTGATAAAATGCGTCCCGCTGGAATGTTATGCTCATCTAAATATCTCATGACGAGCATCAAATTGTTTGTGCCTTGCTCACATTTAATTTCTAATAGTTCATCTCGGTATTTGACTGATGTTACCGTTTCGATGCGTCGCAAACCATTCAAATGTTCTTCATCTAAATTCAAGATTTCAATTTTAACGGTTTCCCCAGTTTTAATCATGCGCTTCAGTTCTTGCTTCGTGCCTTCAGCAATTTTCTTCCCTGCGTCCATGATCACAATGCGTGAACAAAGCTGCTCGATTTCTTCCATGTAGTGCGACGTGTAGATGATCGTTGCCCCTTGCTCGTTTAACTTCTTAATCCCGTCTAGAATGTACTCACGGCTTTGTGGATCAACCGCTACCGTTGGCTCATCTAAGATAATGAGTTTTGGTTTATGTGCAATCCCACAAGCGATGTTTAGTCGGCGAAGTAAACCACCCGATAATTTTTTCGGTACCATTTTCACTTGATCGTTCAGCTGAACAAAGTCGATGGCTTCTTGGACATATCGCTTACGTGTTGCGTTGTCCTTAATATACAGACCACAGAAGTAATCAATGTTCTCGTAAACCGTTAACTCTTCAAACACTGCTACGTTTTGCAGAACGACTCCGATATCGCGTTTAATATCGTACGCGTTTTGTGACATTTTCTTACCGAACACGTTGATGTCACCGTTGTCCTTTGTCACTAATGCCAAGAGACAGTTGATCGTCGTCGTCTTCCCAGAACCGTTTGGCCCGAGTAAGCCTAACACCTCTCCCTCATTAACGTGTAAACTGAAGTTGTCTACTGCGATTAAATCCTTGTACCTTTTAACTAAATTCTCAATGCTTACAATTGTATTTACCATTTCCATTTCCTCCACTTCGTCATTTCGTTTGTTTCGTCTTGACTTGTTATGATGCTATTATACGCCATTTAATGATTCCCTACTAGTGTCAGATGTAACCAGCTGATATGACAAATGTCATTTCGGCATACGCTCGTGAACTCGCCAGTAGGCGGTTGTGTCATAGCATGATGATCGTCTTACCCCAGTTTTACCCTGTTACTTGGGGTAAGTCGCAAGATAAAAAAACAAGCTACATCACGTAACTTGCTTTTTCGTCTCTAGCTAATCTTTCTAAGCTAATGATCTATTTCTCCACGGAAACCACGGGAGATTTGGGAACCACGGTAAGCTTGGAAGCTCTGGAAGTGGTGGTAATGTTGGCAGGCTTGGTAGTGATGGCAACTCTGGTAAAGGCGGTAAGCATGGTACACCTGGGATTACTGGTAAACCTGGTAGTCCTGGGATTGTTGGTGGGCAAAGTTCTGGCCCTGGATCTACTACAGCTTCACCGTAAGTGGTGACGGCCATTGACACGGATAGATCTAAGTTATTGGTATTCGAGACACCAGCTGGTAAAGTTAGTTCGCCTGTTATCGTGAACGTTTGAGCCTGTTCTAGGGTTGCATCAAAATCAATGTTTTCTAAATCCCATGCTACGTCTGCGAATAATGGTACCACGTGATTTGAGAAGTCTGCTGTCGTGACACTACGGTTTGTACCCGTCTCACCGCTTCTTAGGAAGTCATTGTTGCGGATGTCTGTTTCAATCACGACTTGTGCTGGTAATTCTAATTCTGCAAATGTATCTGCTTCGATTGGCTCTAATTCTGTGTAAACGCGCTCGAACACTTCATCCTGAGCTTGGCGGACAGACGTGATATGCGCTGGCACGTTACCGAACTCATCTGAGCGAATAATGGTATAAAGGTCAACTAGCGTTCTTGTACCGTCGTCGTTGATTTGATAGCTTGCAATTGAAAATTCATAAGGGGTTACGCTTGCTACCGAGACATTACGTCGCCAGTTTTGGTTGTACACCGCTACGTATGGACGCGGGAAACGACGCACACCGCGATACCCGCTACCGCTTGCTGTGTTTAATGAAATATGAACGAGGCCAGTTGGATCTAAGACGGCGCTATAGTTTAAGCCGGTTGGGTCACTCACGATTTCTGCATCCGCGTTTAGCCATTGCTGCTCGCGTTGAGGGGTGTTATCTAGCATGTGGTGCGAACGAGAGTAAACGTGCTCATGACCGTTTAAAACTAGGTCAACGCCTAAGCGCTCAAACTCTGGTGCCCACTGATGAACCAGCTCGCGAATCGCTGCGTTTGTTTCGTAGTCTCTGTACACCGGATAAGTCGCATGGTGGAACATCGCTACCACCCAGTTAGCGTCTGAATGACGTTCCATGGCAGCTTCGATGAACTGCAGACGAGGACCGTTACCAGCAAATTGTGTACGGAAGTTTGAGTCTAGGACGATGAATAAAACGTCTCCCCAGACAAAGTAATAGTCAAATTGTGTGTAGAACTGATCGCCGAATCGCTGCACGGTTGAAGCTTCCATAGGTAAGTTATAATGGAACGGCCACATGCGGCTATTGGTATTATTCGCGCCTGATCCGTCGTGATTCCCAACGACCGGTACTAACGGTAAAGAGGAAAGTTGAGGCGCAGCGAATAACTGATCGTGGCGAATTTGTGAAGTCTGGGCGCTATTGTTCATCGTTTGAATTTGATCGCCTACTGAAACGAAGAAATCTAAGTCAAAATCGCGTATTGCCACTTCTAGCGTGTTTACCCATCCTAGACCGTCTGCTTCAACCGATTGCCCACCTACCCCAATTTGTGGGTCACCACCAAGTCCGAATTGGAACGTGTCTGTACCACCAGTGCGGAAAGATTTAACCGTTGACGTCGCATTTTCTGTGACGATGACATACTCGTAAACCGTGTTAGCGGTTAAGTCGTAAGCCGCTGTTTGATGAAGGAAATACACATACCCATCGCGTGTTGACACAACGTTTGTTGCTCCCATATTCTCAGCCCCTTCGTGGACTTCAACAGGACGCACGTTCGTTGTTTCTAAAATTTGATAAGCATCTGGTGACCCTTGTGGCCAAATCCGAACACTTCCTTCGTACGAACCCGAATGCCACGTAAAGCGCATCTGATGAACATCGCCACCTGGGGTTAAACTTAAGTTTCTGATCGTCGTTCCTGTTTGAGCCTCTGCCACCTCTGACGTAGCTGCCTCTTCATTAGCAAGACCAGTGATTGGTGTGCCAACCCCCACCCCCGAGAAAGACGTTACAAGCAAAGTAGCCGCAAGTACTAAATTTGTCATACCATTCTTTGAAATTTTTTCGAAATTAATCATTATTCTTTTCCTCCAAGGAATTAGTTAGTTTTAAATTTTACTTTTTTACCTTTTACTATATACACGTGAGCCGATCACCGCTGTCGCAGGCGCTGTCAACACCATCGCAACAGAAGCAGAAATTGCACGCAATACTTCAATGCCAATATTCACCTGATTAATTAACATCTCATAAGCGAAATTGTTTGTTCTAAACAAAATAAGGGCGATAAAAAATGAACCAGTAAAGGCCAATATTAACGTGTTGGAAGATGAACCGATCAGATCACGGCCAATCTTCATCCCTGAGCGAAATAGCTTTTTAAAACCAGCATCTGGGTTGGCTTCACTAAGCTCTGCCGTAACCGATGCAATGGATACCGAGACATCCATAATGGCACCTAATGAGGCGATGAGGATGCCACAAAATAGTAACTCACCTAATCGAGCGTTCGTGTTAAAACCGATCACAACTAAGGAGGCCATTTCAGGGACGTTCGCACCTGATATGTTGAGTGCCCCACTAATCAGAGCATAAGCAATGGCGTAAAAACCAATGCCGATCGTTGTCCCAATGATGCTGACATACGTCTTCTTCTCAAAGCCCATCACGGAAATCAATGATACGACAATGATCAGCAAAGCCAGACCAACCGTCAGCATAGCAGGCGGTGCGCCGCCGACAATCATGGGAATCAGTAGAAAGATAATCACAACAAACGAGAACACCAATCCAAAGGCTGAGCGTAGGCCAGCTTTCCCGAAAACAGCACCTAGCAAGCCAATAAACAATAAGACAATCACATAAATGGCAGTTGCTCGTTCAAAGCTGTGGACACGTACGAAATACTGATCAGTTCCTTCGAAGTGCTCAAAATAAAGAACCAATCTGTCCCCGACTTCGGCATGAACCGAGTGGCCAATAAAGAGTGTGTTTTGAGCTTCAACAACTTCGCCTCCTTGATCACCTGTCAGTAGCTCAACCCGTAGAACCTGGCGTCCCATCCGAAGGCCTGTTTCATCAATCTCAGTCTCATCCGTGATGACTTCCACGACGCGACCAGTTGGAAATGTCACACCGATTAACGAGTTAAATCCAAAATCAATTTGATTGCTCACACCATACTTGATCATGGCGATCATCGCCAAGCTGATCGTCAAGAAAAAAACAAATTCCTTTGTCAACTTAAGTTGCAGCTTCCCCTCTTTGAAAAAAAATTTTTGTATTGAATTTCGCTTCATAAACAACACTTGTCATCGCCATGGCCTTACCACACCTTATTCGACAAATAATTCCTCCTTTCGTATTTCTGATGCCAATTTTATCACACCAAATGTCACGCTGGGTGAAATTGAACTTTAGCTGTTGTTAAAATTCAGTTAAAGTTGTGTTAAGTTTATGAAAATTATTTTGGCACTTTCTGGTGCAACTGGAAATTTGAAGCCATAAAAAAACAAGCTACAGTTTTGTAACTTGTTTAGTCCCTAGCGCCTCAATCCTTATCTCAACGCGTGCAATTGCTCATTAAGCCCTTTTGTTTGTCCGTAAACTTGTGTGTAAATCTTATAAGCTTCTTCATACTTCGCAACGTTCTCAGGGATTGGCTGGAATTCCTTCTCATAACCAATAAACGCATCCTTGCAAGCTTCAAACGACTCAAACCACTCGCATCCCATTGCTGCAATAATAGCCGATCCTAAAGCTGGG
>WRAJ01000032.1 GCA_009780245.1 Turicibacter sp.
CACTATGCGCACGTTGACTGTCCAGGTCACGCGGATTATGTTAAGAACATGATCACTGGTGCTGCTCAAATGGACGGTGGGATTTTAGTAGTATCTGCTACTGATGGACCAATGCCACAAACGCGCGAGCATATCTTATTATCTCGTCAGGTAGGTGTGCCTAAGCTTGTTGTATTCATGAACAAGTGTGACATGGTAGACGACGAAGAATTATTAGAGTTAGTTGAAATGGAAATCCGTGACTTATTATCTGAGTACGACTTCCCAGGAGACGACATTCCAGTAATCGCTGGTTCTGCTTTAGGTGGATTAAACGGTGAGCCTCAGTGGGAAGAGAAAATCAACGAACTAATGGCTGCAGTTGATGAGTATATCCCGACACCTGTACGTGACACTGAATTACCATTCATGATGCCAGTTGAGGATGTGTTCTCAATCACTGGACGTGGAACGGTTGCAACTGGTAAAGTTGATCGTGGACAAGTACGTGTTGGTGACGTTGTAGAAATCATCGGTTTCGAAGATACTACTTCAACGACTGTAACAGGTGTTGAGATGTTCCGTAAGCTACTCGACTATGCAGAAGCAGGAGATAACATCGGTGCATTATTACGTGGTGTTGCGCGTGAAGACATTCAGCGTGGACAAGTACTTGCTAAGCCAGGTTCAGTTCAGCCACACAAAAAGTTTACTTCTGAAGTATACGTATTATCAAAAGAAGAAGGTGGACGTCATACGCCATTCTTCGCTAACTACCGCCCTCAGTTCTACTTCCGTACGACTGACGTAACTGGAATCATTGAATTACCAGCTGGTGTTGAAATGGTTATGCCTGGAGATAACGTAGCAATGACAATCGACCTAATCGCTCCAATCGCAATCGAGCAGGGAACTCGTTTCTCTATTCGTGAAGGTGGACGTACTGTAGGTTATGGTACAGTTGCTGATATCGTTGAATAAACAAGCTACCATGAATCTTTGATTCATTTGGTAGATTGTCCGCAACAGGAACTTCGGCTGCTTGCAGTCGATATAGTTCCAACTGCGCTAGACAACTTTAAAGTCGGTTCTTAAGAGCCGGCTTTTTTTGTGCTCAGGAAAGTCACGGAATTAGCGAAAACAGAATTCCCGTGACTTTTAGCGGCAGAAATCGGCTCAGGAAAGTCATGGAATTAGCGAAATCAAAATTCCCGTGACTTTTAATGGCAGAAATCGGCTCAGAAAAGTCACGGAACTAGCGAAATCAAAATTCCCGTGACTTTTAGCGGCAGAAATCGGCTCAGGAAAGTCATGGAATTAGCGAAATCAGAATTCCTGTGACTTTTAGCGGCAGAAATCGGCTCAGAAAAGTCACGGAACTAACGAAATCAGTTCTCCTGTGACTTTTAGCGGCAGAAATCGGCTCAGGAAAGTCATGGAATTAGCGAAAACAGGATTCCCGTGACTTTTAGTAGCAGAAATCGGCTCAGGAAAGTCATGGAATTAGCGAAAACAGGATTCCCGTGACTTTTAGCGACAGAAATCGGCTTAAGAAAGTCATGGAACTAACGAAATCAGAACTCCTGTGACTTTTAAAAATTTGCACTTGACTCTATCACTGTGTCAACGTTTATAATTGCTTTATAGTGCAAAATAACTGAGCAGAAAATGCGATGTTATGCTAAAATAGAGTGAGGAAAGCAGGTGGATGGCAATGTTTAAAATTGGTGAGTTTTCAAAACTAGTGCGCGTTTCAGCTCGCATGCTAAGATACTACGATAAAAATGGTCTTTTCACACCAGCAGAGGTCGATCCGTTTACGGGCTATCGGCTTTATAGCGCGAAGCAAATTCCGTTGCTGATGAAGATCGTGGCACTGCGAGACATGGGCTTTGGCGTGGAAGAAATGGAAGAGGTATTGCTCTTCGACAACGACAAAAAAATCCAAGACTACACCGCAGAAGAAAGGCACAACCTCCTCCACGCAGACGGGATAAAAATCAGCGTCACCTACAAAGGCTCGCATATCAATTCAACTTTCGAAGGCCTCATCGTCCGCTTCATGCGTCAAAACGTCAATCGCGATAAAGAACTATCCGAAAAAGCTGCGCAAAAATTAAATGCCTTCACGACCACCGATACCTGTCCTTCTTGCCTTGGCGCAAGGTTCAACGAGCAAGTGAGAAACTCCCGAATAAACGGGCATGCCATTGCGGATTTGGCCGAGCTTCAACTAGACGAACTAATCAGCACCGTAAAAGAACTTAACATACCGGAGGCGCAGCCGGTCTTGGATGGCATCACCCAACGCCTGCAGAACCTCTGTGACATCGGGTTGTCTTACATGAACTTGAACCGGGAAACGCCGTCGCTCTCGGGTGGGGAATCGCAGCGTGTTAAAATGGTCAAATACCTCTCAAGCGATCTGACGGGGCTGATGTACATTTTTGACGAACCAAGCACCGGGTTGCATCCGTGCGACGTGTACCGGCTCAACGATCTGCTCAAAAAAATCCGCGATAAAGGCAACACGGTCCTCGTCGTCGAACACGATCCAGATGTCATTCAAATTGCTGACCACATTGTCGACGTGGGGCCGCTTGCTGGGCGGGGAGGCGGGGAGATCATGTACAGCGGAACTTATAAAGGCTTGTTGGAATCGGACACACTCACCGGCAACTACCTGAACCAAACACTCGCCATCAACGCCACCCCACGCTTCGTCGCCGACTTCTTAGAAAGTAAGAAAAGCTGTCTTCACAACCTTAAAGACGTGAGCCTCCGTGTGCCAATCGGCGTCTTCACTGTCGTGACCGGGGTGGCGGGTTCGGGTAAAAGCACGCTGGTCAATCAAGTCTTCGCCAAAGATTATCCCGAGGCGATCCGTATCGATCAAAGCGCCGTCCACACAACCTCCCGCTCTAACCCGGCGACGTTCTCTGATATCATGACCCCGATTCGCAAAGTCTTCGCGCTTGCAAACAACGTCGCGGGAGGGCTATTCAGTTACAACTCCGACGGCGCTTGTGAAACGTGCAAAGGTAAGGGAATCGTTGAGCTAAACCTATCGTTTATGGATGCCGTGGAAATCACGTGCGATGACTGTCACGGCACTCGTTTCAAAGAAGAAGTGCTTCAGTATCGCTACAAAGATAAAAACATCGTCGACATCATGGAAATGACCGTTGCTGAAGCGTTGGAATTTTTTGAAAGCAAGGACATACATCGTAAACTGGCGAGTTTGGAGACGGTGGGTTTAAGCTACTTGACCCTGGGGCAACCGCTTAACACGTTATCCGGCGGGGAATGTCAGCGACTTAAGGTTGCAAAAGAACTTAACAAAAAAGGCAACGTTTATCTTTTGGATGAACCAACGACCGGGCTTCACATGGCGGACGTTAAGAACATTTTAGCGATTATTGACAAGCTAGTGGAAAAAGGTAATACGGTGGTTGTTATTGAGCACAATACGGATGTGATTAGGTCTGCGGATTGGCTCATCGACTTAGGTCCTGATGGGGGTGCTGGTGGGGGCGAGATTTTATACGAAGGGGTTCCGGCTGAGATTTTCCAGTGTGAACGATCGATTACGGCGAAGTATTTATAACCACAAAAAAACTGCGTTGCTTCCACAAGTTGGCATGCAACGCAGTTTTCATTTATCTCAATCGTTCAATGATTCTAGAAAAGATCGGTGGACGCTCTGGAAGTGGCGGTCTTTCTGGAATCGGTGGTAGGTCTGGAATCCCTGGTACTGGTAATGGTGGCAGTGGTGGGATCACTGGTCCATCCGGTCCTGGAATCGGTGGAATTGGTAGAACTGGCGGCATGATTGGTCCTGGTATTTGTGGTCTTCCGTCCGGTCCTGGCATTGGTGGGATCGGTGGAATGAAGACACCTGGCACACCTGAGTTGACTGGTAAGTAACCCGTCAAAGCACGTACTAGCTCTGGGAATGGGAACGTATTGGTACGACGATCAAAAATGGCAAATTGATCCGGTCCATTGACTTGCTGGCTTCCGAACTGACCGTTATCCCACCAGAAGATACGCATGTCTAACTCTCTAGCCAAAGAATGATAGAACGATAACCATGCTACGCGACTATCAAGGTTATCGCGGTTTAACGCACCCATCTCGCCAATGATAATCGGGTAATCAGGGAAGGTGTTGCGCGATAGATTTAGCGCCCAAGTAACCGGTCCTGGCCCGTCTTGATCGCCGGTTCCTTCTAAGCTCCACTCTCTGAATTCGTCAGTACTAGCATCTAAGGCAAAGCGCCATGGTGTATAAGCGTGTAACGAAACGATGATGTTGTTCGGTCCTGCAGGATCCGTTGGCATGCGCCATCCGTCAAACGCAGCCACCCCAACAGCCGCCGCATAAGTCGGCACCATTAAGAAACGACTACCGTTATAACCTTCACCATGTCCACGCACCGTATCGACGAACAGCTGGTTTAATAGATTTAAATTTTCACGTTCAACCGGTGTCCCACCGCCCCATTCAGCTGGGCTACCAATCGTACGAGGTTCGTTTAACCCTTCAAAAATCAAACGCTGACCGTAATTAGCAAACACGTCAGACAGTTGCGTCCAGATGGCTGTCATAAAGTCAATCGAATCTTCCACCGTTACCAACGTTGCGCGGTTCGGGTCGTGCGAGTACTGTGGCACTAAATTCCCATCAGCATCCGTTAGGCCGAGCCCAATCCAACGCTCATCGTGATGCGTGTTAATGATCACAATCATCCCTGCATCGTAAGCGTAATCGACCACTTGAACGATCCGATCCATCCAATCTTGACGGATGTTAAAGTCTTCATCAATAAACGTATAGAACGTAATCGGAATACGGATCGCGTTGAACCCAACGTCACGAATCGCTAGGATATTTTCGCGCGATGTAATCGGATTTCCCCACACCGTTTCTTGGTGATGCGGCGTCCAATCAGCCGGATCTACCGTATAGGCACCCGTGAAACCATGCGGGTGTGCATCTAACGTATTTCCAAGGTTCCAACCCGCGGTGATGTAATCCACGATTTCGTGCGCATCGGCAAACTCTGGCTCACTAGATGTTGGATTAGCCAAGGCAACAACGGGCAAAAGTAAAGCGAGTGAAGCTAAACAAGCAAATAGTTTTTTCATTTTTACAAACACTCCTTTTGTTTAAGTTATAAAAAGTATATCATAGACGTTTCATTTTTTAAAGCGATGACAAGTAAAATGGTTAAATTCGTTCGGATTGTGCCCGAACAATTGAGATTGATGCACAAAAAAAGGGCAACGCCGTTGCGAGTTAGCCCTTTGATTGACATCGTTTATTTTTCATTCTTCAGCGTAACAGCTTCAAGGTGGTGAATGAATTTTTCTTTTTTTGCTTTTTGATATTCATGCAGCGGCATCAGTTCAGGATTTTCTTCAAACACTTTTTCGTCAACGACATTGATCACGTTTGTCCCTGGATAATAGTAATTGATTTCCTCAGGGAATTCAATATAGTCCAAATAAATGGTCAGCAGCAAGAAGCGACCGTTTGTTTGTGGGTCACTAAGAACAATGTGATCGCGTGCAGCCGTTTCAATAATTCCCGTGAACACTTTTGTTTCTGAAGAACCGCCACCCGAGTTAAACGTCATGCGAACGCGCGCAAGTTTACCGCGGTTGAGGCGTAAAATATTATCAATGTATCCACCGCCACCAGTGCGCCCGGAGGTACGATTAATGAAATTATCAACAAGCATATCTTCCGTGAAATCTGCTGCGCTCTCCAAACCTGCTGGCCCGGTTGGTGTGCCTGGCCCGATCGCACTTCCCGATGGGAACGGTGGTTCAAACGCGTTGGCATATTCCTCCAGCGTCATTGGGTTTCTGAATCCGCCACACGTTGGTGGATAAGGGTAAAAAGGTGGGTAATAAGACATAATTTTTGACCTCTCTTTTTATAGTTTTTTACTAGCTAGTGTCGACACTGCCTAGGTAGTACCTAATAACAATTTTCTGATTCAAGCGGCATATAGAAGCAATGCACACCGAATCGTCCGGAATTCCATTGTCCCCAAAATTGCGGCGGGCAACTTTTCTGGAACGGGTTGTAAAACCAGAGTGCGGTTGTAGCAGGATCGTGTTGCTCACCAGCAATCGCACGTTTCGCTAAGGCGATGTCTGCGTCGCGCGCACGTTGATAAAAATAAGGAAACTGTGTGGCTTCAAAGCCACCTGGTGATTGAAACGTCATCGCTTGGATGTCATTGATTTTTTTAAAATCGTGACAATCAGCTCGGACGCGATTAACGCAGACGTTTCCAACCAGCAACATGCCCATTTGGCCATCGCCTTCTGCCTCGGCACGCATGAGCCTTGCGAGTGTTTCAATGTCTTTTTGGTTTGCTTTAATGACAGCCATGGTCATCACCTCACGCTATAAATTATATGAACACCTAAGTTAAAGTATGATAATTGTCACGTTTTAGTGCAAAATAATTATAAATTGTTTGCTTTTTTCTATTTAAAAATGAAGCAAATTAGTGTACAATAGAGGGTGCAAATAAAAGCGCAAACAAGTGAATTTTGTAACAAATATGCACTTTAAAGAAGACGGAGGAATCAAAATGGATATCATGACAGAGTTAAGAAATAATATTTTAGGCAAAGGGATTAGAATCGTCTTGCCAGAAGGAAACGATGAGCGTGTCGTTTCAGCGGCAAGTGTTCTTGGTCGTAGTAACATGGTGAAGCCCATTGTGCTTGGTAATAAAGAAGAGGTCTTAGCAACAGTGAAAAAAGCAGGAGATTTCTCGATGGAAGGCTGCGAAATCATCGATCCTGAAACTTACGAAGGCATCGAAGAAATGATTGCGGCATTTGTTGCGGTCAGAAAAGGGAAAATCGACGAAGAAGGCGCGCGCAAGTTAGTAAAAGACGTGAATTATTTCGGGACAATGCTCGTGCACATGGGACTGGCTGACGGGTTGGTTTCAGGAGCGGTTCACTCAACAGGAGACACCATTAGACCGGCTCTGCAGATCATTAAAACAAAGCCAGGCGTCACCAAAACGTTCGGTTATTTTGCGATGTTAAAAGAAGCAAAGCGTCGCTATATTTTCGCAGATTGCGCGGTTAACCCAGACCCGTCAAGCTCGGATTTAGCGGAGTTTGCGATCGGCTCAGCCGAAGCGGCAAGAATGTTTAACATCGATCCAAAAGTGGCGTTACTAAGCTTCTCGACGCACGGCTCAGCAAAAACGCCAGCAACGGAAAAAGTCGCAGAAGCAGTGAACATCTTGGACGGCATGGACAACCTCAACTTCGATTACGACGGTGAATTGCAGTTCGACGCGGCGTTGGTGGAAGGGGTTGGGAAACTGAAAGCCCCAGACTCGAAGGTAGCCGGCCAGGCTAACGTCTTTGTTTTCCCTGACTTAAACGCAGGTAACATCGGTTATAAAATTGCGCAGCGTTTAGGTGGCTATGAAGCAGTCGGTCCGATTTTAGCAGGTCTGAATAAGCCAGTAAACGATTTATCGCGCGGTTGCACAGCGGATGACGTTTATAACACGGTTGTCATCACAGCAAACCAGGCACTTGGAGCGAAATAATGCTGGACCTTGACGCGTTAATGACCGAATTCCAAAACGAGTTTAAAGTTTGCGATAAATGTAAAGGCGTTAATTTGACAACCCTCATTCCCAAGTTGCAACAGCTTGATCCGAGTGCTACCATTACACCGCCTGCTTGTATTTCTTACTGCGGTCCAGGACGAGACTATCCGTTCGTCTTTTTGAATAACAAGCCGATTAAAGGTGAGGATGAAGATGATTTGATTCAGAAAATTAAAGCGGTCTTGACCGAGCAGTAGTCGATCAGTGACTACTGCTTTTTTGAAAATAGGATGAAAATAAGTATTGAAGTAATTTGCAAAATCAGGTAAAATAATGAGTATACTGTGTTGATAAGGATGGATGCTTAAATGGCTGAGATAAATCGTAAAAAGTTTAAAATTTTTAGTTTAAGTGCAAACCGCGCGTTGGCGAAGGAAATTGCCGAATATATGAATGTACCGTTAAGCGATTGTAGCATTAGTCGTTTTGCAGATGGTGAAATTCAAATTGACATCGGTGAGACCGTTAGGGGACATCATGTGTTTGTCGTGCAACCAACGCATACGCCGGTAAACGAAAACATCATGGAATTATTAGTCATGGTAGACGCATTGAAACGTGCCTCGGCTAAGACGATTAATCTCATTGTGCCTTATTACGGTTATTCGCGTCAGGATCGTAAAGCACGTGCCCGTCAGCCGATCACAGCGAAGCTAGTGGCTAATTTGATCGAGGCCGCAGGGGCAACGCGCATGATGACAATGGATCTACATGCAAGTCAGATTCAAGGATTCTTTGATATTCCGATCGATGATTTCCGCGCCTTACCAACGATGGCGAAGTACTTCATGGAGAAAAACTTAGAAGACGTGGTGGTCGCATCACCTGATCACGGCGGTGCGACGCGTGCGCGAAAATTAGCGGAGTATTTAGATGTGCCAATTGCGATCATTGATAAACGTCGTCCGAAACCTAACGTAGCGGAAGTGATGGGCTTGATTGGCGAGGTTGAAGGAAAAACCGCTGTGATCATTGACGATATGATTGACACAGCTGGGACGCTTCAAACCGCAGCCAATGAATTGCAAAAGCGTGGGGCAAAGGCGGTTTATGCCGCTTGTACGCATCCGATTTTATCGGGGCCAGCTGTTGAACGCATTGACGATTCGGCATTGGTTGAGCTCGTTACGACGAACACGATTTGCTTGGACGACAAGAAGAAAAGCGATAAAATCAACCAACTTTCGATCGGGTATTTGCTCGCGGAAGGGATTAAACACATTTTGAACGACCAACCGGTCTCCGATTTATTTAAACCGATGGCCGGGATCGCGGAGTGGCAAGGCGATTATTAATGAGAGATAGCGCAAGAATGACGGCAAAAGCTGTCATTTTTTTGTATACTTTTTAAGGATTGAGGCATACTTTAACTAATGGATCAACCGCTTTTGGGTGACGAAACTAAAAAGATGAATCACTTGTTACAGATAAGCGTAGCAGGTGATTTTGTTTCGTGGGAGAAATGTAGTCTAAGACAGTCGAATCATGTATTTTAATGTTTACCACCACGACTTTTTATGTTATGATTAGACTATTGAAATTGGAAGTGAGGCTTTTTAAAATGGAACAAACGAACGAAACAACGTTGACGAACGAAGCAGCGCTGATGAACGAGCCAACGTTGACAAACGAAACAACATTGAAAGGGAAAATCATCTTACACGGCTTGTCGGCCTTAATCCCGATCGTGATTTTAGGAACGATGTTTGCTTTGCACGGTGTGTACCCTTTTGGCGATCGACAAATTCTGGTGACTGATTTTTGGCACCAATATTATCAGTTCATTAGTGAGTATTGGCACCGCATCAGAGACGGCGGCTCTTTACTTTGGTCGTGGACATCTGGCGGCGGTCACGATTACGTGGCACACATCGCTTATTATTTAGCTAGCCCTTTTAATTTACTAGCCGTTTTATTTCCACACGCATACTTACGCGAAGTGCTGACGGTGTTTTTATTATTTAAACTTGGTTTTGCTAGTTTTTTCATGAGTCTGTTTTTGCGCATCGCGTTAAAGAAAAGTGATATTTTATTACCTGCTTTCTCAGCTTTATACGCGCTTTGTGCCTTTGCACTCGGGTATTACTGGAACATCATGTGGATGGATACCTTTGCCATCATGCCGCTTGTCATGCTGGGCGTCTATTCGCTTGTCAAAGAAGGGAAATACAAAATATATACCATTTCGTTAGCGCTTGCGATTTTATTCAACTTTTATATCGGTATTTTCGTCTGCATTTTCGTTGCCATTATGTTTTTTGCCCAATCTTTCATCGCGAGGTTAAGTAGGCGTGAATGTTTGAAGCGGATGGTCACCATTGGGCTTTGTACCGTGTTAGCCCTTGGGATGTCGGCCGTTCTGCTGCTACCTGTTTACTCCGCGTTGCAGAACTCTTACCGAGCAGACGTCGTCTTTCCTGCCTTTAGATTTTATAACACGTTTGCGGAAGTCCTAGGAAACTTCATCGCCTTTACGCCACCAACCAGTTTAGAAGGGCTACCAAATTTGTACAGTGGGATGATCAGCATCATGTTGCTACCCGTTTTTCTGTTATCAGATAAAGTCTCACGTCGCGAAAAAGTGGCTTATGCATCCGTGCTGGTTTTTCTGATCTTAAGTGTGAACATTAACGTTTTAAACTTTATTTGGCACGGCTTTACCATTGCCAATATGTTACCGTTTCGTTATTCGTTTATTGCTTCTTTTGTTGTCATCGTCATGGCGTACCGAGCGTTCACGCTCATGGATGAGGTCACAGTGAAAGACGTTGTCGCGATGGGAGTATCCGCTACATTCTTCTTGTGGATGGCTGCCACGGGTTCTCAAGACATGAATCACATCATCAACGGCATGCGTCTGAGCATTATTTATATCGGTATTTTTGTGCTGGCGATCATTATTAAACCGATTGTTAAAATGTCAAACGTGTTTAAGTACGCGCTCTTTGTGATCATTCTAATTGAGTTATCCTTTACAGCTTATAACGGGGTAGACACGGTAAGAACAACAGAACACACTTCTTTCACACGTCATCAAGCGCAAACGCAACAACTCCTCGATGCGCGCTATTTATCAGAAGAGCCTGATTTCTTTAGAACGGAGCTTTCGCGTTGGCACACGCACAACGACCCAACGTTTTATGGGTTTGACGGCATTGCGTTCTTCTCGTCGTTTGTGAATGTGAGTGCGACTAATTTCATGGAAGACCTCGGCCTTGCGAGTTGGGATCGCGGGAATCGTTTTAACTATGCCGAGACGTCTCCGTTAACGAGTTCGTTTTTAAACCTTCGCTATTTGATCACACGCGATCACACACCAGCAGATGATCACGGTCTGCTTTGGGAATACGTGGCGTCCGCTGAGGGACATTACCTCTTTAGAAACAATTTCTACCTGCCTTTCGGCTTTACGGTGAACGAAGAAATTTTAGACTTTGTGGCAGATGAAGAAAATCCTTTTATCACACAAAATGAATGGTTCCGCCTTGCAACGGGATTGGACGAGGATTTGTTTACGATGATCGAGCTTCTGCACGTTGGCTCTGAACATTATTTTGTGGCGTTTGCAGATGGCGGTGGGTTTACGATCGAACTTAATGAAGGGGCAACCGAAGGCATGTTTAGATTTAACTATGAAGTGCCGACAGATGGCCTGATCTATGCTTATATGAGTTTCCCAGATGCATCGGGTGAACGCGTTGCTTTTGATGGCGAAAGATTGAAATCGCTCAATCTGAGACGCCCGTACATCTTTGCCGCTGGTCATTTTGAAGCAGGACAGATCGTTTCCTTTGAAGCGGATGCGTCAGCTGCTAACGTGAGAGGTGACATCTTTGTCGGCTTATTCAATCAAGAAGTTTTCGAACAAGGGTTTGACATCTTATCTGCCGAGACGCTAGAACTGACGCAATTTTCTGACACTAGGTTTGCCGGAACGGTCACCGTGTCAGAACCAAGGCTTTTATACACGTCTTTGCCTTATGCCAACAATTGGCGCGTCTTTGTCAACGGCGTGGAAGAAGAGATTGTGACCATCGGCGGTGCGATGGCAGGCGTTAGAGTTGGCACAGGCGTCAATACCGTTGAATTTAGGTATCGCAACCAGAGCGTTAATTTAGGCGCGATCATCAGTTTCATTTCTTGGGCAGTATACGGGTTGTTAATTTGGTTCCACCGCAGTAAAGGGATTGATGTGTTTGACAACCTCTTTGATCGGTTATTCGCTTCGAAAGAAAGTAAAGAAAGAACCAGCTATCTGTTTTTTGGTGGTGTGACAACCCTGATAAATTGGGTCGTGTACAGTATAGCCGTGGAAATGGTCGGCTTTTCCATTTCAGTGAGTAACGTGATCGCTTGGGTCTTTGCCGTGGCTTTTGCGTTTATGGCAAATAAAATGTGGGTCTTTGAAGATCGTGAATGGCAACCGTCGGTGGTAGTGGGGCAAGCAGGAACGTTTGTCGGAGCGCGACTTGCCACTGGCTTGATTGAATTGATCGGGGTGCCACTGCTTGTTTTTGCGGGGCTGTCTTACCCGTTATTTGGGATCGAAGGATTTGCCGCTAAACTGATCGTTAGCGTTGTCATAGTGGTTTTAAATTATCTTTTAAGTAAAAATTTTGTGTTCAAGTCTGCTAAGGCAGGCGAAAGGAGCGTTTGACGTGATGAAGGTCATATCTTTAATCATTCCATGTTACAATGAAGAGGAATCGTTTGCTCCGCTTTATGAAAAGCTCTGCAGTGTGAGTCAGCAGATGAATGAAAAGTATGGGATTGGGTTTGAGTTTTTAATGGTCAACGACGGCTCGCGTGATCAGACGCTTGAGTTGATTAGAAACACGGCTGAGGCTGATGATCGTGTCAAATATATTTCGTTTTCTCGTAACTTTGGGAAAGAGGCGGCCATCTATGCCGGGTTGCAAAATTGTACCGGGGATTATGCCGTTGTGATCGACGCCGATTTGCAACACCCGCCTGATATGCTTCCTGTGATGTATGAAAGCATTGTGAACGAAGGATACGATTGTGCCACGGCTTATCGCGAAAGTCGTGTAGGCGAGCCGAAGATACGTTCGTTTTTCGCTAGAAGTTTTTATAAGTTTATTAACCGCATCGCGAACGTTAAAATGACGGACGGTGCGACGGATTATTCGATGATGACGCGTCAGGTGGTCGAAGCGATCTTGACGATGCCGGAATACAATCGTTTTTACAAAGGGATTCATTCGTGGGTCGGCTTTGAAACGAAATGGTTGCCGTATCAAAACATTGAACGCGAGCATGGCACGACCACGTGGTCATTCTTTGGGTTGTTTCGCTATTCGATGGAAGGGATTTTGTCTTTTTCAACCGCACCGCTTGTGCTGGCCTCGCTAATGGGCATTTTGTTGTTTTTGATTTCGTTGATGATGATCGGATACGTGGTGATTCGAACGCTTTTGTTTGGTGATCCGGTAGCGGGATTCCCAACGTTAATTAGTGTGATTTTGTTGATCGGTGGTGTGCAATTTTTTTGCTTAGGGATTGTCGGGCAATATATTTCTAAAATGTACTTAGAGATCAAGAACCGCCCGGTTTATTTAGTTAAGGAAAGTAAACTAGGTGAGCGACGGGCTTCTAATGCGATAGAGCCCATGTAAGAGGGGATACCGATAAGGATAGTTACAGAAATGTAACTTTTTCTTTTTGCCTCTATTGTTGGGCGTACCGTTTGTGATTTGCCTACTATTTCGTATTGAAATGCAAAAAAAAGTCAATTGTTGAATTTTAAGCGTAAAAAAAGTCTCATTTTTATTGACGATTACGTCATGAGGTGGTATAATTTCAAGGAGTTTTATCCACTTCAAATGGATTATACGACACAAAGTAAAGGAATGAGAGAATGAATAAAGAGAGAAAAATTGTCACACTAATCAAAGCGTTCTTGTTACTAGCAGTAGTGGCAACTTTGGTTAATGTATTACCTGGTACATTTGCTGATAGCTATGAAGTTGAAGCAGAAACGGATGACTACGCAGTAGAATCAGAGTATGTTGATATTCAAGAATCTTCATGGTTTGACTCGATGTTCAATGGCGGAGAAATCGTCGTAGAAGGTGGAGAAATAGGTGAAGTTCTACCGTTACCAGCAGGTGTAGAAGGGTTTGACATGTGGCTAAACGACTGTGCAGAGATTGCAGGACTTGTCGTTCAACGTGGAAGCATCCACTTTGTCTGTGCAGAGCCGGCAGATGTGCCAGCATCGGAAGATACAGTAGTAGAAGAAGATGTCGATGCTAGCGTTGACCATATTTTAAATCCAAATGCGCCAGGTGGTATGAACAACCCACTTCGCTTAATACCAGGAACGCCTGAGTATTATGAGTTACGTGAGTACATTGGCTTAAAATGTCCGCCAGGTATTACAGATCCATATTTCGCAGTGCCAGCACACGATGGAAGATGGTTCTTCTGTGTGATTGGTGAAGCAGACGCGCCAACTGAAGCACCAACTGAGGCTCCGACTGAAGCGCCAACTGAGGCTCCGACCGAAGCACCAACAGCAGCGCCGACAGAGGCTCCGACTGAAGCACCAACAGCAGCTCCGACTGAAGCACCAACTGAGGCTCCAACGGATGCACCAACAGAAGCTGATCCTACACAACCTGAGGTTGAGGCTACACAGCCTGATCCTGCACAACCTGATGCTTTACCAGAAACAGGTGCAGTAGCTGCTCCAGTTGCGATTGCAGGATTAACTACGCTTGCAGCAGGTTTAGGAATGAGCCTTCTAGCTAAGAAAGACGAAGAATAAGATTTAATCTTATCTACATAAGGGTTGTTCCCTAAGAGAGACACGGCATGATCGGTAAAACGATGATGACCGTGTTTTTTTTGGCGTCTCAAAGCCGTTAGTAAGCATGGTAGTTATTTAAAAGGATTTTTTTCTACTTTTCTACTGCGATAGAATGAAATGTTTTTAGAAGATTAGCTACTTTCGCGGATGAATAACGGTTCAAAATATTAAATAGAGAGAAATGTCAAAAAATGAAGAAATTACTCAACAAATTAATTAATTCTACTTGACTAGAACGTTGATGGGTGCTATACTTAGCGAGAATTTAAATCCTTGTGCAAATCATTGGGAGAAGGGGGTCCATTGTAAAATGGGGCGAAGATGGGGTGCGTCAGATTGGATTCACTGACAAAAAACATAAAGGAATGATAAAAGATGAGTAAACAAAAAAGATTCGTAATGCTAAGCAAAATATTCTTACTGATGACAGTAGTAGGCGTAGCCATTAATGTTTTACCAGCTACTTTTGCTCAAAATCAATTACCAATGGCACCGTGTGACGACTATCATTTATTGAAGTGTCCAAGCCCAGGTTTCGTTATTATTGGACATAACGGTGAGGAAATGATCTGTCCACCGTTTAGAGCGAACCCAGATTTCCCATTGGTACCAGGTGCGCCAATTCGTATTTGTACGGAGGAGCCAACAGCAGCGCCGACAGCTGCACCAACGGATGCGCCAACAAATGCACCAGAACCTGTTAACTACACATTCAATTGGTTAATGGATGGTGTTGCGCATCACACTGGTCAAGTGCAACCAGGTGAGACACCAGTTGAACCTGCTTTAATCGACAACCCTGGCTATACATTTGGTGGATGGACGTTAACGCGCGCAGTTGGTCCAATCTGGGAAGATACCACTTTCTATGCGATTTGGGTACCAGTAGTAGCACCGACAGATGCACCGACAGATGCACCAACAGATGCGCCAACTGACGCACCGACAGATGCACCAACTGACGCACCGACAGATGCGCCAACGGCAGCACCAACAAGTCCAGAAGCACCAACACGTCCGGCAGCGCCAGTACGCCCGGAAGCACCAGCAGCACGCCCATCATTACCAGACACAGGTGCAGTCGTACAACCAGCTGTATTTGCAGGTGTAGCGACGATTATTATTGGTTTAGGAATGAGCCTTTTAGATAAGAAGAATGATGAGTAAAAAATTACGCGATGGAAGTCACAGTATGTGGCTTCTTTTTTTATGCAGTCTACTGCGAGAGAACGCGCGCTGTCTATTTTAATAGAATTAATAAAAAAATTATAAATTTTGCGAAAATCGTGTTGACAAAGCTTCTAGAGGAGTGGTATAATTTGTAGGAATTTCACATCTGGTGCCCATGAAAATGACAATGACAGGTTGAAATTAAGACAAAAAAGAGAGGAATGAAGTAAAAAATGAAAAAACTTAACAAGCAAGAAAGATTCAAAATATCTGCAAAGATATTTGTTTTAGTTGCAGCTCTTGGTATTGCGCTGAACGTGTTACCAGCTACATTTGCACAAGGAACTGGAACAATGGATGATCCAATCCTAATCCCTGGAAATCCAGAGTACGATGATCTATGGGATTATATCGCAATTAAGTGTCCACCAAATGCAGGAGCGAATTTCGCGGTTCCAGGACACGATGGTCTGTGGTATTTATGTAGACGTGGTCCAGTAACTACTCAGCCACCAACAGATGCGCCAACGGTAGCACCGACAGTGGCACCAACGGTAGCACCGACAGTGGCACCAACGGTAGCACCAACTGTAGCTCCAACAGTGGCACCAACGGTAGCTCCAACAGTGGCACCAACGGTAGCACCGACTGTAGCTCCAACAGCAGTACCGACTGAAGCGCCAACTGTAGCACCAACAGTAGCACCAACTGTGCCATGTCCAACTGTGCCATGCCCAGATGATGAGGAGTGCCCAACTGTGCCATGTCCAGAAGAGTGCCCAGATACGCCAGCGCCAACAGTGGCACCAACTAGACCAGCAACACGCCCAGCATTACCAGATGCAGGTGCAGTAGTAGGACCAGTTGTGTTCGCAGGTATCGCTTCTGTAACAGCAGGTTTAGCAATGAGCCTTTTAGCTAAGAAAGACGAAGAATAAGATCTAAGTTTTTCTAAAAAAAGTCACAGTAATCTGTGGCTTTTTTCATGCCCTTATATAGAAAAGCAAAAGCTTCTGCCTGTTAGGCAATGACGAAATTTAACCTTACCGAGAGAGAACGATGTTACCTAGATGATAGGCTCTAACGAGGAAGTGGGTAGTTTTATACCTAAATGATAGGCTATACCGAGAAAATAGGTAATCTCTGTTATGTTAGCACCCAAGTTTCGCAATTAGCTATTCTGCCTACGCAATTCAAAAGGCTTTTGCGTATGATATAGTAATCACAAAGAGGGGGTGTTATTATGTTTAACTATGGACAAGGCTTTAGTTATAGTTGTGGTGGACACACGCTAGGCAGCGGGTACGGACAGACTCAGATGGTTAGTTATCCAAGCTGTGGTAGATCATCGTGGACGTTAGTCCTTGTGCTATTTATTATTCTCGTTTTATTTGGCTTAGTACTAGGTTGCTAATCATTTTATTAAAAGTCACACAACTGGGATTTTGACGTATGATATAATGATTATAAGATTTGAGGGGGTCAACGAAATGTATACATATTCTTGTGGAACACCAGCTTATCAGCAAACAGCGTGCGCACCAGCAACAGGCGGTTTTGGAGGTGGATTTGCATTCATTTTAGTGCTGTTCATCTTGTTAGCAATCATCTGTAGCACATCGTTCATTGGTGGTCACGGCGGCTGCTGCGAAGAGCAACCGCGCTGCTTCGGTTAAGCGATAACGAACGTTTAAAATTAAATAAGGCATAACATCAGTTAGGGTATGCAAAATACCCTGTAAGTAGAGGGGGTTAAAAGTATGTACGGATATTCACCTTGTGGAGGATTTGGATTCGGTGGGGGAATCATTGGTTTGATTATTGTGATTTTCATCATCTTATGTTTGTTTGGCGCTGGCGGCTACGGGTACGGCGGCGGATGTGGAAGAAACATCGGTTGCGGTTGCTGCTAATTAATTATATTTATTTTTGTGTGATTCCTTGGTTAAAATGAATCACACACTTTTTTTATTTGCCGAAATTTGGTATACTATAACTAATACTAATTGGGATTAGTGTTAACATAGGAGTGAATAGTTATGATTACAATGGAAGATATTATCACGGACGGTCATCCGTTACTGCGAACGGTCGTGGATGAAGTGCCTTTGCCGCTCAGTGATGAAGATAAAAACGTGATGAAAGAGATGGCTGAGTTTCTCGCCAACAGTCAAGACCCAAAAATAGCCAAGAAATACGGTTTGCGCGAGGGGGTCGGACTGGCGGCACCGCAAATTGGGCTAAACAAACGCATCCTTGCCGTGCGCGCTGAGGATAGCAACGGTGAGTTATGCCACTACGCCCTAGCAAATCCAAAAATGTTAAGCCATTCAGAAGAAAAAACGTTCCTGCCAAGTGGTGAGGGTTGTTTATCGGTTGAACAAGACATCCCGGGCATTGTTCCACGCTATCGCCGTCTGAAACTAAACGGCTACGATATCGAGGGGAATCTTGTTGAGGTCAAAGCGCACGATTTCATTGCCATTGTGTTTCAACACGAACTCGATCATTTAAACGGAAAGATGTTTTACGACCACATTGATAAAGCCAATCCCTTAATGCCACCGCCAGGGATGATACCATTATAAAGATAAAGTAGAGGATTATGACAATGCTATTGGAAAACAAAGAAATACTAGACAAAGTAGATTTAGAGCTCGGCCGGTTTGGCTTAGAGCGCGAAGCGTTAAGAATCACGCCATCCGGAAAAATAGCGCAGACCGATCATCCACCCGTTTTCGGTGATCGCACGAGAAATCCTTATATCACGACTGATTTTGCTGAAGCTCAGGTTGAAATGATTACCGGTGTTCACGACACAGTCGAAGAGATGCATAAGGAGCTCACGTTGATCAACCAAACGGTGTTGCGTTCGATTGGGGATGAGCTGTTATGGCCTTATTCGATGCCACCTGTGGTAGATTGGAACGACGTAAGAATTGCAGAATTTCCAGATTGTCACACGGGAAGCGATGCCCGACAATACCGTGAATATTTAGCAGAGAAATATGGGAATGGGGTGCAGCTGGTTTCCGGCATTCACTACAATTTTTCGTACAGCGAGAGTCTCCTTCAGAAGTTGTATGGTGTGAATGGCAAGGGGCGATCATTCCGTGAGTTTAAGAACGATCTTTACATGAGGGTTGCAAAAAATTATTTAAACTATCATTGGTTACTGGTGTTCATGCTTGGAAAGGCGCCTATTGCGGAAGGGATTGGGGAACCGGAGGCGTTGTCGCTTAGAAACAGTAGGTACGGGTATCAGAATAAAGAGGATTTGCAGTTATCGTATGATTCGTTGTGCGACCACATTGCGTCGGTGCGGGCGGCGATGGAGGCGGGGAAGATCATTGACGAGCGTGAAATTTATGCGCCGGTGCGGATCAAGCGTCGTAATCAGACGAAGTTATTGATGGATTGTTTGGAAGAAAATGGGATTGAGTATTTAGAGATTCGCTCGATTGATTTGAATCCGTGCGCGTTTGCGGGGATTACGCTTCAGGATTTGAAGTTTTTGCATGTGTTTATGTTGACGTTGCTTGCGTTGCCGACCGAGGTTTCGTTTGATGCGAAAGCGTTGGCAGATGAGGTGGCTTTATATGGAAAAGAGCCGAGTGCTGAGGTGTTAGCGCTGAAGGCGGATTTCTTTGAGAAAATGGGTGAGTTGTGCGAGGCGTTTGGGCTTGAGGGGATGATGACGGCTGCGACGAATTTACCTGATGTGACGGTTGCTGATTTCTTGACGTTGGCAAAGCGTCAGAAAGAGGAGGCGCTGGCGAGTCCTTATCAGTCTGTTGGATTTGAGGACATGGAGATGTCGACGCAGTTGCTGATTGCGGAGTCGGTTCGTCGTGGTGTGAAGGTAAAAGTGATTGATCGCCGGGCTAATTTTTTGAAGTTGGAAGGGCAGGGTAAGGTCGAGTATGTGAAACAAGCGACGAAAACTTCGCTTGATACGTACGTTTCTTTTTTAGCGATGGAGAATAAGGAAGTGACTAAAATTATCTTGGAGGATGCCGGTTTTCCGGTTCCTGCCGGTCGCACTTTCTTTAGTGTGGACGATGCGATGCGAGCCTTTGGTGATTTTGTTGGTCGTGAAGTGGTGGTTAAGCCAAAAACGACTAATTTTGGTTGGGGCATTGTGATGTTTCGTCCCCTTGCTGGTGCGGCGGAGTTTCGGGATGCTTTGGAGATTGCGTTTGGTTTTGATGATGAAGTGATCGTGGAGCAGTTTTTGCACGGGCAGGAGTACCGTTTTTTGGTCGTTGGGGACGCGTGTTTGGCGGTGCTGAAGCGGGTTGGGGCGAATGTGATTGGGAATGGGGTGTCGACGGTGGCCGAGTTGGTGGCTACGAAGAATGCGCATCCGTGGCGCGGTGTTGATCACTTGGCGCCGCTGGAGAAAATTGTGCTCGGCGAGATTGAGTTGCATAATTTGAAGCAGGCAGGGCTTTCTGTGGATAGTATATTGGCTGCGGGAGAGCAAGTGTTTTTGCGAGATAATTCGAACATTTCGACCGGTGGGGATAGTGTGGATGTGACCGGCGATGCACATGCGAATTTTAAGGCTGAGGCCGTTCGTGCTGCGCACGCGATTGGTGCTAGGTTGTGTGGCGTTGATATTGTGATTAACGGTGACTTGAGTGATGGGGATGCGGAGTACGGCTTTATTGAATTGAATTTTAATCCAGCGATTCACATGCATGCTTTTACTTATGAGGGCGAAGGTGTGAATGCGGCACCTTATGTGTTGGCGGAGCTGGGGTTGATTTGATGTTGGAGATTGCGTTTCACGGTTGGTGTGGTGCAGTCAAGAGATTAGGGGCATTTCGCAAGAGAAAGGTACGTTCAGTGATGAGCGTGCCTTTTTTAGACGATTGCGAAATTTAATGTTGCAGAGGTCGTTTTGACCTAGCTGCCACGATATAGGTAAGAAGTAGGGAATCTCTTGCGTTTCGCAATTTACCTAAGTGCCTTTTTTGCTTGGAGGTGAGACAGGGAACGAAGTAAGTCCCCTTTATTTTTGTTTTTTTAAAATACCGGGGACTTTTCGGCTTCAATCGAAGTAAAAAAACTTTAATTTTTCCACAAAATATAATTAACGACCAAATAAATCCCGACAACCTCATATTAACATTAACTTAATGTCAAAAAGTCCCCTATTTTATTGAAAAATCGATTTTAGGGGGATTTTTGGTTGTTTTACAGCTGATGTGAAGCGTGATTTTTTGGTGATTCGAAAACAAATAAAAACCAATCATGAGGTCATCCTCATCATTGGCTTTCAAATAATTCGTCGCATGTGACTTTGAAGAAGTTTGCGATGGCCTTTACTTCGATGTCGATCACAAATCGTTGGCCGCTTTCTATGCGTTGAACGGCGTTTTTATCGATGTCTATGCCTTCACGTTGCAGCATTTCAGCAAGTGCTTTTTGCGAAACTTTGTCTTTTAAGTTCTTGCGCAGTCGTCGGACGTTTTCACCGATGATGTTATTTCTACCGTCTGCTCGGTTTTTGTACATGTTTCCTCACCTCTTTCCCTCTTTGACATTAAGTATAAGTCAAATTGGCGAGAAAAAGACATCTAGTGAATGTCAAGTGTGGAAAAAAGTAAATTTTTTTGATGTCTTTCAAATAAAAAGGGGTGAATGTTGGTTGAATGATCAGAAAATGCGTAACTTTAGTGCGATGCTGATCATTTTTTTCTTCGAAGTGTAATAATGGGTGGTGAGATTATCAGAGATACGCAACGAGTAAGGTCTTTTTGTCGTCTATATAAGTGAAGCAATTGCGCAAAGTAAGAACTATCACGTATTAATTGATTTTCACAAAACAGGTGATATTCTGAAGGCCAAAATGATGCAAAACTATCACGTATTGGCTTGCTTTTACGAAACACGTGATATTCCGCATTTACTGGATAGCTTTTCGCATTCGCAATTGCCTAATAATTTTATTTAAGACAGAAGGAGTGAACGAATCATGTTTAAAAAGTTTTTATGCTTAAGTAGTTTGTTAATGGTGCTACTAGTAACAGCTTGTTCAAATGATGTAACTGGCAGTGAAGACAACGTACAAAGTCCAGCACTAAGGGTGGACGAGGATTTAATAAATGTTGAATTTACTGCTTTGAATGATCTTGAAATGGATGCAAGTGTGATCGCATTGCGCTTATTCAACGGGACGGACGAGACCATTATTTATGGTGAACCTTTCACACTTGAGAGGTTTGACGAAGGGGCATGGCAAGTGGTACCCGCTCAGGATGAGATTTTCTTTGTTGATGTTGGCTACTCCCTACCACCCAATGAATCTGCCTACTTTGATCGTCACGTAGCAATCATACTTCCGAATGGCTTTACGCAACCAGGCCGATATCGTTTAAGAATGCACGTGTTCAACGATGCTAATGTTCCAATACGAGATGAGCACTTACACGACGTTGTAGCAGAGTTTTATGTCCATTAACCTAAAAAAAAATTGCATCATCGTTGTTCACGAGTGACGCAATTTTTATTTGTTTGTAATTCCAAATCGTTATTAATCTTGATTAAATATTTATGAATCAAATTGTAATCGTCCTTGTTGATCGATTGCGATTCCATCAATTTGATCAATGTGATTTCTAAGTCTCTCGCATCTTGTATCGTGCTCAACTTGCATCCCCTCCTAATTTTGCTCGCTTCGTTTAGCAGAGCATAAATTAGTATATGCCGTTTGTAGCATTTTATTCACTACTATTTGCCTTTTTATTCTTTAACAGGTTTCATCGAAAATAGTTTAGCAGCGATCAACGTCGTGAAAGGAACGGTCAAGACGATGCCGATACTACCGGCGATGCTTTGAATGATTTCGACGCCAATGTCGCTGTGGTTAATAAATTGGAAAAAGGTGACTTCTGAAGCGAAAATGATCAATAACAAGGCAAAGCTACTCCCAACGAAAGCAAGGATTAACGTGTTGGACATTGTTCCCATCGCATCGCGTCCGACGTTCAGGCCTGATTTAAATAATTCTTTGGCTGAGATGAGCGGATTTGCTCGCTTAACTTCCTCCATGCTTGAGGCGATGGTCACCGACGTATCCATAATCGCTCCCAATGCAGAAATAATCACACCACTAACAAAAATACCGGAAACTCTAATGTCTGCCAGGTTGATCAAACCACGCGCATCAGTGGCAGCTGCCGCATGATAACCAGTAATAAAACTCCAATTTCCAACGATAAACGCAAGCAACGCAGCACTTGCGACCCCAAAGATACACCCAGCAATCGCTGAAAGTGACTTTGCATTAACCCCTGCCAGCAAGGTGATGCCGACAAGTGTAATGAGAACAGCGACGATAAAAGCAATCAGGATAGACGAGTAACCCTGCAGTGTCAACGGGACAAGTATCCACGTGATAGACAGCAAAGCAAAGATCAAACCAAAAACGGATAAAACACCGCGTTTCCCACCTATGATGCAAAGTAGGGCTAAGAATAACACAACAAAGCCAATTAGAATGACACTTCGATTAGGGCCGTCAGCCATGAGCAGATCGGTGGCATGGTGGAGTGTGACGACAATCGGGTCGCCAACTTCATAGTGCGGAAACAGTGGGCTTGGCATCGCATGGAAAATTTCTGCGTGCACACCGGCTAAATCCCCGCTAAGGATTTCCACGATTAATTCTTGTGAATACCAATTCGAGTGGTCGCTTGGAGGAATTAATTCATAATCAATGACGCGCCCAGCTACGTGGTCAACGGGACGTTCCATCCCCTCCGGGAAAACAGAAGCGTTTTCTCCCCTGCTAGCTACTAGAAATAACGCCGCAAATATGGCGAGAGAAACCCCGATAACGATGCGTTTAATTTTGTTTTCATTTTTACCAAACATGACAAAAAGCCTCCTATTTTGATACTATGATTACTATTATAGACTTGTGTGGCGGTGATTTCAAGCTATGACGGACGCTTACTTTTTTTAAAAGGGTGAATTACTTGAAAAACTTTCAATTAAAGGTTGCATTTTCAGGTAGATTCGTGTAAAATTGTTCTGTTACATTTTCGTTATTACTTTTAAGAGTATGGGCTCCCACTCTATACTCGCAAAAACCTATAATAATGAATAATAAGAGGAGTTGTATTTATGCGTACGACATTTATGCAAAAAAGTCATGAAGTAGAGCGCAAGTGGTATGTGATCGATGCTGCTGGTCAAACTTTAGGACGTTTATCAACGGAGGCTGCTACTTTGTTAAGAGGTAAGCACAAGCCAACATTTACACCACACGTTGACGGTGGCGATTATGTTATCATCATTAATGCTGACAAAATTGTACTAACTGGAAACAAATTAAACGATAAGATGTATTATCGTCATTCTGGCTATCAAGGTGGATTATCTGTGAAGTCTGCTGGCCAAATGCGAGAGGAGCAACCAGAGCGTATGCTTGAACTTGCGATTCGCGGAATGGTACCAACAGGACGTCTTGGACGTGCGACTGGTAAAAAATTATTTGTATACGCAGGACCAGAGCATCCTCATGCTGCTCAAAAGCCTGAAGTTTACGAGTTGAAAGGATAAGGAGGAGACGAAAGTTATGGCTAACATTACACAATACTTAGGAACTGGTCGTCGTAAAAGTTCAGTTGCACGCGTTAGATTATTACCTGGAACTGGTAAAGTCATCGTAAATAAGCGTGAATTTGAAGATTACTTCCCTTCAGCTGCAACCCGATTAGACATTATGCAACCATTAGAAATGACTGAAACTACTAACCAATACGATGTATTCGTAAACGTTAACGGTGGTGGATTAACTGGACAAGCTGGTGCGATGCGTCACGGCATCTCTCGTGCACTACTTGAGGTAGATTCTGACGAGTACCGCCCAACTTTAAAGCCAGCAGGTATGCTAACACGTGACTCTCGCGCGAAAGAGCGTAAGAAGTACGGTCTTAAAAAAGCACGTCGTGCA
>WRAJ01000033.1 GCA_009780245.1 Turicibacter sp.
AACTCTTCTTCGATTGCTTTTACTAAATCGTTTAATTCTAATACAGACATTTCTTTGATCGCTTCGATCATTTCAGCGCTAGTTAATTTAGCCATTTTTAATTACCTCACTTTAATTTTTTAAATTTATATGATGGGTGCGAAAACTAAACGTTCGAACTCATTTTTTTATTCAGTCGCTTCCTCAGCAACAGGAACTTCTTCAGTAGCTGGCGTTTCCTCAGCAACTACTTCTTCAGCAGGAGCAGCTTCAACCACTTCCTCTGCAGGTGCTTCTTCAGCAGGAGCTGGTTCTACACCAGCTTCTTTTTGCTCAGCAATTTGCGAAAGTGCATAAGCCATATTGCGCATTGGCGCTTGAAGCACAGATAGTAACATTGATAATAGTCCATCGCGACTTGGCAATGTTGCAAGCTCTAATACTTGTTCCAATGACGCCACTTCACCTTCGATGAAACCAGCTTTTAATTCTAACGCTTCGTTTTCCTTTGCGAAAGTATGAAGAATACGTGCAGGCGCAACAACGTCCTCATTTGAGTAAGCTACCGCAGTTGGACCAACAAATTCAGTTGCTAATCCTTCGTACCCAGCTTCTGTAATCGCACGGCGAGAAATGTTGTTTTTCAATACTTTGAATTCAACACCCTCAGCACGAAGATTTCTTCTTAATTCAGTCACTTGATCAACTGAAAGCCCACGATAATCAACCACCACTAACGCAGCAGCCTCTTTAAACTTCGCAGCATAATCAGTTACTAAACCTGATTTTAATTCAATCATAGCAGTACTAGCCATTTCTTTTACACCTCCTAATTTATCGAACAAAAAAGCCTGATATCCACCGTAGACATCAGGGCACAATATACCAGAGCACTTTAAAAATACTCATCCATATTTGCACCTCGGTAGGAAATTTAAGCCAAACGGCTCCTACTGTCTACGGCTTTCTAATAAAGCATTCGCTTTAATATGTAAACACAGCTTCTCAGTTCGTAATAAGAATTCTACTCTAACGTCTCACCAGCGATTTTGATACCAGGTCCCATCGTTGACGAAATCGCCACGTTTTGAACGTAAGTACCTTTAGCCGCTGATGGCTTAGCTTTCAATAAAACATCGTAGATCGCTTTTAAGTTTTCCAATAACTTATCGTTATCAAACGACACTTTACCAATTGGGACATGAACGTTTCCATCTCTATCAACGCGATATTCAACTTTACCAGCTTTAATCTCGTTAACAGCTTTTGTTACGTCCATTGTTACCGTACCAGTTTTAGGGTTTGGCATTAAACCACGTGGCCCTAATACGCGACCAAGTTTACCAACTTCAGCCATCATATCTGGTGTTGCAACAACAACGTCGAAATCCATCCATCCACCAGTTACTTTCTCAATGTACTCAGCATCTCCAGCGTAGTTTGCACCAGCTTCTAAAGCTTCTTTTGCTTTTTCACCACGAGCGAATACTAATACTGTACGATCTTTACCAGTACCATGAGGAAGAACCATTGCACCACGAATTTGCTGATCTGCTTTTCGTGGGTCAACGCCTAAACGAATAGCGGCATCAACCGTTGCGTCAAATTTAACTGTGCTCGTCTTTTTAACTAACTCAACCGCTTCAGCACCATCATAGGCAACTGCCGAGTCAATTAACTTCTTAGCTTCAGCAATTCTCTTACTAACCTTAGCCATATTACATTTCCTCCTTGTGATCAAACGGGATAAACCCTCTCACAGATTTTAGAATCTTCAATTAAGGATAAATTATCCCTCGACAACGATTCCCATTTGTCTAGCTGAACCTTCGATGATCTTCATCGCAGCTTCAATGGTATTTGCATTCAAGTCAGGCATCTTTACCTCAGCAATTTCACGGATTTTATCTGATGAAATTGTTGCCACTTTTTCAGTGTTCGGTGTTCCAGAACCTTTCTGAATCCCTGCTGCCTTCTTTAACATATCAGAAGCCGGCGGCGTTTTTGTTACAAATTCAAACGAACGGTCGTCGAACACCGTAATCACAACTGGAATAATGCTTCCCATTTGCTCACGCGTGCGATCGTTGAATTCCTGACAGAATCCTTGAATGTTAACACCAGCCTGTCCAAGTGCCGGACCTACCGGAGGTGCAGGGTTTGCTTTCCCAGCTGGAATCTGTAGTTTAACAATTGATTTTACCTCTTTAGCCATTATTGTACACCTCCTTAAAATGTGTTTTTCAAAACTCGTAAAATTAGCAACCATACAATTATACCAGCTTTTTTTAAAATTACAAGTAAAAACTGCAACAGAAAACACATTCATCCGGCGAATGTGTTCAAACCCCTGCTACTCAATCTCACAAACTTGGTCAAGTCCTAGCTCAACAGGCGTTTCTTGCCCAAATAAATCAACTAAAATCGTTAACTTGTAATTCTCAACGTCAATCGCCTCAATCACACCAACTTGACCCGAGAACGGTCCCGCTGCAATCAAAATCTGCTGACCAACTTCAACGTCCAAGGTTACTTCCGTATTCGTCACACCCATCTTCGCTAAAATAGGTTGAATTTCAGCCTCCGTTAACGGCACCGGCCTTGTTCCTTTACCAGACGAACCCAAAAACCCCGTGACGCCAGGCGTGTTACGGACTGTAAACCACGAATCATCGGTATCAATCATTTCAATGAGCACGTAACCAGGAAACGTTTTTTTCATTTTCTCCTTACGCACACCGTCTTTGATCTTAACCTCTTTTTCCTCAGGAACTAGAACACGGAAGATTTTTTCTTGCATGTTCATCGTTTCAATACGTTTAAGAACGTTCTTAAATACTTTGTTTTCATATCCAGCATAAGTCTGGACGACGTACCAGCGTTTCTCTTCCATCGTCTATGTCTCCTAATTAATCTTCGTCTTCGTCATCATCTTCGTCAGCGACATCGTCTGTATCCGCAGCGTCGTCCTCATCTAACAACTCATCTAAATCATACGCATCGTAATCGATCTCTTCGTAATACGAATCTGAAATCTCATCCGCAATCGCAAACGAAATAATGTTATCCACCGCAGCGAAAAACAACGTGAAAATCAGCATAAACACAAACACTTGCGTCGAATGTAACTTCATCTCTTTATCCGTCGGCCACGTAATCTTCTTAAGTTCTAAGCCAATATTGTCAAAAAATTCTTTCATCCCAAATCACCATTTCTTTATTAGTTTTTTTTAGTAACCCTAAATATCCATCTTACTTAGTCTCTTTATGGATCGTGTGCGCATTGCATCTACGACAAAACTTCTTGATAACCATCCGATCGGTATCGGTTTGCTTATTCTTCATCGTCGTATAATTGCGACTTAAACAATCTTCACACGTCAAAATGACCTTTACCCGCATCGTCTCACACCCATCCTCTATAAAGCTATCCTACATTTTACCAAAAATCAACCGTGCTTGTCAAACAAAATTACGATATTAATTCACGATAAGTCACTTCGTCCATCAAAACAGGGCGTCCTTTGCTCCCATCGGACGCGCCTACTAGCCCCGCCGCTTCTAAATCGTCCACCAAACGAGCCGCTCGGTTATACCCAATCTTAAAGCGCCGCTGCAACATGGAAGCCGATAACTTCTGCGTCTCAAACGCAAACGCCAGCACATCCCGAATCAACGCATCGTCCGACGGCAAATCAGAATTGCTCCCGGGCACTTCCACGCTCTCAAGGAAATCACTTGCAATCTCACTGCCGAGCTCCTGCCCTTTAATAAACTCCACAATCCGTGCGACCTCATCGTCGGTAATAAACGCCCCTTGCACACGACTAGCAGTCGAATCACCCATCGGCAAGAACAACATATCCCCACGGCCCAGTAACTTCTCAGCACCGACCGCATCTAAAATCGTCCGTGAATCCGTGCCTGATGACACCCCGAACGCAATCCGCGACGGGATGTTCGACTTGATCACACCGGTAATGACATCCACCGACGGTCGTTGCGTCGCCACAACCAAGTGAATCCCTGCCGCCCGAGCCATCTGTGTCAAGCGCATGATCGAATCTTCCACCTCACGACTCGCCACCATCATCAAATCGGCCAACTCATCTAAAATCACCACGATAAACGGTAACTTCTTTAACGTGCTGACAATCCCATCATCCGCTCGCTTCGCCTTCTCACGCACCACCCACTCGTTATAGGTTTCAATGTCACGAACGACCGCTTCCGCGAATAAATCGTAGCGCCGTTCCATCTCTTCCACCACTTTTTTCAGAGCAGCACTGGCGAGCTGTGGGTCTGTCACAACCGGTGCCAATAGATGAGGCAAGCCGTTGTAGCGTGCGAGCTCCACCTTTTTAGGGTCAACCAACAATAATCTTACCTCAGTGGCAGAAAAACGCATCAACAAACTACAAATCATCGTGTTGATGCACACCGACTTCCCGGATCCGGTCGCACCAGCGACTAACAAATGCGGCATCTTATTCAAAGCGGCATACTTACCCGTCCCGGAAATGTCGCGTCCGAGCGCAATCAGCAGCTTATCCTTCGTCTCATCAGCCGGCATCTCGTCCATCATTTCCTTGAACGAGACCATCTGCGCCTCCTTGTTCGGCACCTCAATGCCCACCGCAGACTTCCCCGGAATCGGCGCCTCCATGCGCACCCCCTTCACCGCGAGCGCCAACGCAATGTCATCAATCAAACCGGTAATCTTATTCACCTTCACCCCACTGGCCGGTGTCACCTCATACCGCGTCACCGTCGGCCCAATGTGCACCTCGGACACACGCGCCCGCACATCGAAATTCGCAAACGTCTCCTCAAGCTTCAACGCCTCTTCCTTCGCCGCTTCCGTCAATTGGCTATTATCCGCTTTAGACGTGTGGTCGATCAACAAACTCATCGGCGGCAACACGTAATTCTCATCCGCACTGCGCACCGGCTCTTTTTGCTCCATTTGCTGTGTCAAATTCTCAGCAAAATCAGTGATCTTAAAGCTAGGCACCTCTTCAATTTCCGCTGTTTCAACATCAAAAACCTTTTTTGGCGCAACCCTAACAACCTTGGCCTTCTTTTCCGTCACTGGTTCGGTCACCTCGGCAGCAGGCGCTGACAACTTCGGCAACCGCTCCTTGACATACCGATACGCCTTGTTAAAGGCCTCCACGATCGCCCCTTCCTTGCGCTTATCGTACAGCTCTTTCACACTTAACCCGCAGACGAGGAGCAACCCATACACCGCCATGATAAACGCGATGAGCCACATCCCCATCCACGTGACCAACTCAGCAAAAACCAACCAGATAAACGCACCAAACACACCGCCACCCACCAGCGTATAATCCGCTAACACGTCCACCTGTAAATAGAATTGCCCAATCCCAGCCGTGAAATTCAAGCCGTTCTCAACAAAAGCACGCCAAACCGGTGTGTGCGTAAAAATCGTAATCGACGTAAAAATCAAATACGTCCCGAAATACTTGATGCTAAAAAGAGAAGGTTTCTTACGGGCAACTACCATCTGGAAACTAAATGACATTAAAATCAAGCCGAAGAGCCAGAAAAACTCACCGAACGTCACCACGGCAATCCGCCTTAAGAAAATCCCGATAAGCCCCAGATTTCCGATCATCAATAACATCATGACAAACAGAAAAATCCCGACCAACTCATAAAGAAAGCCAGCCATAGGCGCTTTATCTTTCATTTTCTTTTTCTTAGCCATCGTCTCACCTCTCTTTTCAAGCCAGAAAACGCCAGCTAATCAGCTAGCGCCTCACATTCTAACCCTATAAATTAAACTCCTCAATAATCGGAATCACAATCGGACGATGCTTCGTCGTCTTCTGAATAAACTTCCCAACGCGGTCGCGCATATCAAAGCGCAAATCTTGCCAGTTAAAATAGCGACCGCTCGCTTCTGCTTTTTCTTCAATGACCGCTCGCGCAATCTCTTTCGCTTCTTCAAACAGCGTCGCATACTTCGCATCAAACACAAAGCCGCGGCTCACAATTTCTGGTCCTGAAACGATTTTCTTCGTCTTGCGGTCCAAATTAATCACAATCGCCACGACACCATCATTTGATAACATTTGACGATCCTTCAAAACAACCGTCCCAACATCACCAACGCCGTGCCCATCAACTAACACTTCATCCAGTTCAATCGTCTCGGAGTTCGCGATCAGCTGACCTTGCTCAAACAACGCCACTTCCCCGTTATCCATAATGATAATGTTCTCATCGTCGTACCCCATCGACTTTGCCACTTTCGCATGAGACAACAAGTGGCGATACTCACCGTTAACCGGCATCACGTAGGCTGGTTTCAACAAGTTCATCATTAATTTCAAATCCTCGCTACTCGCGTGTGACGGTGGTAATAAATCTTTTTTAATGGCGATCACGTTCGCGTCCGTGCGATACAGCATATCCAAAGTGCGTGCTGCCCGTGTTTCCGTTCCCAATTGAGGCGGTGTCGCTAAAATCACGTTATCTGTTTTTAAAATGCGAATAAAACGATCGTGCCCTTTAATCATGCGCGTTAAATTCACGAACGGCTGTGCCCGTGTTCCCGTTGTAATGACCACCAAGTCTGGTAGGTTGTTGTCCCGGTTAGCATTCATAAATCCGAGGCTCATCAAGACCGGCTTTGGAATCTTCAAATACCCGAGCTTGACCGATAAGTCAATTAAACGCTGCATCCGTCTCCCGGTAATCGCCACTTTACGGTTATATTTAATCGCCAAGTTCACAACCATTTGAATCCGGTGTAGGTCGGTTGAAAATAAAGAACAAATAATCCGTCCTTCTGTGCGCGAAAACGCCTCTTCTAACGTGTATTCTAATGTGTCGCCGATTGACGCGTGGCCCATGCTTTCCGAGTTCGCACTTTCAGCAAGTAAGCATAAAACGCCATTTCGAGCAATGTCACTAATTTTATTATAGTTCGTTTGGTAGCGGCCGCTGACGCTATGGTTGAAAACAAAGTCAGACGTGTAGACGATCGCCCCTGCAGAAGTGTGAATGCAGACCGCTACTGAGCCTGGGATGCTGTGCGTCGTCTTAAAGAAAGACACTTTCACACCATCAAAATACAACGTGTTTTCATCGCGAATGATATTAAGCTTCACCTTGCTGAGGTCCACCTTGGCCTCGATCAACGAATCCTCGACCAAGGCCATCGTTAAACGCGTCCCGTAAATCGGCGCCGTAATCACATCCATCAACTGAGCAATCGATCCCATGTGCTCATCGTGACCTTGCGTAATAAAAATCCCCTTAATGCGATTCTGGTTCTCAATCAAATAAGTAAAATCAGGAATGACCGCGTCAACCCCAAGCATCTCGCCACTCGGATATTTCATCCCCGCATCCAAAATGAAAATGCGACCGTTCACATCCACCACGTACAAATTATTCCCCACTTCGTCAAGCCCACCCAAGGCAAAAATCTTGACTTTATCTTGCGTATTAGACATAATAAAAAAACTCCTCTATATTTAAATTCCAATTTTTATCAACCCGTTATCAAAAATACTTTGTTTTCTTTTTGCGCAAACCAAGTCCGCTTACGCAACAACGTTCATAAAATATGTAGACACTATTATCTCACAAACTTCCTTTCAAAACAAGATGAAAGCGACGGTAATTTTGAAAATTGACTTTCAAAATCCAACAAAATTTGATAGAATTGAAACTATGTTTATAAATTGCGAGGTAAAAAAATGGCATTAGCATTAGAGATTACACATTTAAAAAAGACTTATTCTAGCGGTAAGGAAGCGTTGAAAGGCATCGACTTGCGTGTTGAAGAAGGCGATTTTTATGCGCTGCTTGGGCCGAACGGGGCGGGGAAGTCAACGACAATCGGGGTGATTAGTTCCCTGGTTAACAAGACCTCTGGCGATGTGAAAGTGTTTGGTTATGACATTACGCGCGACATGGTGAAATCCAAGCAACAGCTCGGCATTGTGCCGCAGGAATTCAATTTTAATCAGTTTGAAACGGTCAGGCAAATCGTCGTGAATCAGGCTGGTTATTACGGAGTGGATCGCAAAGACGCGATGGTGCGGTCAGAGAAATACTTGAAACTCCTAGATTTATGGGATAAAAAAGACGAGCGTGCCCGGATGCTTTCGGGCGGAATGAAACGCCGCTTGATGATTGCCCGGGCGCTGATGCACGAACCGCGTTTGCTTATTTTAGATGAGCCAACCGCAGGCGTGGACATTGAATTACGTCGCTCCATGTGGGACTTTTTGCGCGAAATTAACGAGGCTGGTACGACGATTATTCTCACGACGCATTACTTGGAAGAAGCGGAGATGCTCTGTCGCAACATCGGGATCATCGATCACGGGGAAATCATCGAAGACACTTCCATGAAAGAACTGTTGAGTCATTTAGAAATCGAGACGTTTGTGTTAGATTTAGAGGTGCCTGCTACTGCAAGTACCGTGGCTTTATCGGGATACGCGTACCAGTTGGTTGATCCCATGACCCTTGAAGTGAAGGTAACGAAAGATCAGGGCCTTAACGGCGCTTTTGCGCAACTGAACGAGCAGAACGTCAAGATTTTGTCGATGCGAAATAAGGCGAATCGCTTGGAAGAGTTGTTTGTTAGGTTAACTGGAAATGTTGGAGGTGGCGCGTAATGTTTTCGTTATATTGGATCTCGTTTAAAAGCTTAGTCCGGAAAGAAATCAACCGATTTATGCGCATCTGGGTGCAGACGCTCGTGCCGCCTGTGATCACCACGTCGCTTTATTTCATTATTTTCGGGAACTTTATCGGCGCGCGCGTCGGGGAGATGAACGGGTTCTCGTTTATGCAGTTCATGGTCCCGGGACTCATCATGCAGTCGGTGATTGCCAATTCTTATTCCAACGTGTCGTCAAGTTTCTTTAGTCAAAAATTCCAAAAAAACATCGAAGAATTGTTAGTCGCACCCGTCCCGACGTTTATCATTATGAGCGGATTTTTAGTCGGCGGCATGGCGCGGGGCCTCTTAGCAGGGCTGTTCGTTACCGGCGTCTCCCTCTTTTTCGTCCCGCTTGCCGTTAGCTCTTGGTTAGTTGTTTTTGTAACCGTCCTGATGACGTCACTCGTTTTTTCTTTGGCAGGGCTATTAAATGGCCTCTTCGCAAAATCCTTTGATGATGTCAGTATCGTCCCAACCTTCATCCTCACGCCGCTCACGTACCTCGGGGGCGTGTTCTACTCGATCACGCTACTACCACCGGTCTGGCAGTTCATCTCCCGCTTCAATCCGATCGTCTATATGATCTCCGGCTTCCGATACGGTTTCTTAGGCGCTGGTGACATGGCATTATGGACCAGCATGGCAGTACTCGCCCTGTTTATCGTGGTGTTGTTTGCGATTTGCTACCGATTAATCGAAAAAGGCCGCGGGTTGCGGTCTTAAGAGGATAGCACGGCCTATTTACAGGAAAAATCACTATAACCAGCCGGATATCAAGGTTTACAGGGAATCACACGGCTTTTTTACAAGAAAAATCACTATAACTGCCTGTATATCAAGGTTTATAGGGAATCACACGGCTTTTTTACAGGAAAAATCACTATAACTGCCTGTATATCAAGGTTTATAGGAAATCACACGGCTTTTTTACAAGAAAAATCACTATAACCGCCTGTATATCAAGGTTTATAGGGAATCACACGGCTTTTTTACAGGAAAACTCACTATAACCAACCGTATATCGAGGGCTATAGTGAGTTTTCTTGTAAGCTACAACTTTGCACAACCTTACGGCAAGACATTACCCGCCGCACGATAAATCTCATACCACTCCTGGCGGGTCAGTTTAACTTCAGAAGCAGCCGCAATGTCTGCGATGCGATCTGTGTTCATGGTTCCCACCACCACTTGCATCTTAGCCGGATGAGTCAAGATCCAGACGGTCGCCACAGCGGTTTTAGAAATGCCGTACTTGTTTCCAATTTTTTCCAACACTTCGTTTAGCTCTGGGAATTTCGGATTATCCACAAACACGCCCTCAAAGAAGCCAAACTGATACGGGCTCCACGCTTGAATCGTCACATCGTGCAGGCGCGTGTACTCCAAAATCCCGCCATCGACATCAATCGACTTTGCATCCCGCGTCATGTTCACATTAAAACCGTGGTCAATCATCGGGGTGTGCATAATACTAAACTGCAGCTGATTCACAATCAGTTTTTGGTCGACATACTTAGAAAGCAATTCCATTTGCGCCACGTTCTGGTTGCTGACCCCGAATTGCTTGACCTTACCCGCGCTTTGCAGTTGGTTAAAAGCTTCTGCGATCTCAGCCGGGTCCATGAGCGTATCCGGGCGGTGCAGTGCTAACACGTCAATGTAATCCGTATCAAGGCGCGTCAGGATACCATCAACTGAGCTGATGATGTGCTCCTTCGAGAAATCAAACATCCCTTCGGCCGGGCGAATGCCACATTTTGATTGGAGTAAAATATCCTCACGTTTAATCCCTGTTTCCGCTAGCGCGCGTGCAAAAATCTCCTCACTTTTCCCGCCGCCGTAAATATCAGCGTGCTCAAATAAATTGATCCCATTTTCGTACGCAACTTGAATCACCTTTGCTGCTTCGGCATCGCTTAACGCCGCCATTCTCATACATCCTAATGAGACGTTCGATGCTAAGATACCACTGTTACCTAAATCTATTTTTAACATGTACAAAACCTCCTAAAAATAATAACGCTATCTTTAGTATATCAGATTTAAATTCTAATTGAAATAGTTAAATGAATGTGGTATGATATTAATCGTGAGTTTTAGCCGGGTTAGTTTAATGGTAAAATACTGCAATGGTAATGCAGGGCTGCGAGTTCGATTCTCGCACCGGGCACCACTAATTTAATAATAAGATGTCAAGCCCATTTCGGGCTTTTTTCTATGCCATTCTTTGTGAAAAAATTACCTATGAAGGTATTTTTTTTTATTTTGCGTATATATAGGGCAGGGAGAAAAATGAAAGGAGATTTCACAACCATTGACATACGTAATATTACGTGTTATGATTAGAGGAGGAATAACTCATGCCAATGACATCAAAGCAAATGATGAAGTATCTCAAAGAGCGCGGCTTCGTCAAAATCTCGCAAAACGGTTCCCATGTAAAAATGAGAAACCCATACTCCGGCAAACAAACTGTCGTGCCTTATCATAAGAAGGACTTACCGGTCGGAACCGAGAGTTCAATACTTAAGCAAGCCAGCCTCTATCAGAATTGGAAAAAAGGAGCGTAATCAAAATGACTAATAAATATATTTTATATCCAGCAATTTTTTATCAAGAAGATTCAGGGTATCACGTTGATTTCCCAGATCTTGAAGGTTGTTTTACATGCGGGAATAATATTGAGCATGCCTACCGTATGGCGCTTGATGTGCTAGATTTTTACTTAGAAGATTTTGACTTGGAAAATCTTCCACAACCATCTGATATACAAAATTTAACGATTCCAGAAAATGCCTTTGCGTCAATTATTGCACTTGATGTCATGGAACATTTCAAATCTCGCAACAAAAAAGCGGTCAAAAAAACGCTCTCGATTCCATCTTGGATGAACGAGCTTGCGTTGAAAGCGAACATTAATTTTTCACAAGTCCTCCAAGACGCACTGAGTGAAAAATTAGACTTAGATTAAAAGAGGGGGCTGTCGTGTTAAAAAAATGTGACTCAAATTCAAAAAGCTCGGTAATCCAGTGAAAACGGATTTTCCGAGCTTTTTGAATTAACTAACAACACATCTGACTTCTTTCACCACGTCATAATCATCCGTGGTCACTCTCACGCGATAAACCTCGCCGTGATACACGAATGAAAAGTTGATCCGCTCAATTTCTGGTGGTAGCTTTGGGTTCAATGTAAAACCGTCATCGCCAAGGCGTAAATCGCAGAAACCGTATAAAATGCTCATCAACGTGCCGCCCATCGACGCTGTGTGAAGCCCGTCTTTTGTATTTCCGTGCAGATTATCCAAGTCGCAGCGGGCATTTTCCATGAAATACTGATAGCTCTTATCTACGTTGCCAACGCGGTTATACACCACCGAAAACGCGGAGTAAGACAGCGATGAATCGTGGGTTGTGACTTCGTCGTAATAGTCGACAGAGCGACGAACCACTTCTAACGGTTCGATTTCTGGAAATAACATCAAAGCCATTACCGCGTCTGCTTGCTTTGAGACTTGATAGCGGTAAAGGACCAGCGGGTGATAGTGGAGCAGCAGTGGAAACTTATCGACCTCGTCCCAAAACGGCCATTTTTCTTTGCTCAAGAAATCGCGGTCTTGGGCAATCACGCCGAGTTCTTCGCTAAACGGCTTTTCCATGATGTCAGCGTAATGCTGTAGCAAAGAGAGCTCCGGTGGTGTGATCGCCAGACGGCATACTAGCTCGTTCCATCGTACCTCGTCGGCCGTCGCCAATACGTCTGCCAGCTTGCACACCCAGCCAAACTGATGCGCCACGAGGACGTTGGTGTAATAGTTATCGTTGACAATGGCAGTGTACTCGTCTGGTCCGGTGACGCCGTCGATGTGGAATTTACCGTTTTTTTCGTAGCCGATATCAGCGAAGAGCCGCGCGGTTTCTAGCATGACTTCGTAGCCACCGTCGAAGAATAAATCGGTATCGCCGGTGGACTGGTAGTAACGGATAAACGCGTAGGCGACGTCGCCGTTAATGTGATGTTGCGCAAAGCCCGCTTCAAAGAAGGGCGACGTTTCCACGCCTGAGATCGTGCGCCACGGATAAAGAACGCCCTTTTTATAGCCGACCATCTGACGATTTTCGCGTGCCTTCCCGATTGTATTGATTCTGAATTGCAACATTTGCTTGGCAAGGTTCGGCGCAACATGCAAGAAGGTTGGAAAAATATACATTTCAGTGTCCCAAAAGTAATGCCCTTCGTAACCACTCCCCGATAACCCTTTCGCAGCAATGCTGCTCTTCCCATTCGTGCCCAGCGATGACAGCAACGAATAAGTCCCGAAATTGACGCTTTCTTCGAGGTTATCGTCGGCCTCAATTTCCACTTTTGCCGTGTCCCAAAAGTCGGCCAAGTACTCTCGCTGCAAACCAAGATGCTCATCAAAGCTCACCCCTAACCCATCAAAAATCGGCGCACCCAAGCCATAACTAAACAGCTTTGTAAACGTTGTTCCATTCAAAATCGATTCAAGCACAACCTTGTCTTTAAGGACATTAATCTCATCAGCCTCGACATTAAATCGCCACGCACAGCTCGCTTCAAGCCCAGAATGCGGCGCCTTAAATCGGATAAAACCTTTTGTTGTGTCAACCTCCTCTACCTGAATTTTCTGCAAATCATGGCTCATGCGCGGATCGTTGACATCAATCGACTTCACAGGATAATAATTCAAATGCGTGGTTAACACAATGGCCTCGTCATGATTCAATTTCTGGAACTCGTACTGCATGGCAAAGATATTTTTATAAGCAAAACTGGCAAGCTTGGTGACGGTAACCTGCGTCTTCCGACCAAGCGGTGAAACCCAGGTGAATTCACGGACGCTCTTACCTGCGGCCATATCTAAAAAACGCCGCCCAGGGATGAACTCACCGCTACCCATGCGCAACTGTTCACCGCCAATCGTCATGAGCGTCGTCTGCCCATCCACCACACTAATCATCGTTTCGCCGGTTTCAGTGAACCCATGAAACTTCTCCGGATAACTAATCTTCTTCGTCTCATAAAAACCGTTAATGTACGTCTCGCGATTCGTGATAAAATGGTCGTAGTAATCCTCTTCCAAATTGCCGCGCACCCCAATCAAACCATTCCCATTAAACAATAAACTCTCGGCTTTCTCTAACGTGTCCACATCGTAATCGTTCAGATAGATCTTCATCTTCAATTCCTCCTGTAAGAAAAAATGACAACGTCATTCGTTGCCACTTTAAATATTCTCGATAACTTCAATCGTCAACTCATCTGTTGCGCTGAGCACCATATCTGCATGAGAAAGGCCCGCATCGGTGCCAATCGCAATCGCGTACATTCCCGCGTCGTTAATCGCCGTTACACCCGCTGCCGCATCCTCAACGCCGATGCATGTTTCAGGCGCAACCCCGATCGCCTCCGCTGCTTTCAAGAACACTTCCGGATCTGGCTTTGAATGAACCACCTTCGCTGCATCGACAATGTGGTCAAAGTAGTCGAAGAGACCTAAAGAATCCGTTACCGCAAAGGCATTCTTAGACGCCGAAGCCATGGCGATTTTGTAACCCTTTGCCCTTAAATCAATTAAAAGTTGCGCAATGCCAGGCAGGATGTCCGCCGGTGAAACATTTTGAATCAACCCGACGTAATGGTCGTTCTTCTTCGTTGCCAAGGCCTCTTTTTCCGCCAAAGAGAAGTCGTTTTGACGCTGGCCAAGCTCTAAAATCCGGTCAAGCGAATCCGTGCGGCTCACCCCTTTCAACGTCTCATTAAACTCCCGGTCAAACGGAATGCCTAACGCTTCACCCAACTGCTTCCATGCGAGGTAGTGATACTCGGCCGTATCGGTAATCACCCCGTCTAAATCAAAAATCACTGCTTCAAATTTTTTCATCATTTCCTCCTATTTATCCCCGCCGACTCTGAAACCTTGCATAAAGTATTTATTTAAGACGATGTACAAGAGCAAAATCGGAATCAGGGTGATCACCGACCCTGCCATGACAAGGTTCCAGTGCGTGGTATATAAATCATTGAACATCTGAAGCCCAAGCGGTAAGGTGAACAATCTCGGACTTGAAATGTATAAAAGTGGGCGCATAAATTCGTTCCAGACTGCCAAAAACGACATGATGCCTTGCGTCGCGACCGACGCCCGTGCCATCGGGATGACGATGCGAAAGAAGATTTGGAACCGACTCAACCCGTCTATCGCTGCTGCTTCCTCGATGTCTTTCGGGAAATTGATAAAGAACTGTCGCATCATAAAGATAAAGGCAAAGTTGATCGCGCTTGGCAAAATCAGCGACCAGTGTGTATCAAGCAAACCGATGTTTCGCATGATCAAAAAGTTTGGAATTAATAGAATTTGCCCTGGTACCATTATAAGCGCTAAGATCAGTAAAAACAAGCTCTTCTTTCCAGGAAACGACAGCCTTGCTAAGGCATAACCTGCCATGGAATTGAAGATGACGTTCAAAAACGCCGCAAATCCCGCGACATAAAGTGAGTTCCAAATCCAAGCAACAAAGTTTTCATCGCGTGTAAATAAATGGATGTAATTATTCAACGTTGGATTTTGTGGCAACAACGTCAAGCCACCGCCCACGATTTCAGCATACGTTTTAAACGAAGCAAAGACCGCCCATAAAAAGGGGTACAACGTAATGGCGGCATAAATAATCAGGATCACGTATAAAAAGACTCTTGGCCACTTTTTCTTCATTAGTACAACGACTCCTCTTTGTTAAGACGTTTGGCAATCATCGAAACGACGAAGATTAAAATTGCTAACAGAATGGCAAGTGCTGAGGCATAACCCATTGTGCCGCGCACTTGGAACGCAAATTGGTAAATCAAGAGCGATACCGTTAACGTGGCATTCATCGGACCGCCCGAACCACCTGAGATGATAAAGGCTTGATCAAAGATTTGAAACGTCCCAATAATTCCCATTAACAGCACGTAGTTCGTCACCGGGACTAAATTGGGAATGGTGATCTTGGTAAATTTCTTCCAAGCGTTCGCACCGTCAATGGCAGCTGCTTCGTACAACGTTTTATCGACGTCTTGCAGCCCCGCTAAGTAGATGGTCATGAAAAGGGGTGCCGTTGACCACACGTTCATGACCATGATGGTATTCAAGGCAAAATTGACGTCTTCTACAAAGTTAATCGGTGCCGCTAGTAGGCCCCATTCAACTAGGAAGCCGTTGACGGGCCCGTTCACAGCGAATAAGAACATGAAAATCATCGTCAACGCCGCACTGGAGGTCAGTGTAGGTAAGAAGAAGATGGTTCTGAACGTCCTTTCAAATTTTACCCCTGAGTTTAGCACGGTTGCCATGACGAGTGCTAAAAAGGTTTGGGCAGGTACGACAAACACTGCGTAGCGAACTGTGTTTCGAAGGGCAATCCTTAATCTAGGGTCGCTAAAAGCAATTTCATAATTCCCAAAGCCGACCCATTCAAACGTTCCCGCTAATAAATTAACTCTTGTAAACGATAGGTAGATCGCGTAGCCTATCGGAACGATGGTGAAAACTGCGATAATGATCAGAGCAGGGATCATGAAGCTGTAGCCTTGAATGCCTTCTCGTGTTCTTGCCTTCATTATCTTTTGCCTCCTCTTAGATGTTTAAAAATTGCACCGCGTCTGGTCACGCACGAAGCATGCATGACCAACGGTGCAACGGAATCTATCAATTTACTCATTACTGCATGTGTGTTTCAATTTCGTTATTCGCTGCTTCCATGATGCGTTGAACTGCTTCTAACAATGTCAAGTCACCAGATAAAGCGCCTGGGAAATAGTTGCCGTAAGTGCTGTAAACAATTGGTAGGTTAATGCCTGACTGCCACGGCGTTGCGTAAGCCGCTGCTGCTTGGAACGGTGCTAAAATTGGGTCGCCCGCAATGTCCATTTCTTCTGCTACCGACACGCGTGACGGTAATAAGCTTGCTCCTGTCGCCATGATTTCTTGACCTTCAACCCCGTTTACGAAATGCATGAATAACCACGCAGCTCCTTGGTTATCAGATGCCGCATTCATTGACCAAGACACTGTAAATGCCATTGATCCTTGGTTACCGTTAATGGTTGGTAACTCTCTAGTTCCCCAGTTTACATCCGGGAATTGTAAGTTCAAATGACCCACTGCCCAGTTTCCTTCGATCATTAATGCCACATTTTCAAGACCGAATGAATCGCCTGACCAGCCATCTCCAAGTCCCGCTGGTGTTGCTAGGTGACCCGCTTGATAAGAATCGACTAACAATTGCATGTAGTCTAATTGCCCTTCTTGATCGAGCACGGCAAACCCGTCCGCATCCATAATTGGCGTTCCAGCCGCTTCATAGACAAATAAGTGACGCGCTAAACCAGCTTGGATCACACCAGCTGTGACGTCTGCTGGCAATCCTTCTGCTAATTCTGCTAAAAACGCAGGCATTTCAGCCATTGTATCAGGGATGTCTTCTGGTGTGAAGCCTGCTTCTGCTAATAAATCAACGTTGTAGAATAACCCTAACGTCGAGAAATCTTTTGGAATCCCATAAACCGCGCCGTCCACAGAGAACGCGTTTAATAACGGTGTATAGAAGTCATCTTGATTAAAATCAGGCGTATCCGCAATGAAACCATCTAAATTCTCAAGGACACCGTCAGCGTGTAGCATCGGAAACACGTTAGAATCTACGTAGAACAAGTCAGGTGCAATCCCACCGATTAATTCTGCTTGTAAATTGATTAAGAAGTCAGCATAGATGCGTTCCTCAACCGTAATACCCGTTAGCTCATAAAACGCTTCGAACAGTTCAGGTCTAGTGGCAACCTCTGCGTCGCTTCCACCCCAAATCCCGACGGTAACCGTTTCCCCTTCGTAAGCACGCCAATCAAAATCAGCCGCTTCACCGTTATCCGCTACTTCTGTTGCATCGTCTTCGTCATCTGTTGTTGGATCGGCATCGTCATTACCACATGCGACCAGCACAACAAGCATTAACATTGCGAATAGTGATAATCTTAAAAATTTTTTCATCTTGCACACCTCTTATTATTAGTTTTTAAATTGAACAGAGTCCGGCTTCTTGTTTTTTGAAACTGTTTTCCTCTGTTACCGCCTATTTTAACCCGAAACGTTTCGGATGTCAATGTTTTTTTTCTGATTTCAATGAATTTCCTCAAGAAGCACATTGAAATATTTTTCAAATTAAGCTACAATAACCTTAATCAAATTTCGATACAAAGTTATGGATGTGAAATGAAATGCCTACAATTAAAGACATCGCTACTATGACAGGTTTTTCTGTTACCACGGTTTCGAGAGCCTTAAACGATTATAACGACGTCAATGCACAGACGAAAAAAAAGATTGAGGATGCGGCCGAAAAGATCGGCTACGTGCCCAACATTTTAGCACAGAACCTTGTGATGAAAAAATCCAAAACGATCGGCATCTTAGTGAACGAGCTTAAACGTGAAAGCTCCAAAGACGGCTTGATGCTTGAAATGTTGTGTGGCGTCAGCGACGTGCTTGCGGATTCTGATTATGAGTTTGTGCTACTTAGCACCTCGACGGCTAAGCAAAAAAATAAAACCTTTAAGCAACTCTGTGAAGAACGGCAGTTGGCAGGTCTTATCATTCAAGGGTTAAAAAACGACGATCCCTATTTAGAAGAAATTGTTGATTCCAACGTGCCGTGTGTGCTCATCGATATCCTGATCACAAATGAAACAACCAAATACGTGACGTCGAACCAAATTGAAAGCATTAAAGATGCCATCAAGTATTTACATCGGCTTGGGCACTGTGCGATCGCTTATATGAACGGTTCCGACGGGGCGCATGTCAGTACGATCCGCAAACAAGGCTACCTGGAGGCACTGAAGGAGATCGGGTTGCCGGCGCATGAAAACTATATTATGAACGGTCAGTTTGATGAAGATATTGCGAAGAAGGTTGCGATGCCATTTCTGTTGAACCATCCCGAAGTGACCGCTGTGTTTTGCGCCAGTGACGTGATGGCCATCGGTGTGCTAAGCGCAGCCAAAGATCTCAGCATTAAAGTGCCAGAAAAGCTGTCTGTGATCGGGTTTGACAACATTGTGCTATCGCGTTATTCCACGCCGCCACTGACGACGATCTCGCAATCCCCGTACAACATGGCCGCTGCAGGTACCGAGTTACTCACCGCGATGATCGAAAAAAAGCAAGAAAAAACGCCGTTCAAAATTTTAAACAGCGAGCTCATTATTCGTGAATCCACTACGTTTCAAGGCAGTGTCTGAAAAGTGCTTGAGTCAAATGGATTTCACCAAAAGTGAGAGACGAGGCGCTTGAAATTTCGCGGAGTGGAATCTCCGTGGAATTTTAAGCAACGAAGTATATCGCTTTTGGGGGAATTCAGTTGGCCATCTGACTTTTCAGACACTGCCTAGGTTCACAATCGCCTTCAAACACAACAGACTAAACAGCATGATCGCGCCCCAATAAATCATCGTCATCATCGGTAAGGTAAACCCCATTCCTTGAATAACCAATCGGACCAAGATCGGCGCGCTGATGCCATAGGCCGTCACATTCCAAGCTTCCCGATACGTCATGGCCTTGATGGCACGATAGCCGTGACTACCGGCAAAAGCGATGACACTGATCATCACGAAATGAAGGATAAGATCCAGAAAAACCATGATATATTGTACAAAGGCAAAGAGGATCCGCGCATCTGCTGTTACCGTCAGCGGATCGTGTGGATAAAAAAACGACGACAACGAAGACTCCCACCTTAAAAATGCCCCCATCGCACCGGTTGTAATCACAAGGACTAACAAGTACAGAATCGTCTTCCAAGCGTTCTGCTCTCTGAACTGGATGACTTTTTTTGTATCAAAACTGACACTTGCAACAAATTGATCGATGTAGCCCATTTGCATCATCTCCTTTCATCTGCTGGTGTCATTATAGCATATTGATTTGAGAAAAAACACACTTTTTGAAAAATAGGACTTGCTTTTCCGAAACGTTTCGGATAAAATGGTGCACAACGAATTATTAATATTATTCTACAGGAGGTAGGTCATGACAACATCAATGAGATATGACGACGATTTAGGAAACCCTGATTACAAGAACTGGATCGTATCAGAAGAAACATTCGATTCACGATTTTTAGGTAAAGGGGAGGCTGTGCTTTCACTCGGAAACGGTTATATGGGGATTCGCTCTGCCACAGAAGAGCGGTACGTTGGCGAAACGCGCAATTTATTCGTCGCAGGCACGTTCAATAAATTTGCTGATAACGAAGTCACCGAACTACCCAATGCTGCCGATGTTTTATGGATGGAATTTTCTTTAAACGGAGAATCTTTCCACTTAAAAGACGGGAAAATTCATGCGTATCACCGTTATTTAAATCTCAAAGACGCGCAGCTTGTTCGCCGCATTAAATGGGAATCACCGAAAGGGGCGTTGTTTGAGCTGGTGTTTTTACGCTTTGTTTCTTTGGATGACCGTCATACCATTGTCAGTCGGGTTGTGATTACACCGTTGTCCGGCGCAGCAGAAATCACGTTAGTCTCTGGTATCAACGGCCAAATGACCAACAGCGGGGTTCAGCATTTTGAAGAAGGCGAGCGCCGATTCTACGATAAAAAATACATGCAACTCCTACAAAAAACAACCGAATCAGGCATCGATTTCATCTTTAGTTCGGTGCATACGTTCAAGTTAGCCGGTACTAGCATCGACGCTCCCGGGGCTCACATCGAGATGGATCGCCGACAAATTTTAATGAATTATCACCCGACAACCGTCAAGCAAGGCGAATCGTTTACGGTATCGAAGTTTTCTAGTGTGTTTACTTCGCGCGATAATGACTTGCCATTTGCGTATAGCTTGGAAAAGTTAAAAACGCATGCGCTTACTCACATTAAAAAGATCAGCGAGATCGGGCACTGCAATCTGTTGGCGCTTCATAAAAAAGCGTGGCAAGAGCGGGTATGGGAGGTCGCTCCGATTGCCATTGATTCGGCCAATGCGTACGACCAATTAGCGATCCGTTTTGCGCAATACCACCTGACCGTCATGACACCCGCACACGATAATCGCATGAACATCGGGGCGAAAGGGTTGTCAGGAGAGGGTTATAAGGGTCATACGTTCTGGGATACGGAGATTTTCATCCTGCCTTACTTTATTTATCAGATGCCGGACGTGGCGCGGTCGCTGCTGGAGTATCGTTATCACACGCTCGGCGGGGCGCATAAGAAGGCACGTGAGAACGGGTATATGGGGGCACAATTTCCGTGGGAATCTGCTTGGATGGACGACGGGGAAGTGACACCAGTCTGGGGCGCAGCAGATATTGTGACGGGGAAGTCGACGAAGATTTGGTCTGGATTTATTGAGCAGCACATCACTTCGGATATCGCGTTTGCGACGTGGCAGTACTTCCAGATTACTGGGGATCAGGATTTTATGGATCAATACGGTTATGAGTTGTTGATGGACACGGCAAAGTTTTGGGCTTCGCGTTTAGAATGGTGTGAGGGGGCGGGGCAGTACCACATTAATCATGTGATTGGGCCGGATGAGTATAAGGAGCACGTGGATAATAACGCGTTTACGAATCACACGGCGCATTGGAACATTAAGAAAGCGATGGCGTATTATGTGGAGCTTTCGGTAGAGCGCCCTGAGTTGTTTGCTCGGTTGGATGAGAAGCTGGATTTGGTTTCTACTTATGCGATGTGGGAAGAGCGTGTGGATAAGATTTATTTGCCGCAGCCGCGCGAGGAAGACTTGGTCATTCCGCAAGACGATACTTATTTATCACTTGAGGTCATTGATTTGACGAAGTATAAGAATCAGGAAAACGTAGGATCGATGTTTAAGGATTACAACTTGGATCAAGTCGGTCAAATTCAGGTATCTAAGCAGACCGACACGTTGTTGCTGTTTTATTTACTGGAAGATCTGTTTGATGCTGCGACGAAGCGAGCGAACTGGGATTATTACGAGCCGAAGACGTTGCACGATTCTTCCTTGTCTTTATCGACGCATTCCGTTTTAGCTTCGGATATGGGAGATGAGGACATGGCTTATGCGTTGTTCCGTCGCGCAACTGAGATTGATTTAGGGCCAAATATGAAGACCAGCGATGCGGGGATTCACAGTGCCTCGCTCGGTGGAATTTGGCAATGTATTGTGAATGGCTTCGGCGGCGTTCGCATGCTCAATGGGCAGTTGCGCATCGAGCCTAAGTTGCCAGCCGCGTGGCGTTCGTTGCATTTTAGGCTGAACTGGCACGGTGATTTACTTGCTGTGACCGTGCGTGGCGATGCGTTTACGGTCGAACGGTTGAGCGCGGTAAATGAGTCGATTGAAATTCTGCACAAAGGCGAGCTTCATTCAGTGGTGGATTCACTG
>WRAJ01000034.1 GCA_009780245.1 Turicibacter sp.
ATTCACCCGACAGCCGTCATGAGTGTATACATGCCAGTATTAATGACAAACGGGATCGAAAACCAGGAAGCCTTCTTAGCAGGGTTACCACTACCAAACTTACACTTCTCAGCAGTTATGGGAACTAACGCGATTGGTGGAACTGGGGCAACGTTAGGATTATCGATCGTAATGATTATCCTCGCAAAGTCAGCACACATGAAAGCAATCGGTCGCGTCGCGATTACGCCAGGATTGTTCAACATCAACGAACCATTCTTATTCGGGGTTCCGTTAATGTTAAACCCATTATTCTTAATTCCAATGGTTGGCGCAAACATCGTAGGTGGATTAGTAGCAACACTATTCTATCACATGGGCTTCTATAATAATATGAATCCGACGATTGCCATGCCGTGGGTAATGCCAGCACCAATCAGTGCCTTCTTCGTAGGTGGTTGGATGCAATTAGTGGCTGTACTAACTGTTATAACCGCGCAGGCCTTCCTTTATTTACCATTCTTCCTCATGGCAGATAGGAAAGCATTAAAATTAGAAAAAGAGACAACAGCTGAGGCTTAAGACTCGCTAGTAGTAATCAGCCGAATCGTATGATTCGGCTTGATTTTTGAAATCAACACTTGGCAATTGCGAAATTTCCCTACTTTTACAATATATCAAAGGCTATAGGGAAATTTTCCCCTACATCTACAATATATCAAGGGTTATAGGGAAATTTTTCCCTACGTCCACAATATATCAAGGATTATAGGGAAATTTATTTCCTAACAGCAATTTCGCAATTGACTAAGAAATCAATATTTTTTGGAGGTGAGAATTTGAATTACTTAGCCATTGACCTTGGTGGAACAGAAATAAAATACGCACTAATCACAAAAAATGCTGAAATTTTAGAAAAATGCAAAATACCAACGCCGCGTGAGCGGACAACAACGATGGACGATTTGATTGAAGCATTAAGCACGATTATTTCTAAATACCAAGAAAAAATAAAAGGGATAGCCCTTAGCTTACCAGGTGTCTTGGACAGCGACACGGGCTATTCGTATTCAAGTGGGGCGCTTCATTATATCGCTGGCAACAACTTACCAGAAGCCTTACAAGAAAAGTTTAACTTACCTGTAACCGTCGAAAACGACGCCAAGTCGGCAGCGCTGGCTGAACTTTGGAAGGGAAGCCTAACAGACGTCCAAAACGCAGCCGTGGTGCTTTTAGGAACGGGTGTCGGAGGTGGCATCATCATTGATGGGAAACTTTATAAAGGCAAACGATTTTCAGCTGGGGAAATGAGCTTTATGTTATCGGACCCAGCAAGTGGTGAATTCTGGGGAGCAACAGGTGGTTCATCAGCGTTATTACGATTAGTTAGCGAAAAAATCGATGTACCATTTAAGGAGCTGGACGGTCATAAAGTGTTTGAAATGGCAAATGAAGGCGATGAGCTTGTGTTGTCAGCACTGGATACGTATACGCGTGGCATTGCCTTGCAATTGTATAACTTACAGTCACTGCTGGATTTAGATGTGTTTGCCATTGGCGGTGGCATTAGTCAACAACCCATTTTAATGACCTATTTGCAAAAGCACGTTGATGATTTTTGTGGTAATCATGCACTCGGCAAGTACATGCCGTTCATACCAACACCGAAATTAACAACTTGTAAGTTCTTTAATGACTCTAATTTAATTGGGGCCTTGTATCATCATTTAAACAAAGAGACATAATAATATTTGACAACAATAGACAAAGGAGTTTTTCGAAAATGAGTAAAGGCATAAAAATCGTAACAATCGGAGGCGGGTCAAGTTACACGCCAGAATTAATGGAAGGTTTCATCAAGCGTCACGCTGAACTACCAGTGAAAGAATTATGGTTAGTAGACATTGAAGCAGGAAAAGAAAAGTTAGAAATCGTTGGCAGTTTAGCACAACGTATGGTGGAAGCAGCAGGTATCGACTGTACGGTCCATTTAACGCTAGACCGTCGCGAAGCATTAAAAGATGCTGATTTCGTCACGACCCAGTTCCGTGTTGGTTTACTTGATGCACGTGTTAAAGACGAAAGAATTCCATTAAAGTATGGAATGATTGGTCAAGAAACAAACGGTGCAGGTGGGATTTTCAAAGCATTAAGAACAATCCCAATCATTTTAGACATCGTTGAAGACATGAAAGAGCTATGTCCGAATGCATGGTTAGTTAACTTTACGAACCCAGCTGGTATGGTTACAGAAGCTGTCTCACGCATCGGAAAGTGGGATCGCGTTGTTGGTTTGTGTAACGTACCGATCATGAGTGAAATGATGGCAGAGTTTGCTTTAAACGGCGGTGAAGGTGGCATGATGGCTTTCTTTAAAAACCGTGCAGAATTCTCTTTTAGCCATAAAAAGGATTTGTTCTTCCGCTTTGGTGGGATTAACCACTTGCATTGGCACCGCATTTTTGATAAAGACGGTAACGAGCGTACCATGGAAGTGCTTGAGAGCATTTACGGAGCAGCTGAGGCTGAATCAGGGGTGGCGAACATCAACCCAATGAAATTCCCATACGAGCAAGTGAAGGATTTAGGCATGATGCCGTGTCCGTACCACATGTATTATTATACAACGGGTGAGCAACTGGAAAACGAGCTGAAAGCCATTGAAGAAGGTGGACCAGGAACGCGTGCAGAGCAAGTGAAGAAAGTAGAAGCAGAATTATTCGAAATTTACAAGAATGCTGATTTACACGAGAAGCCGGAACAATTATCAATGCGTGGTGGCGCGTTCTACTCAGATGCAGCGTGCGAGGTTATCAACTCGATTTACAACAACAAAGGAACGATCATGGTAGTAAGTACGAAAAACAACGGAACGTTACCAGATTTACATCCAGATAGCATTGTTGAAGTATCTGCCTACATCACAGCAGCAGGGCCACAACCAATCCAGTTCGGACACATGCCACCATCAACGCGTGGCTTACTACAGCAGATGAAAGCAATGGAAGAGCTGACGATCGAAGCGGCGATTACGGGTGATTACGGAAAAGCATTACAAGCATTTACGGCTAACCCATTGATCACAAGCGGTCAAAAAGCGAAGGATCTCCTCGATGAAATGCTAGAAGCTCACAAAGAGCATTTACCACTGTTCCACAAGTAAAAAAAGATGATTTAATAGAAGGTAGCGCTGATTGTTGATAATCGGCGCTATTTTGAAATGACGTTGGTACAACCTAAAGTAGGAGTTGAGCGAATATGAAGGCAGTAATAATTAAAAAAATGACCGACAGTGGCGAAAGATTGTCGTATTTTTGTTTGAAAACTGAAGAAGCACCGGGTAAGTTTGACGTTAACGAATTGGCGGTGACAGGGGACGGTGATGCGTTAGCGATTAGTAAAGTAGAGGTGGTTGACGATCATGTTCATCTCTATTTTAATGAAGAAAAGCACGACTTACACACGTTCCGGTTTAATGTGGAAAAGTTTTTAAATGAGTTTTGTCCGATGGACTTTGAGATTGTGTATCGTGGTGTGAAGGCTGATGTGGAAGTGCAAGATTTGCCGTGGGTGGCGGATTTTGCAGATGAGACGTTTACGCCTGAGGAAAGCGAGGCGTTGAAGTACCGGCTTTATGATTCGGGAAGCAAGGAAAAAAGACCGCTTGTGATATTTATTCATGGAACGGGTGAACGTGGTGTGGATAATTTGCTGCCGATGATGGCGAACGACTGTGTGCCGACGATTTACGAGTATGCGAAAGAAGTGGAAGATGCGTTAATCTTAGTACCTCAGGCGCCGTGGGATCTGCAAATTGGTGCGTGGTCGTTTCCGCAGATCAGGGTATCGCTGGAAAACTTAGTGAAGGAAATCATCGCGGAGTACCCGGTGGATCAAAAGCGGGTGTATGTGAGTGGCTTGTCAAACGGTGCATCGGCGACGTGGAATTTATTGAAATACATGCCAGAATATTTTGCGGCGGGTGTGCCGATTTGTGGGTACATGCCAGCAGAGAATCCGTTGCCGAGGGATTTATCAAAGGCACCGTTTTACGGAGCACCGGTGGCGGAAGATGTGGCGAAGATCAAAGATATCCCGGTTTGGGTGTTTCATGCGGAAGATGATCCGTTGGTGGCGGCAAAGGCGGCAAAGGAGTTGGTCGACGCGTTGCAGGAGGCTGGAAATCCTGATGCTAGGTATACCGAGTATCCAGCAGGAGAGGTGACGCCAAATCCGCACGCGTCTTGGGAGCCAGCTTATAACGATGGGGAGTTGTTGCCTTGGTTGTTTAGCAAGAGGAAATAAAGGATTAGAGGTGGAGAAACGAAGATGAAGAAGACATTGTATTTAATGCGTCACGGACAAACACTGTTTAATATTAGAGGGAAGATTCAAGGTTGGGTGGATTCGCCGTTGACGGAAGAGGGGATTCGGCAAGCGGGTTATGCCAAACGGTACTTTGAGGATCATCGGATTACTTTTGATTATGCTTACAGCTCGACATCGGAGCGCGCATCGGATACGCTGGAGCTAGTGACCGAGATGCCGTATACGCGGTTGAAGGGAATTAAGGAAATGAATCACGGGATGTTCGAAGGCGAAAGCGAGCAGTTGCATCCACCGTTTTGGTTTGATCCAAGTCATCCAGAGCGAGACCGGCGCGCGGATTATTACGTGACGTTTGGCGGAGAAAGTTCGTCGCAACTGCTAGAACGGATGATAAAGACGCTAACGGAAATCATGGCACGCGAAGGGCACGAGACTGTTTTAGTAGTTAGCCACATTGGGGCGATGGCGAATTTCTTGATGCACGTGGCACCAGCTTTTAAAATGCGTGAGCCGGGTGGTTTTATGTTCACAAACTGCTGTATTCTGAAGTTAGAATTTGAAGACGGGAAGTTCACGTTTATCGAGGGGATTGAGCACGACTTTGCAAAATAAGAGGGAGAGATTCCAATGAAAAGCATATTATTTAGAGCAGATGATTTAGGTTATTCGGAAGCGGTGAATTATGGGATTGAAAAAGCTGTGAAAGAGGGGCTGGTGCGCAATGTGGGTGTGATGATGAACATGGCAGCCACTGAGCATGGCGTGTCATTGATGAAGGATGTGACCCACGCTTCTTTTGGGCAGCATACGAATGTGAGTGCGGGTTTTCCCATTACGGATCCTTCGCTTATTCCGTCCTTGGTTCAAGTGAACGGTCAGTTTAAAGGGTCGAAACAATATTCACAAGCTGAAGGTGATTCGGTTGTTTTTGAGGAGGCATTACTGGAGATTCGGGCGCAGTATGACGCGTTTGTGAGGCTGTTTGGTCGGAAGCCGGATTATATCGATGGGCATGCGATTGCAAGTCAGCATTTTTTTCAGGCGATTGCGCACGTTGCGAAGGAGAAAGGGGTAAAGTCTTTTTCGTTTGCGATGAAAGAAGGCGTTGCCAAACCGGTGACGATGATCGGCGATACGGAGCTGTATACGAACATGGATTTTATGGCGGAGGATTATGAGCCGATGATGAGTTTTGAGCAGATCATGGCTGACTGCCCTGCGGATCAGATGGCGATGATGGTGCTGCACCCGGGCTATTTGGACGATTATATTTTGAGTCACTCGTCGCTATTGATTCCGCGGACGAAGGAAGTGGTGATGATCACATCGGAAGAAGTGGCTGATTTTATCAAAGAGCACGAGATTAAAGTCGTTGATATTAGAGATTTGTAGCGATTCAGACACTGCCTAAAAAAAGTTCATGAACAAAGGCGTTCATGAACTTTTTTTATTTTTTGCTCAATTCGCGATAAACGGCGCTGGCGATAAGTGTGGCGCCTTTTTTGTTGATGTGGACGCCGTCGTCGATGAAGATGTCCGTTGCGTCGCTGGTTTTCTTGTGGAGGTCGATCACGGCGAGGCGGTTTTGTTTGCCTAGGTCGCGGACGGCACTTGCTAGCAACTGGACGGTTTCTGCCGAAATGGTTGCAAAAGGAGAATTTTTTCCAGGTGCCGCGACGGGTGGTGTGGCAAGGTAGATCCGTGGCTTGGCTGAGAGGGTGCGGTAGTGGGCGATGAGGGCGGTGTAGTCTTCGATGTACGCTTCGACGGTGGTGAAATTGGCCGCGTTGGCGTCGTTGGTTCCGAGTAGGATGATGACGATGTCGGGGTCGAAGAGGGTGCTGAGTTTGAAGTTTTCGTGGTGGCGGAAGGCTTTCGGGTTGGAGGTGAGCATGGCAGCGCCGTTAAAGCCGAAGTTGCCGATGATGTAGTCTTCGCCGAGGTGGTCGCCGAGTACGGTGGGATAGCAGGTAGCTTCTCTGTTTTCTAGGAGGTAGCCGTAAGTGAGGCTGTCGCCGATGCATGCGATTTTAATCATGGTATGACCTTCTTTCGTTTTTTTGGTAACGCTGGTTTTTGATAGCGATTAGGTTAATGATAACGGAATTTTGTGGGGATTGCAAGGGATGATGTTGATTCGGTACTTTTTATGGTATAATTGAATCAAATAGAATGCTTGGAGGAATCGAGAATGAATTTTAAAGAATTGGTAGTGAAGAATCGGAGTTATCGTGGGTTTGATGAGAATCACCGTTTTACGCGTGAGGAGCTAGCGGCGTTGGTTGATTATGCCCGATTGGCACCGTCGGCGAAGAACACGCAGGCGATGAAGTATTTTTTAGCTTGGGAGAATGAGGCGGTTGATGCGATTTTTCCTCATACGAAATGGATTGGGGCGTGGGGTGAGCCTGGGATTCCGACTGATCCGCCGATTCCGTTTGAGGGGACGCGTCCGACCGGGTTTATCGTCATTGTGCAAGATTTGGAAATCAATGATAAGTTAGCACGCTTCCAGCGCGATGTCGGAATTTTTGCTTATGCCATCACGTTGGCGGCAGCGGAGGCTGGTATTGGGGGTTGCATGATTGGCGCTTTTAATGCTGCAGAGGTTAAGAAGGCTTTGAACTTGGATGACCGGTATGCGCCGCAGTTGTTGATTGCACTGGGGAAACCGGCAGAGGAGATTGTGTTGACGGAAGCGGCGGACGGCGATGTGGGGTATTATCGCGACGAGGCGAATGTGCATTATGTGCCGAAGCGGAAGTTGGTAGATTTGATTTTGAATTAGGATGTGCGTGAGATGATGTTTGATGAGTTGTTAGGTTTGGAGGAAGTGCCCGAGGGGGTTAGGGTGAAATATCGGACGGCGGTTCGGGCGGTTGTTTTTGCTGCGGACGGGAAGTTGATCATGATTCATAATCGCCGGGGTGACGTTAAGTTTCCGGGTGGTGGCGTCCAGGAGGGCGAATCGCAATTGGAAGCTTTGAAGCGAGAAGTAGCGGAAGAGGCTGGTGTGTTGATCACTGACCGGGTTAAGGTGCTTGGCGAAATGAAGGAGCAGCGGGAGAGTAGTCGCGATGACGCGGATTATTTTGTGATGAATTCGATTTATTATGTGTGTGAATTTGATCGCTATACCGGAACTTTGCGCTTAGACGATTACGAAGCTGATCTAGCATTTGAGCCCGTTGAAATTGACATAGAAGCGGCCTATTTAAAAAATTTAAGTGTTTTGAAAAACCAAGTGGCGCCTAATTTTTGGGTGGAAAGGGAAACCTTGGTCTTGCAGCACCTGCGTCGGAACAAAGAAGAATTAGTACAGGTTAGGAAGTGTTTAAGATGAAATTATTTGTAGGGCTAGGAAATCCAGGACGAAAATACGCGGACACGCGACATAATGTGGGGTTTATGGTCATCGATGAGCTGGCTCGGAAATGGGGCGTGACGCTTGCGGAGGAGAAAAAATTCAAAGGCGAGCTTGGAAGTGTGCACGTTGGCGGGGAGAAAATTTTGCTCTTAAAGCCGACCACCTACATGAATTTATCGGGCGAATCGGTGCAGGCAGTGATGGATTTTTACGACCTTACAAACGAAGATGTCGTCGTGATTTACGACGACCTCGACATGGAAGTAGGGAAGGTGCGCGGGCGAGAAAAGGGTAGCGCCGGTGGGCACAATGGCATCAAATCCATGATCCTTCATTTGGCCGGCGAAGAGTTCAAGCGTTTTAAAATCGGCATCGATAAGTCGCCGTACGGTAAAACGACGGATCACGTGTTAGGAAAGTTTACGACTGAGGAGCTGGATGACATTGGCCCAGCGATTATGCGTGTAGCTCGGGCGTGCGAAGAGACGCTAACGATTGGCTTTTTGAAGGCTGTGAGTGGATTAAATAATTAAAGTGTGGTGTTTTGTGAATGTGGCGTACCATTAATTTTATTTATCAATTTGGGGCCGTGGAATTGCTACTTGTATGTTTACTTATTATGAACGTTGTGACCCTAATGCTTTATTGGACAGATAAGCGTCGGGCCGTAAAAGGACGCTTTCGCATTAGCGAAGGAACATTACTGTTTTTCACGTTATTCTTTGGCGCACTGGGTGCGTCGATTGGGATATACGGGTTGCGACACAAGACAAAGAAAGCGAAATTTCGCATTTCAGTCGCTCTGGGTCTGGTGATCTTGGCTATTCCTGTCGTACACGCGGCGCACAGCTTAACGTTGGATCGGGTGATTCGCTTTGTCGAGCTAGATTTTGTTAGCACGGCATGGCCGGCGGACCTCGACGGTTATCGTATCGCGTTCATGTCGGACATGCATGATATTACGGACGAAGACATGGCGGCCGTCGCCACTGAGTTGAACGATCGCGATTTAGATTTGTTGCTACTCGGTGGCGACTTTGCCGATTTTTCTCGGACGGCCCCCCATTATCGCGGGACGGTGCGGGAGCTAGCGTTGACGGTCACTTCGGATGGCATCTTCGGTGTCGAAGGGAACCACGACAACTATGCCAGCCTATTTGCTGCCATGGTCTATTACGGCATAACCCCTTTGGATAACACTGGTCTGTTGATACAAGAGGGGTTTTACCTAGCCGGCGTTCAAGATATGTGGAACCGCAGTCCTAATGTGGCTGACGCGATCTCAGGGGCTGGCGCTGATGATTTCGTTGTGCTAGTTTCACATAACCCAGACGTTACGATGGCACAATCGACTGAAGGCATTGATTTCATTTTATCAGGCCATACCCACGGCGGTCAGATCACATTTTTCGGCTACCCGTTTTACTTATTACTCGGTGGCATCACTGATTACGGCACCCGATTCGCCCGTGGCTTCAATTACTCAGCAGACGGTGTGCCAGTCTTTGCGAGTAACGGGGTAGGCGTTTACTACAACTGGCCCCGGATCTTCGCCAGACCCGAAGTCGTGATTTTCACGATGTACAATGAATAAGATGAAACGTCACGTATTGATAATGAATAAAACATGATATTCTGCGAGCTCAAAGCATCTTGAAATATTATAATGCAGTAAAAGTGCGATTTTCGCAAAAACACTGCATTATCTAAGCCTGAGAGCTGAAAAGTCGGTTCATTAATGCAGTAAAAACGCAATTTTCACAAAAACACTGCATTATCGAAGTCTGAGAGCTGAAAAGTCGGTTCATTAATGCAGTAAAAACGAAATTTTCACAAAAACACTGCATTATCGAAGTCTGAGAGCCGAAAATTCAGTTCGCTAATGCAATAAAGCGCAATTCTTTCGAATGACCTACACGTTCGAATCAGGTATCAGAGATCCGCAACACTTAAAAAACCTGTTCAAACAGGTTATCCTATAAAATCTATAACATTAAAAAGAGGTACAGTATGAAAAAAAATCAACCGAAGCTTTTACTTTTTACCATCACATTATTTTGGTATACACAATACCTACACGTCCCACTGCAAGTCGTTTATTTAAATTCTTTAACCCTATCTAGCCAGCTGATTGGGATGATCATCGGGGTGTATGGTGTGGCTCAGCTTGGCCTGCGAATTCCCGTGGGAGTGGGTGCGGACCGTAACGGGAATCATAAATTATTTATTGCCATTGGGATGTTGACGGCCGGGTTGGGAGCGGTATTTCGCGTGGCGATGCCAAATGGCACGGGCTTTTTCATTGCTAATCTGTTATCCGGGACGGCGAGCGCCATGTGGATTTCGTTCATGGTTCTTTATACCAACTACTTTGCTAAAGACGATCAACGAAAAGCCATGAGTCAGACCATCCTTGCCAATACGATCGGCATTATGCTCGCTTTCATTTCTAGCACGGTACTCTACCACGTGTTCGGGATGGTCTATCTCAATGCGTTTGCGATCCTCACGGGCGCGACCGGATTCTTTGTCGTGTTGACGCTGGATAAACCTGAGGCGAAAGAGGACATCCTATCAGCCCGCACGCTACTCACGGTGGTTAAAAATAAGAAGTTACTATTATTTAGCGCGTTAGCGTTAGTGAAGCAAGGGGTACAAATGTCGACGGTGATGTCGTTTACGAGTCAGGTCATTCGGGATTTGGGGGCGACGACGACGTTGGTTGGGGCGAGCACGATTGCGTTTATGGCCTCGTCGGTGTTTTTTGCGCGGTTGGCTTCGTCGGAAAGCTTTATTCGCCGATTTTCAAGGCAGCTTCTGATTCCGCTAATTTTCGGATTGATGATGGTGTACTGTCTATTTATGCCAAATAGCACGGCGGTGTGGCACGTGTTTATCCTCCAAATTCTACCGGGAATGTCCAACGGAATCCTCTTCGCACTCCTGACAGCGGAGGCGATGAGCGAGGTACCGCAGGAGAAAAAATCGACGGCAATGGGGTATTACCAGGCGATTTACGCGATCGGAATGTCACTATTCCCAGCGCTTAGCGGTGTGATTGCGCAAAACTTTTTGATGAGCAGTGCGTTTTATTTCCTGGGTGCTGCGTGTTTCATTGCCCTGATCACGTCGCTCATTTATTACCGAAAAACCACCGCCTAAACTAAAACGAAAAATCGTAGCGCACTTCCATCAAAGAAGTAGCTACGATTTTTGTATGCTTTTTTGTAACCCTATCAACTAGACCGACGCACGATCGGAAGGGTAATCTTAATCGTGGTTCCAACGTCTTTTTTACTACGCAGCGAAATTTCACCGTTGTACAGACTAACAATGTGTTTGACAATCGATAGCCCGAGCCCACTACCACCGACTTTTTTATCACGCCCATAGTCAACCCGGAAAAATCGTTCAAACACGCGCGTTTGATGCTCAAGGGGAATGCCAATCCCGGTATCTTTCACGCGCAACGTCACCTCGTATTTCTTCGCCTTTAACTCAACCTGAACCTTCCCGCCCGGCTTATTATACTTCACCGCATTCTCAATCACATTCACGCACATCTCATACAGCTGACGCTTGTTCGCATAAACCATCACATCCGTCCCGCTGAACTCGATGTGCACAGGCTCGTGATGATTAATCGGCGACACAGAATCAACTGCTTCTTGTACGACCTCATTTAAATTGAAATCAGTAAACTCAGGTGGCAGATGATTAGATTCTAACTTTGACACCACCAAAAGATTATTGATGAGCTCGGACATTCTCCTTGCTTCGGTTTCAATCCGCCTCAAGACTTCTTCTTTTTCAGCCTCGGTTTGAATGATGTTTTGATTGATCATTTCAGCAAATCCAAGGATCGATGTGATCGGTGTTTTAAGTTCATGCGACGCGTTCGAGAAGAAATCCCGTTTTTGCTTTTCTAACTGTTTTTCATTTGTCGTATCAACGAATAATAAGGTTGCTCCCGTTTCGTTTGTGTGTGAGGAATCCTTTCCGGTCGGAGAAACGTAGACGTTTAAAATCAGATCCTCACGAATCCACAGTTCGAACATGGACGATTGCTCTTTTTCTAACGCACGCTCCACGGCGATATTGACGCTTTTATCGTTGATCAATGTGATTAAATTTTGCGAGATCACATCTTCGTTGCAGTTGAGGAAGGCTTTCACACTATGGTTGCAAAGTAAGATGTTTTCGTTATGATCAATGAGAATAAACCCTTCTTCCATGTTCGATAACACGTGATTGATTTTCTCTTGTTCGATGCGCAGTGAGTGACGCGATTCGGAAATTTGTTGTAGGAGTGGTTCAACGCCTTGCATGATGTTATTCACTTCCGGGTAAGGCGACTCGTAATCACGCAGTTGGGTGTATTCCCGGTTTTCTAACGCATTCATCACGATTTCCAAAGGGGTCGTGACGGTTTTTGTGAACTTACCAGCAAGGAGTGCCGACAGCGAAAAGGCTATTAAAGTCGCAGCGAGCATCGCCGGTAATTGAACAAAGAAATTATAAATCAACCCCGGGTAACTGTAGGCGATTCTTAACACGTGACCGTCTGCCATCAAAATCGTCGCATACATAAACTGCTCGCCGAGTGTGTAGCTGGTTCTAATTAAGATGAAGACGTCATCGGCGTTTGCGTGAATGAATTCTTCACGATCGGCACGATTTTCCCTGGTGGTGGTGTCGATGTAAGAATCAGCTAAGACATAGCCATCCGGATCGATAATCGTGACCCGATTATTTCCCGCTGCGTGTGACAACAAGTCAATGTCCGAATCGTAAACGTACAGCTCGGCAACGGCTCTTGTGACATTGCTTAACCAGTTTTCGATTTGAGTTTGGTTGTTTGCTAATGCGATCGAGGCAGAGATTAATCCATAGATGGAAATAGATATAAAAATTAAAGTAATGAGGCGGTAATAGATGGCTTTTTTCATGAGGACTCTCCTATAAATCGATAGCCGACGTTGCGAACCGTTTTGATATACTTGGGCGCATCGGCGTTATCACCTAGCTTTTGTCTGAGGGTTCTAATGTGGATGTCTAACGTTCGTGATTCACCCAGAAAATCAAAGCCCCATACTTCGTTGAGTAGTTCGTTTCTCGGGACAATCCGATTCCTTTCTTTAATGAGAATGCGGAGTAATTCGTACTCTTTGAACGTTAAGGAAATCTGTTCACCGTTTTTTATCACTTCTCTTGTTTCCGTGTTGATGGTGAAGTCGGCCGTGACGATTTCAGTGCCAGCAGATTCTTTTTCGTTAGTTGGCAGTCGGCGGAAAATGGATCTGACGCGCGCGCCAAGCTCCATCACACCGAATGGTTTGGTAATGTAGTCATCAGCGCCAGAATCTAAGCCTGCGACTTTGTCAATTTCCGTGTCTTTGGCCGTTAGCAAAATAATCGGAAGATCTTTGGCTTTAGGGTGTTGTCGCAGCCTTTTAGTCGCTTCTAAGCCACTCATCCCTGGTAACATAATGTCAAACAAAGCTAAATCAGGCATTTGTCCATCAATCACTTTCAAAGCTTCCTCAGCGTTATCAAAAGAAACCACCTGATAAGAAAACGAAGTCAACGCCATGCTAATTAACTCGCGAATGCTTTCATCGTCTTCTATGACATAAATTAACTTTTCCATTTTCAACCAACCTCCACAATGTTTCAACCTGACCTTTGTTTCCTTTTATTATAGCTTACTCGCATCAAATAAGAAAGCCTATATCAATAAGCTTACATAAATTTTACACAAGCTTTCATCGCAGCTGAAGTTTATGCAAGTATAATGCTTACAATTACACTGATAGGACGTTTGCATTCCCACTGTTTCAGAAAACTTCCCTTAGTGGTAGTTTAGTTTTTGAACACTTTGATTGTTTTAAGTATACATATATTTTACATCAACTTTACCTAAAGCTACCTGCAGATTTTACACACGATCAGTATAATCTAGTCAAGGGGAAACGAAACAGAAAACTAGGCTGATTCTTAAAAATAAAATGATAAAAACGGGAGTGTCGTATCATGGCAGAAGCAAACACGTTATTGAAAATTTCAAACTTAAAAAAGCAGTATTCAAAAAAAGAAGTGCTTAAAGGCATTGACATTGAAATCAAAGAGGGTGAGTTCGTAGTAGTAATCGGACCATCTGGTGCAGGTAAGTCAACGTTTATTCGTTGTATTAACCGCATGGTGGATCCAACGCATGGCGCGATTGAATTCGGTGGGACTGATGTTGCGAAGTTAAAAGGAAAAGCTTTACGTGAAGCACGCTCAAACATTGGGATGATTTTCCAACACTATAATTTAATCGGGCGCACAAACGTCATCAAGAACGTCTTACACGGGCGTTTAGGTCACAACTCATTCTTTAAAACGTTGACTGGTAGCTATTCAGATGCCGAAAAGCGTGAAGCTTTGACTCTGTTGCAAAAAGTTGGATTAGGCGATCACATCTATAAAAAAGCCAACGCTTTATCAGGTGGGCAAATGCAACGCGTTGGGATTTGCCGCGCGATGATGCAAGATCCCAAGTTATTATTAGCGGACGAGCCAATCGCATCGCTTGATCCGAAATCAGCAAAAGTGATCATGGACCAAATTCACGGTTTAGTGACTGAGCGAAACATCGCTTGTATCATGAATTTACACCAAGTACAAGTCGCAAAGGATTATGCGACACGTATTATCGGCATAAAAGACGGTCGTGTGGTGTATGACGGTGCGCCTGCAGATTTAACCGAAGCGATGATCGCTGACATTTACGAAGGTAAAGCTGAAGAGATGGAATTAAAAACAGATAACGTAGCAGTAGGAGAGTTGGCATATGGCGTTTAGTGGCTTTGATCAAAATGTTGTTCCTTCAGAAATGAATCAAGTGATTCCATTGGCAAAAAAGGATAGCCCAGCGAGAATTAAAATGTGGCTAACCATCGGATTTATCGCCGCTTTAATTGTCGCCTCGTTTATTCATTTAAGTGTTAATCCACTTGATATTTTAACGGCGCCACCAACAATGCTGACGTTTATGGCGGATAATTTCTTTCCGCCAAACACAGAAATCGTTGCAAACTCACTGCCAGTTATTATTGAAACGTTCTTCTTCGCTGTCATTGCCACTTATGTTTCAGCGGTGATTTCATTTACACTTGGTATTTTAATGTCGGAACGTTTAAATCGACATGCGGTTGTGCGTCGTGGTGTGCGTTATTTTGTTGCTTTCTTACGAAACATTCCCGTTATTATCTGGGGTTCATTATTGGTGTTTATCTTCGGGATTGGGAACATTGTTGGCCTCATTGCGTTGACAATTGCGACAATGGGCTTTCTATCTCGCTCTTATGCGGAATCAATGAACGACATTGCTGGTGAACGATTAGAAGCGATGTATGCCAGCGGAGCTAGTTACATGCAAATCTTAGTTCACGGTTTGATTCCTGAATTTATGCCGGCGTGGCTAAACTGGACGCTGTTCTCATTTGAGATTAATATCCGTGCATCAGCGATTCTCGGGATGGTAGGTGCTGGTGGTATGGGAATGTTGATTAATTCGCAGATGAATTTACGTAACTTCAGAAGTGCGTCGATGTTAATCATGATCCTTGTTGGCATGATCCTGATCACCGAATTTACCGTTGGATTTTTACGTAGAAAGATGACTTAGTTGAGGTGCAAACAATGAATATAAATGTTAATGGAAATGGAAAAATTGCCTTGAGTTCTCGCAGCCAACAGATGACTAGCTTTCTAATCGCCGTTGGTGCCATTGGCTTGTTTGTCATCAGCTTGACGATGATTAACTTAGATTTAGTTGCCTTTGTGGGTCGCCTGTATCGGATTCCGCATATTTTAAGCCTGTTTATGGCGCTAGAGTTTTCAATTTTTGGTGAAGCAATTGGTGAGCTAGTGGTATCGATCGCGATGGCGCTTGCCGCATTGCTTTTAGGTGGGGTTATCTCACTGTTCTTATCGTTTTTAGCGGCGGATAATACAGCGCCTAGTAAGACTGTTGCAGCTGCCATTAAAGGGTTAGTTTCAACCATTCGTGCCATTCCTAATATCGTGTTGATTTTGATGATTATGGCGGCGTTAGGACTGGGACCGGTTGCGGCAGTAACGAGTTTAACGTTATCAAGTATTGGCTATTTCACTAAAGCATTTGCTTCGACGATTGAGGAGCAAGACACGGCTTTAATTGAATCGATGCGCGCGACGGGTGCGAGCTGGTTTCAAATTTTAGTACACGGCTTCTTCCCGAATGTGATGCCTTCGTTTCTAGCTTGGATTTCAATCCGCTTAGAAATGAGTATTTCTGAATCCATTTCATTGGGTGTGATTGGGGCTGGCGGTATTGGAACGATGCTTTCTCGCGCAATTCGAACGCATCGCCACGCAGAAGTGTCAATGCTCATTTTGATTATCTTTGTCACGATGTTGACGATTGAAATATTGTTGAACATTGTTAAGAAGAAAGCTAACACATAGGAGCTGAAAAAAATGGATTTAACAAATTTCCGTGATTTAGGTGGGATGACTGGTCACGGTGGTCGAAAAATAAAAGAAAAAATGATCTTAAGAGCTGGGCAACCGGTAGGCTTAAGCGAAGGCGATAAGGAAGAATTGAGCACGGTTTACAAGTTGGCTCATATCGTTGATTTTCGTGCTGAGAGTGAAGTAACAAAACAACCTGTGGATGAGTTAGCTAGCGTGGCATATTTGAATATTGATATTCTGGCTTCGCACATGAAAAAGCAGAAAAATGCACCGACGCTGGATGATATGATTAAAAATCTAAAACCAGGCGTTTCGGATCAGTATATGAGTGATGTTTATGTTGATTTAGTGATGAGCGAAGATGCGATAATCGGATATCGCGGATTCATTGAAGCGTTGCTAACAGCAAAAGGGGCGCTTTTATTTAACTGTTTTGCTGGTAAGGATCGCACGGGGTGGGGCGCGGCAATTGCTTTGAAGTTGCTAGGTGTTAGTGATGAAGACATCATGATCGACTATTTAGCTTCGATTGAAGGTCGTCGTGCTGAAAACGAAAAGATGATTGAGGGGTATCGTGCAAAAGGATTGACGGAAGAGCAGTTAACTGCTTTTGAAGAAATGATGAGCGTTAAACCTTTATATTTAAACGTCGCGCTTGAAACGGTTGAAAACGAGTACGGTTCTTTTGATCACTACTTGAAGACGGCGCTAAAGGTGACCGATGCTGAAATTGAAAAACTAAGAGAGCTGTATTTAGCAGCATAAAAGTTCGATAAAAATGGAGATGTAATGAAGATGAAAAAATGTTTATTAGGAATGTTAGCGTTAGTAGGTTTAGCAACTTTAACAGGATGTGGCGATGATACACCAGCAGAAGGGGCGCGTGAAGACGGTGTCACAGAATTACGCATTGCCTTAGTTGCTAACAATGACGATCCAGAAGCGGGTCGTGCGAGTGAGGAATTTACGCAAGCAATGGCGGAAGCTTTAAACGTGACAATTACGGAAATCGAAGGTGTTTCGCACTTAGTCGGGATTGAAGCGATGCGTTCAGGCTCTTTAGATGTGATGATGGCTTCGCCGTTTACTTACATGTCTGGGCTGGTAGCAGGTGCAGAGATTGAATTCTTAGCGACGCTTTATAACCCGGATGCTAGTCATAATAACACCACGATTATTACGGGTGCGGGCAATGATCACATTCAAACGTTAGCCGATTTAGAAGGTGAAACCTTTGCGTTTGTTGATACCGCTTCTTTATCAGGGTTCTTAAATCCGATGTACTTATTTGTCTCGATGTTTGATCTTGATCATACGCGTATGATGATGTTCGAACCGGGTTACTTTTTTAGCAGTGCGATTGCATCGGGAAGTCACGATGGGAGCTTAATGGCAGCTGTGAATGGCGACGTGACCGCAGCAGCGGTTGGTTCAATGATTATTGATAACATGGTTGAATCAGGTGTGGTGAATGAGGATGATTTCAGAATTATCTATGCTTTAGAGCCAGACCCACTAGCTGGCTACATTGTGCGCTCAGATTTACCGCAAACGTTTATTGATGATTTACGTGACTTTTTACTAACGTTTGATGATGAGGATTTCTTCTACAACATCCATCGTAGTCCGAATGCGCGTTTCATTGAAACGGACCATAGTGAGTTTGCTGATTTGCAACGTTTAATGGACCGTTTGGAAATCGGTCAAGAATAAAAAACAGGCTGAGTTTGTCGATCGATGAACTCAGTTTTTTATGCAACGATTTTACATAAACTTTACATAGATTTGTCTGTGGATTTTACACAAGCTTGCTATAATCTAATCGTAGCAAAGAATACAATTTGCCAATGAGGCAAATAATAAGATGAAGACAAAAAACAGATGAGGTATGTAAAATGAAAAAGATGAAAAAATTTGGTTTCCTAGCTTTATTATTAATCATGGCCGTGGCACTTGTCGCGTGTGGAGCAGATGATAACGGTGCAGACGACAACGGAAACGGTGGAGATGCAACGGTTGAAGTTGAAGTTGGTGCGATCGCAGTGGTCAGCCGTGAAGAAGGTTCAGGTTCTCGTGCTGCGTTTGAAGAGCTAGTAGCATTCAACTTAGAAGAAGACGGATCAGATGCCATGACGGCAGATGCGATCATTCAAACTGGTAACGGTGGTGTGGCAACGGCTGTCGCTGAAAACGAAGCGGCGATCGGATACATTTCATTAACAACGCTGCTCGATCGTTCAGGTGACTTAGTTGGGTTATACATTGATGGTGTCGCACCAACAGCTGAAAACATGTTATCAGGTGCTTACACGTTAGTTCGCCCATTCAACTTCGTTTACCTACCAGATGAAATTGGCGATGTTGAGCGTGCATTCATCGAATTCGCACAATCGGCTGATGGGTTAATCATTTTAGAAGACCGCGGTGTTATCGTTGACCACGAGGGTGCAGAGCCGTTTGACGTCGCAGCTCACGGATCGTTATCTGGTTCGTTACTATTCGGTGGTTCAACGTCAACAGAAGCAACGGCAACGGCATTAGCTGAAGAATTTATGGCATTGTTCCCAGGTGTGGACATTCAGTATAGCGCAACGGGTTCAGGTGCTGGCATTAGTGGTGCAACGGACGGTACTTATGCACTTGGATTTGCATCACGTGAGATTCGTGATACGGAACTAGAAACGGGCATTAACGTTGTTCAATACTCGGTTGACGGTATCGTCGTAGCGGTTAACCCAGCAAGTGGGGTGACAGGTTTAACAGTTGCACAACTAAGAGCTATCTATTTAGGTGAGGTTACAGATTGGGCTGACGTTCAATAATTAGTTTAAAACATGTGCTAGGTGAAGCGGGTTATGTTCCCGCTTCGCTTTTGCACGTTTTAGGCATCGGGGGATGACAAGTAAAAGAGGTAGATGTATGATGGAAGTAGATGTAAAATTAACCAAAAAGCGAATGTTCTCTGAAAAATTTTTCCACGGACTGTTTTTAGCAGGCGCTCTTTTTTCAGTTGTTTGTGTGCTCATTATTATCATTCTGATTTTCACGCGTGGTTCACAGCCCTTTTTCCCTGGTAATGAGTATGGCATTTATCATTTCTTTGATTTTATTTTAGGTGTTGCTTGGCGTCCGGCTTTTGGTGAGTACGGCGTGGGTTATATGATTATTGCGTCGCTTTTAGCGACGTCTGGTGCGATACTTCTTGGTGTTCCGATTGGTATTTTAACCGCGGTCTTCATCGCTGAAATTGCACCGCCATGGCTGGCGAAAATCATGCAGCCAACCGTTGAACTACTCGCTGCGATTCCATCAGTTCTGTACGGGGTCTTCGGTTTTGCGGTGATCGTGCCGATGGTGGGGAATCTGTCGCCCAACCCAACCGGGCATTCACTGTTAGCCGTTATTTTGGTCTTAACGATCATGGTCCTTCCGTCGATTGTTGCCATTTCAACCACGAGCTTGCGTGCCGTGCCAAATCATTATAAGGAAGGCTCGCTCGCACTTGGCGCTTCGCATATTCAAACGATTTTTAAAGTGTTGATCCCAAGCGCAAAGTCTGGGATTTTAACGGCGATTGTTTTAGGCGTTGGTCGCGCAATCGGTGAAACCATGGCCGTGATCCTAGTAGCAGGAAACCCAGAAAGTGGGATCCCGACCTCGATTTTTGATCGCGTGCGGGTCTTAACTTCAAACATTGTTTTGGAGCAAGGCTATGCGACCGGGTTGCAGGCACAAATGTTATTCTCGACCGTCATCGTATTATTTATCTTCATCCTCCTCATCAATTTGACGTTGACAAAAATTAGAAAAAAGGCGGTGGATCAGTAATGCAAAAACGAAGAATTAGCGACATCATCGTCACCGCCTTGATCTGGTTAGCCGCGGCCGCAACCGCTGGCATCTTAGTCATCATCGTCGGCTTCATTTTCTCAAACGGCTGGTCACTCATCTCGCCGGAATTCCTCACTCGCGACGCCAACGACACCTTACGAATTGTTCATTTTGAAAGCGAAGCACCGGCAACTTTTAGCATCGACGACGAGGCATTAATCATTGATGGTGCTGGCTTAACCCTAGAACAAGACGAAACATACGGCATCAGGATTAGTAACGTCACCAGCAATTCCCCTGCTCGCACGGCGCTTGACAATGCGGACGAAGTTTTTCCTATCAGGCGTGGGCAAGTGCTAGAGGGTGTGAACGCCGATCGCATCGATGGGACTACGAGCTTGTCCGAGATTGCGACTATGTTTGAAGGCTACACGGCCTTTACGCTTCGCGTGCGACAGTTGGGAGGCGGGATCTTTCCCATGCTGGTCTCAACGCTGATGCTCATTTTCACCACACTCCTCATCGCAACACCGATCAGTCTTTTAGCCGCGATTTACATGGTGGAGTACGCGAAACAAGGACGGGTGGTCAACACGATTCGGTTTGCCATTGAGATTTTATCGGGGTTACCGTCGGTGGTACACGGCTTGTTTGGGATGTTGTTTTTCGCTGGGATGCTTGGGCTTGGCAGATCGATTTTGACGGCTGCGCTGACGATGACGATTTTGTTGATGCCGATTATGATCCGAGCGACCGAAGAGGCGTTGAAAACCGTGCCGATGAGTTATCGCGAGGCATCTTTAGGGCTTGGGGCGAATAAAATACAAACAATAAGGAAAGTTGTGTTGCCTTCTGCGTTACCGGGAATTACGGTCGGGATTATTTTAGCCATTGGTCGGATTGTCGGGGAGTCAGCGGCGCTACTGTTTACGCTTGGCACGTTTGCCCGTTTGCCGCAGAGTCCGGTTTCGGGGAATTTATCGATTTTTGAAGCCGGTGCGACGATGACGCTGCGTGCGTTTATCGAGGTGCAGGAGTTTGGGAACATTGAGATGGCTTCGGCGATCGGGATTGTGATTTTGGTGATTGTGTTTACGCTTAATATGTTTTCAAAGTTTATTACTAGGAAGTTTGGGAAGACGGCGTAGGTTGGAGTGTGGGCGCTCTTTTTGGTGATTAGGTTGGTATGCTTTTTAGTTTTGTTGGGGGTGAGCGCCCTTTCGGTGATCAGATTGGTGTGACCCCTGATGATGTTTTAGGTCATTGCGTGTATTTAGTGCTCTAAAGCTTGCGCGCCTTTTGGCTTACTGGG
>WRAJ01000035.1 GCA_009780245.1 Turicibacter sp.
CCCTACTGCTGCCTCCCGTAGGAGTCTGGGCCGTGTCTCAGTCCCAGTGTGGCCGTTCAACCTCTCAGTCCGGCTACCGATCGTCGCCTTGGTAGGCTCTTACCCTACCAACTAGCTAATCAGGGGCAGTCTCTTCCTTTGGTGATGCATAAAGCACCTTTAAAATTGCTTCCTATCCGGTATTAGCTTTCGTTTCCAAAAGTTGTCCCAGTCCAAAGGGTAGATTAACTACCTGTTACTCACCCGTTCGCCACTAGGTTAATGATGCAAGCACCATCAACCCCGTTCGACTTGCATGTATTAGGCATGCCGCCAGCGTTTATCCTGAGCCAGGATCAAACTCTCCATTATTATTCAATGGCTAATTTAATTAGCTCGTCTTTTACTTCTTTTTTGTTCGTACTTTTCTCAACGTATTTCTACTCAAGAACCAACAAACATGTCTTAATTCGTTTTTCACTTCTGTTTAGTTTTCAAAGAACTTTTTCCGACGCCTCGTTTGGCGACTTGAATATAATACCATAACTCACTTTCACAGTCAACACTTTTTTTGTTTTTTTTTAATGTTTTTTAAATTATTTTTGTCATACTATTTCTAAGCCATTTTTTACGCCTATTTTTGTGCCCTCATTTTGAGTCTATATATAGAAAGACATTTTCAGTCGTTTTTCCACAGGTTTTCCACCTTTACTAAAGCTAATTATTATTATGTATGAAGAACAAAAAAATATTCAGGGGATCTCTAATAAAGAGCGGGCAAGTGTGTCATTCGCATCACTTGCCCAAATTTCACTACTCAACTAACCACTCGCTTTATCTAAATTTTCAAACGCCGTCGCAATCATCAACTTAATCCGATTCAACTGGTTAACCTCACTCGCACCAGGGTCGTAATCCACCGCCACAACATTCGCCAGCGGGAACTGCCGACGCAACTCTTTAATCACGCCCTTACCCACAATGTGATTCGGCAAACACGCAAACGGCTGCATACACACAACGTTCGGCACCCCCATCTCAATCAGCTCAACCATCTCACCGGTCAACAGCCAACCTTCACCCGTTTTATGCCCGAGATCAACGACCTTATTCGCCGCCGCTGCAATCTTATCAATCGCCATCGGCGCATCAAACCGTTTACTCGCCTCAAGCGCCACTTTCATCGGCTTACGATACCTTTCCACCACCGCAATCAACGCATCACCCGCCAAACGTGGCTTCAAATCGCGCTTCATAATATCCCGATCCGCCGCGTACGCGCAATACAACAAGAAATCAACCAAGCCCGGCATCACCGCCTCAGCCCCCTCGCCCTCGACTACCTTCACAATGTCGTTATTCGCCGTCGGATGGAACTTCACCAAAATCTCCCCCACCAAACCAATCCTTGGCTTAGTCACGTCCAAAAGTGGTAGTTCGTCAAATTCCTTAACAATTTCTTTTATCAACCCTTTAAACACAGAAAACTTTGCTTCTTTTAAAGCTTTCCGACATTTCAAACGCCACTTCTCATACAAGGCATCCGCCGACCCTGGCGTCACTTCATACGGGCGCGTGCGGTACAGCACGTTCATAAACAAATCGCCATACACGAGCGCCATTGCGGCACGGTTAAGGATCGGCAATTTGATCTTAAATCCTGGATTCGACTCAAAACCTTGTGCGGACAGCGAAATCACCGGCACATGCTCAAAGCCAGCATCACGCAACGCCTTACGGAAAAAGCCGATGTAACAACTTGCCCGACAACCGCCACCGGTTTGACTCATAATCACCGACGTATTATTCACGTCGTACTCGCCAGACTCTAGCGCAGCGATCACTTGTCCGACAACCAAAATAGCTGGGAAACACGCGTCGTTATTCACGTATTTTAATCCTGTTTCGGTCGCATTGGCATCGTTTGACGGTAACACCACGATGTTATAGCCTGAATATTCAAACGCCGCTTCTAAAAATTCAAAGTTCAGTGGTGACATTTGCGGACAAAGAATGGTATGGCTTTCGCGCATTTCTGCCGTGAACGGATAAGACTTGTAGCTATTATCCATCACCCGACGCTCAAAACCGTTACGCTCGCGCTCAGCCATTGTCGCTTGCAAAGAACGCAGTCTAATTCTTGCGGCGCCTAGATTATCCCCTTCGTCAATTTTTAGGGTTGTGTAAATTTTTGAATGTGATTCCATAATTTCTTGTACTTGATCGGTCGTGACAGCATCGAGTCCGCAACCGAATGAATTGAGCTGGACGAGTTCTAAATCGTCTTGTGTTGCAACAAAATTCGCTGCGGCATACAAGCGCGTGTGATAAACCCACTGGTCCATGATGCGCAAAGGACGCTTCACTTCGCCTAAATGCGACACTGAATCTTCCGTTAGCACGGCCATGCCGAGTGAATTAATCATCTCTGGAATGCCGTGGTTAATGTGCGCATCCACGTGATACGGGCGACCGGCTAAGACGATGCCTTTTAGCCCTTTTTCGCGCATTAAAGCTAGCGTTTCAACGCCTTTTTGTTGGATATCCACACGCGTTTTTTCTTGCTCGTTCCACGCAAAATCAACGGCTTTGGCAATTTCTGATTTCCTAACGCCAAAGGCGCTAAACTCTTCATGCAACCTAGCAATCAATTTTTTCGGCTCGGTAAAAGGTAAGAACGGGCTCATATAACGAACGTTCTTTTCACGCACCTCGTCCACATTCAACTTAATGACTTCCGGGTAAGAGGTGACAACCGGGCAGTTGAAATTGTTGGCCGCTTGATCGTCTTCTTTGTTTGAATAAATAATCGACGGATAAAAAATGGTGTCGACTTCTTTTTCGATTAAATCCATGATGTGCCCATGCACGATTTTTGCTGGGTAGCAAACCGATTCTGACGGGATGGTTTCCATGCCTTTTTCGTAAATCTTTTTCGATGATTCCTCCGATAATACGACGCTGAAATCAAGTGCTTTAAAGAACGTTGCCCAGAACGGGTAGTTTTCGAAGAGGTTTAACACGCGTGGGATTCCGATTGTCCCACGCTTAGCCGCTGCCGGTTCGAGAACCTCGTAATCAAACAAGCGCTCTAATTTATACGCCATCAAGTTTGGCAACTGTTCGCTGGCTTGTTTTGATTTTCCTGCCCCGCGCTCACAGCGATTTCCTGAGACGAAACGACGCCCGTCTGGGAATCTGTGGATGGTCATCAGGCAGTTGTTGGCGCATAGTTTACAACGCGCGGACGAGGTCTTGGTTTCGAATTCCCCCAGTTCATCCGCCCCAATCAACGTACTGCCGCTTGCTTCCACGTGATAGCGTTCTTTGGCGATGAGCGCTGCCCCGTAGGCACCCATCATGCCCGCGATGTTTGGTCGCACCACAACTCTACCTGTTGATAATTCGAACGCACGCAAAACGGCATCGTTGTAGAACGTGCCTCCCTGAACGACGACGCGCGCGCCAAGCTCTTTCGGGTCGCGGATTTTAATCACCTTATAGAGGGCGTTTTTCACGACTGAGTACGACAGACCTGCTGCGATATCTGCGACGGATGCGCCCTCTTTTTGCGCTTGCTTCACACGTGAATTCATGAAAACCGTGCAGCGCGTGCCAAGATCGACTGGACCGCTTGAGGTCAATGCTGCTTCGACGAAATCTTCAATGCCGAGGTTCATCCCCTGCGCAAACGTGTCTAAAAACGAGCCACACCCCGATGAACACGCCTCGTTTAGCATGATGCTTTCGATGTTTCCATCTTTGATTTTCAGGCATTTCATGTCTTGCCCGCCGATGTCTAGGATGAAATCAACGTTCGGCAAAAAATGATTCGCCGCTTTGTAATGGGCAATCGTTTCAATCTCCCCAATGTCAATTTTGAGCGCCTCTTTAATGAGCGATTCGCCATACCCGGTCACCGCTGAATGAACGATGCGCGCCGATGACGGCAATTTCGTGTACAGTTCTTTCAAAACCGCTGTGGTTGACGCAAGGGGATTTCCGAGATTTGAGCCGTAATGCGTAAACAGCAAATTCCCGTCCGCATCGGTTAACACCACTTTTGTCGTCGTTGAACCGGCATCAATCCCTAAGAAACACGCCCCCTCATAACGCGCTAAATCTTTGTATCTAACCGAATTTTCTCGGTGACGCTCATTGAAGGCAACCTGCTGCACCTGCGAATCAAACAAAGGTGTTAGTCGTGCAAGGTCTTCTACACGACCGGTTTCTGTTGTGTTAACCCTAACGATAAAGTCTGCCAGCGAATGAACCTGCTCGTCAGCTCCTATCGCAGCTCCCACAGCGATATAAAGCTGCGAATTGTCTGGGAAAATGACCTGCTCAGGTGTTAGGTTTAGCGTCTGGATAAACCGTTCGCGCAATTCCGATAAGAAGTATAGCGGGCCACCGAGAAAAGCCACGTTCCCACGAATCGGCCGCCCACAGGCAAGCCCACTAATCGTCTGTACCACCACGGCTTGCAAAATCGAAACCGCAATGTTCTCACGGCTTGCCCCTTCATTTAAGAGCGGCTGCACGTCCGTCTTCGCAAAAACCCCGCAACGCGCCGCGATCGGGTAAATTTCATCGTAATTTTTCGCTAACTCGTTGAGTCCGGCGGCATCGACTTGTAATAAGCTCGCCATCTGATCAATAAACGACCCCGTCCCACCTGCACAAATCCCGTTCATGCGCTGCTCCACACCGTTGGTGAGATAGACGATCTTCGCATCCTCGCCCCCTAACTCAATGGCCACGTCCACCTCGGGATGATTCGCTTTCAGCACTTTTGTTGTCGCGACAACCTCTTGCACAAACGACACGCCTAAGCGCTGAGCCAAACTCATCCCTGCTGAACCCGTAATCGCAATCGTCACGCCCGCTTCACCAATCGACGCGTAGGCCTCGCTTAAAATCTCGCGTAACGTCCTGAGAATATTTGCAAAATGACGGCGGTACACTTGGAATACCATTTCTTTCTTTTCATCCAAAACAACGACCTTCAATGTCGTCGAACCAATATCAATACCAATTTTAAATTCTCTCTTCATCAAAGCTTCAATTCCTTTAACTTGCAATCTTCTACAACTACTGACATTATACCACGAAATTGTAAACGAGAGGTAAAGTAAGCGCCCTACAAAATTAAAAGGTAGCAACATCCAGAGAAATGTGATACAATTCAAGGAAACTTTACAAATGAGCATCATAATCAAAAAGGTGGTTGTAACATGAGAACGAAAAATGAAAACATCGAACTAATCAAGAAATTATCTGATGTGAACGGGATTTCCGGCTTTGAAGACGAAGTCGTAGAACTCTGTAAAGCTGAAATCAAAGACGTCGTGGATTTCGACGAAGATTCACTTCGTAACTTGTATTTTTCTGCTAAAACGAATACGGGTACAAGACCAAAGGTGTGGCTTGATGCGCATACGGACGAAGTTGGCTTTATTGTCCAATACTTAAAAAATAACGGGACGCTCCAATTCCTACCAGTAGGTGGTTGGGCGCCGTCTTCGGTGGTGGCTAGTAAAGTGCGTGTTCAAACGAAAGACGGTGCTTACATTCCTGGGATTGTGGCTGCGAAGCCGCCTCATTTTATGAGTGAAGCTGAGCGTAGCAAAGGTCCGAGCTTGGAGCAGATGGTCATCGATGTTGGGGCGCGAAGTCTAGATGAGCTTAAGAATAACTTCAAAATTCCCGTGGCTGCACCGGTGGTGCCGAATGTAACTTGTAGCTACGACGAGGCGAACGATTTGTTTCTCGGGAAGGCTTTTGATTGCCGGATTGGGGTGGCGGCTTTAATCGAGACGTTGAATCAAACGGCAAACGGTGGTGCGGAGGTTGACATCATCGGAACGTTTTCTGCTCAAGAAGAGGTCGGTTTGCGTGGAGCGAAGGCGGCGGTGAATCGCTTGGATGCGGACGTGGCGATCGTGTTTGAAGGTTGCCCGGCGGACGATACATTTTATGGTGAAGAGGCCATTCAGTGTGGGATGCGACGCGGGCCGATGTTGCGCCATTTCGATGTGACAATGATCACGAATCCGCGCTTCCAACGGTTTGTGTTAGACGTGGCGGAGGCGTTTGATATTCCGGTTCAAGAGGCGGTTCGTAGTGGCGGTGGCACGAATGCGGGGGCTTTGCATCTCGCTGAAAACGGGATTCCGACCGTGGTGATTGGCGTGCCGGTGCGTTACGTGCATAGCCATCACGGGTTCGTCGCTTACGAGGATTACGTGGCGGCGGTGGATTTAGCAAAGCGCGTGATTGAGAAGTTAAGTGGGGATATTATTGCTGGGTTTTAGCACTAGCCCGTTTTGATGAAAGAAGGTATTTAAATGTTAACAGGAAAGCAAAAAAGTTTTTTACGAAGTCAGGCGCACGAGTTGCAGCCGGTGGTGCAAATCGGGAAACACATCGTAACTGAAACCGTTGTGGATACAACCCTAAAAGCCCTGGAAGCACGTGAATTGATCAAAGTGTCGGTGTTGCAAAATTGCCTAGCCGCGCCAAAAGAGGTCGCGGTTGTGCTCGCGCAGCACGCTGAGGCCGAGGTCGTGCAAGTCATCGGGCGCGTGATTGTGCTGTATAAAAAATCAGCGAAACCAGCTAATCGGATCATTACGAATCAGATTCCAAAATAACAAAAGTGAAGCTAAGCACATCGCGATTGATGTGCACAGCTTCACTTTTTATATCGTTAGTATTACGCGCTAAACGCGATTCTCGGGTGCAACGCTACGTTTAACGCATTTGAGATAAGCCTCGATAAGTCTTCCATCTCTGAATCGATGGACTTGGGCGTGACAATCAAATTGTGCCCGGCTGGCGTTAGCACTTCCGCTAGTAATTGCCGTTTTTCCTCTTTGCTGAGCATGCCGACTTTGCCTAGCAGTTCTTTTCGCACGTTCGCATCTGATACTTCTAGGTCAACGTCTTCCCCCTTTTCATCGTCCAAAACGCTGTAGTCGTGGCGACCATCTTCCCGGGACATCAGTGAGCGCCCGAGGTGTTTAATGAGTAAATCTATCGTATCATGGGTTACAGAAACCGCATCTACAACCGTGGGGATGCCGATCGCAATGACGGGAATTCCCAATGACTCCTCGTCGATTTTTCGGCGGCGATTGCCCACTCCGCTTCCGGGCGAAATGCCTGTATCGGTCATTTGAATCATTTTGTTAACCCTCGTAACGGCGCGCGCAGCTAAGGCGTCAACGACCACCAGAAAGTCAGGCTTCACTTTTTTCACGACCGACTCGATAATGTCGTACGTTTCAATCCCCGTCAGCCCCATCACCCCAGGAACCAAGGCGCTGACTTCACGGTAATCCGGATCCTGTTCCATCAGGTTCATTTCGTACAAATGCCGTGTGACGATCACGTTATCAACCGTCATCGGGCCAAGCGCATCCGGGGTAATTTGCTCGTTTCCAAGCCCGATGATCAAGCACGTTGCGTCGTCTTTGATTTTTTTATAGCTGAGTAGTTTTTGCAGTTCGGTCGAAAAAACTTTACGTGTCTGTTCGAGTTTATCAGCCGTGTCGAGCCCTAGCTGAGACGTGTCGATTGAAAGGTAGCGCCCCGCTTTCTTACCGATTTTCTTTTCGTAACCTTTTAACACATCGATACACGTGACGATTAGCTCATCAACTGTTTCTTCCTGCTTCACGATCCCTTTTATCTCGCCACTCGCTTCACCAATAAATTGTGCTACCGCCTCAATCGCGAGGTCGGAGCGCCTTTGCATTAATTCTTCCATGCTTTCCACCGTCACTTTCCTGTATATGGGTTAGTATGGACGGTTGTGGGATGAATCATTCTTTATATTTCGCGTTCTAGCAGTTCTAGCGCATGCGTCATCGGGGCTGTGGTCGCAAGGCTGGTGACTAAATTGTGGTAGGTGAAAAACACAAAGCCATCGACGTTCGGTAGCTGGCGGATAAATTTGAGTTGTTGGATAATTTCTTCTGGGTCTTGCCACAGTTGATCTTCTTCGTATAAATAGAGCCCCAAGCCAATGTAAAGTTTCACACCGGTGCCCGCTACGACGTCGTTCCACCACTGCGCCACGACATCAAACGGGGAGAGCTCGTTATCAAAGGCCCAGTAAACTTGCGGAACGATGTAATCAATCCAGCCGGCTTCGATCCACAGCTTCGTGTCCACGTATTCTTGGAGCGACGATAGCTGCCCGGGCGAGGTTTTCGAGCCGCCGATCGCTTCCTCTTCGCTTGCCCAAATGCCAAACGGGCTAATGCCAAATTCCACATACTTCCCTGTACTGCGATTATAACGCTGTATCGTTTGATGTAGGTGATACACCAGTCCGTTAATGTTCGCTTCACGCCATTTTTCAATCGTCTGCGAAGCGTCGGTCCGGTACTTCTCATACGTTTTTTTATCCGGCGACGTGTCCGAAAAATAGTGCATTTTTCCGTCTTTTAAGTACGGGTACGGGTAGAAGAAATCGTCTAAGTGGATCGCGTCTACTGCATAATTGTTTAAGATTTCATCAACCGTTGCAACCATGAATTCGGTCACGGCCGGGACGCCCGGATCCAAAAACAGTTGTCCGTGATAAAAGTAGACCCAATCCGGATGGCGGCGCGCGTAGTGCGAAGGGCTCAGAAATTCAAGAGCGGCTTTGCGATCTTTTGCCTTGCCGGTCGACGGTGTTAAGCGGTACGGGTTCAACCAGGCATGGAATTCCATGCCTGCCTGGTGTGTGGCGGTGATGAGATAGGTAAGCGGGTCGAAGCCGGGCACACCAGGTGAAGTGCCTTGTTCACCGGTGAGATATTGACTCCACGGGTTAACCCCAGATGGGTAGAACGCATCGCCTTCCGGCCGGACTTGGAAGAACAAGGCATTCAAGTTGAACTTTCGGCAGGTCGCTAGGATGTCAGCGAATTCTTTTTTGAACTGCTCCAGATGAAATTCACCATTAAAGACAGCCGGGCTTGGAAAATCGTTGTTCCTCACGGTCGTCACCCACACGCCACGCAATTCATCCTTCCTCGTCGCAGCCAGTCGATCCATTTCCAATTGGTCGTAACAAAAAAAATATTGTGCATTAAAATATTGACCTTGATAATTGGTTTCCATGCAAAAAACCTCCTAATACTAATTCCTATTAGAAATCACCTATCTTTGCGGCTAATGCACTGTTTTACTGCGTCAACTCGTCCTAACGTACCTCTTCGGTACGCGTCGTCCTCGTTTCCTTGTAAAACAGCACATTAGCGCGCAAATCTTAGGCGCTTTCCAACAGGGATTAGTATGACATACTAACAGCATATGCGAAGGAGGTCTGTTTTTGCCTATTTTTTTGTAGCTACGTTACATGTAATGAATGTTAGCTTTGTATTTTTCGAAGATAACTTTATTCGCTTCGTCACCGCCGTCCACGTTTGCGCTTCTAAACACAGGCGGTTCGATGCCCAATTTCAGCAAATTATCAACCGTGCTAATCACGATCATGTTCACGATCATGCACCCCACCACCGAAGAAGTCGGCGCAATTTTTTGGTTCATTCCGTCTAGCAACATGCTCGAATCCTCGAATTCACCGTGATTATCAATCAAAATATCGGCGAACTCGTACAAATTTTTCCCAGACGGATGGCGCGACGTGACGTCTTTCGTATACGCCATGTTCGTAATGACCACCACGTTCATCCCTTTTTCCTTTGCCGCAATCGCCATATCAATCGAAACCGTGTTGCGCCCCGAGACCGAATGCAGCAAGATCGTATCGCCCGCTTTGGCCGCAGAACCGTTTAAAATAACATTTCCAAAACCATTAAGACGTTCCATTTGCGACGTAACGGTAGCAGGCCGCGTGTTAAGCATGAGGGTTGGACTGAAAAGTGGGTTGATTAATGCCAAACCACCTGTCCGATAAAACAATTCCTCTGCTAATATCCCGGCATGTGAAGCCCCAAACGCCCAGAGTGTCCCGGAGTTTTTGATCGTTTCTGCAAAGAGTTTCCCCACTTTTTCAATGTTTTCTTGCTGCTTGTCAACGACTTCTTTCTGCATCGTTTGTAGTTTATTGTAGTATTCCGAAATGTAATTTGCCATCTAAGTTAACCTCCAAATATACGGGCAATAAACCCACCGAGCACCCCGAGAATCGAGAAGTCGTTTCCACCGAAGATGAGCATCCAGTCTGCAATTGTATCCGAGAAGAACGGTAACGATAATCCCATGAAGATCATCATCGCAATCCCCGCTACAGCAGAACCAATGATCGCCCCTCTAAGCCCGCCCGTTGCGTTCGCGAATACCGCACCGGTTCCAATTTCAAAGAAACACGTGATGATCAGCGGCAGGATAACGAACGAGAACGCACCCGTGGTTCCAATGATGATCAGCGTTAACGTTGACGTCACCATTGACACGATAAACCCGATAATCACCGCATTTGGTGCGTACGGGAAGATCAATGGGCAGTCAAGACCTGGAATCGCATTTGGAATGACTTTATCCGAGATTCCTTTAAACGCAGGTACAATTTCTGCTAACATCATACGAACCCCTTGAAGCATAATCGTTAAACCAGCACCGAAAGTGATCGACTGCATAAACACGTTCATAAAGACGTTATTCCCAGCGCCCAATACTTCTGCTGCTGAGTGACCTTGGATCGTCAAGATGATCACAATCGTGACGTAAGCGATCAAAATAACCAACGTTGACGTAATCGTAATTTCACGTAAGAATTCAAATTGCTTCGGAAACTTTAAATCTTCCGTCGACTTAGAAGTATCACCAGCTAATTTACCAACGTAAGCGGCAATTAACGATAGACCAACCGTTGGGTGACCAAGCGTGAACGAATCCGAGCCCGTTACTTTCTTAACTAACGGCTGGATCAATGCCATACTAACCACCATGTACAACGTGGTTCCGATACCAGCGAAAATCAACACCGCATTCCCAGACATTCCCGCGTTAATCCCAACTGCTAAAAACACAACCGGGAACCAGAATAACATGTGACCCGTTAAGAACACGTTCTTCCATTTCGTAAACCTAGCAATGACTAGATTAAGCAAGAACGCTGATAACATCACAATCCCGATCTGCGTGCCATAAGTCGAAAGGAAAGTGTCCATCCCGTACGTCATCGCCTCAGGTGCAAACGAATACTCAGCTGGCATCTCATACACTACCCCAAATGCACCCGCTAGCGGTAAAATTGACCCAACCAAAATCCCAACACCGGCATCTAAAATCACAACCCCAACGATCGTCTTCACCGTGCCACTAATAATATCAGTGAACTCTTTCTTTTGAATAAGCAGCCCAACAAAAGCAATTAAACCTAGGAAAATCGCCGGCTCCCTCAAAATATCATTAATGATAAAATCTAACATATGTATTTCCTCCTCTGTCTTTTTTGTTCCAATTATTTACTAACCTAACAAGGTACTTCCAAACACCCTCAATCACCAAGCATCACGCCTTCAACCACTACTCCAACAACCCCTTCACAACCCCCAATCCCGCACTCTCAATCTCATCCGTATCCATGAAATTTCTCACCATCACAATCGGTGTTTCGGTTTGACTCTTCATTTTCTCACCCAACTCATACGAAGTGAAAATTACATCACACGCAGCCGATGGTGCCGAACCAACGTCCGACGTTTCAACTTTTGCATCAATGCTGTGCTTTTTAAGCACTTCCTCTACCTTCATTTTTAACAGCATTGATGAGCCTAAACCGAACCCACATGCCGTGATAATCTTTAATTTCCTTGACATTTCAAACACCTCTTCCTCATCTATTTATTCATTCGTTAGCATTGCGACATTCCCTATTACCCCATTATATCGGGGTGTCTAGGGTAAAATTTCCCCATTACCCCCGTTATATCAGCTCCTCTAGGGTAAAATTTCCCTATTACCCCCGTTATATCAGCCCCTCTAGGGTAAACTTCTTCTTTATCTACGATCCGCCTAAAATAGCGACCGCCTCTTCAGCATTACTTACTCCTGCCAATTGATTAATCGTCTCTGGATTTAAATTCGCCGCTAGTTTCCCCAACTGTTCAAGATGACTGTCATTGTCCGTTGCACAAAACGCGAACACCAATTTAACCGGATCGTTCGCCTCTGACCCAAACTCGACCGCTTCCTCTAACACTACCAAACTCATATCAGCTTGGAGAACCGCGTCACTAGGTCGTGCATGCGCCAAAGCTACTTGCGGTGTGATGACGATATAAGGGCCTAATTCTTCAACCGAACTAATCATCGCATTGACGTAATCTTTGGTACTGCTACCCACCTCTACTAATATTTCACCAGCAGCTTTAATCGCTTCTTTCCAATTAGCAACTTTCACCCCTGTTTTAATACGACTAATACTTAACATTTTCTCACCCCTTTCAAGGTTTTTTATATCATGATTCATTCGATATCCCCAAAACGTCTTCCTTCGACGCACTGGCGAGCAACTTCGCCACGTTGTCTTTGTTATCAAGTAGCCTAATCAGCTTCATAAACAGCTGCGATTCTTTCTCAGCGGTCGCCAACACAATAAAGCAACTCACCGGCACACCTTGCATGTCCCCTAGCACAATGGGCACCTCAAGGGTCAAAACACTCAACCCCTCTTGCAACACCCCGCGACTCGGCTCCGCGTGCACCACCGCAATGTCTTGAATAAAGACCATGTACGGCCCGAAATTCTCAACCGCCTCAATCATTGCCTGCACATAATCATCGCTAATGCTACCAGCCACAAGCAACGGCCTCGCTGCTAACTCAATCGCCGATCGCCAATTCGCCACCGACCGTTGCAACAAGAGCGCATCCGCTGCCAACAAGTCCCCTAATTGCAACACCTTCTCAGGCGTTTCCGAAATCAAATAAGACAACTGCTTCTTACTCGCAATGTTAATCACCCGCTTTTTCAACACCAAAACATCGTCGATGCCCAATAGTGGATTAACTAATATTAAATCTTTCGAGGCGAGCGAAAACGGGATGGTCGAAATAACAAAATCAACCTCACTGACGAGCTCAGGCGTTAATTCTGATAAGCCAAGTGGTCCTAAAATGCTAAGTTCCGGTAACATGACTTTCAATCTTGTCGCCAGTAAATTCGACGTTGCCAACCCAGAATGACAGACCACCAACGCCTTTGGCATCAAGCCTGCCTGCTGAGACATTTCAAAGCAAGCCCCCACGTGCATCGCCACGTAAGCAATCTCATCATCAGGGAAATTCAAGTCGTAATCGTGTTCTAACTTCAATAAGATCTGCTTGCACGTTTCAAAAATAAAGCGATACTTGTATTTGATCTGCTCAGTCAACGGGTTTTTAATGATCTGCCCCGATCGCAAGCGATGCAAGGCCACGTTCAGATGCAACTTCAAACCATTCAAAAAGCTAATATTTCCTAGGAAATCGATGCCCAGACGCTCGCTGACAAGCAGGGCAAATTCGCGCGTTAACGCATCAGCATCCGGATGAACAACGCCTTCTTTTTTTTCTTCCGGTAAGTAGACCATTTGCGTGTTTCGAATTTGATGCAACACAAAGATGCCTTCTTCCACGCTAAGCTCTAATTTCACCTGCTTGAAACAGGCGATGATCGTTTCGAATTCTTCAGAAAGAATCGCCGCTTTTGTTTCTTCGTAAGAATAAGTGATGAGATGGCCTTGGCTAATGCGCAGTTGCTGGTAGCAAAGGGTTAACACAAGTTCTTTAACGCCTTGGTCACTAAATCCCATGCCGGTTGCGGTTTGATAGTTGGCGATGGCTTGCGTGATTTTTTCTTCATTGTGCTGAGATAATCTTTTTGAAAAGTAATTTTCTAAATCCGTTGAAATGAGGGGATTTAGCTTAAATTTAGCCATTCTGATTCGGTTTTCAGCACCTCCAATGTGCATCCCGATCGAAGGGCGCTTATCTAAGGTTACGCCAACAGTAGACAAAATATGCTCAACCTTGGGCAAAGATTGAATGATTTTGTTTCGACTCACAGATAGTTGCTCGGCTAGTTTTTGCACCGTGGACTTTGATTGAAGTAGTAACTCGATGGCGATGAGATAAGGGAAATTAATGTTGCTATCGTCATTTTCTAGGAGTAATAAAAACGCTGCTTTCCTTTTTTCACTGCCCTCAATGCTGATGCCATTCGTCCGATCTCTGATTAGTTTTAACCCTTGCTTTTCGAGGTGGTATTCAATCGTATCCAAGTCATAACGAATAGAACGCGTGCTGACGCGATAAATGTCGCTCAAATAACGAGAAGTGACAAACGCTTCCTCGCTAAAGAGTCGCTTGATCATTTGAATCTGTCGCTGCGTTAAGTTCAACACGGTTCACCTCCCTTTTCAAAGCGCATCAAAACACGCTTTATGCCATTATTATAGCGTGCCCCACTAGCAAAAATCTACACCTTTTGACTTCCGTTTCGTGGAAACAATAGAAAAATCACTGCAGCACTCGTCATTTGAGCTTTGCAGTGATTTGGTGCTTTGCCCTTCAACTAGGCAATTATGCTGCTGATTTTTATGAAAAAATAAAGTGTACTTTAATTTTGTCTTAAATTTTCACTTTTGTCAAGCTTCATCAACCAACCGTCCACGCCTTGATAGTACCCCTTGCGCACAGCCACCCGCTCAAATCCGAATTTTTCATACAAGCTAATGGCAACCGCATTATCAACACGGACCTCCAACGTCACAGTCGAAACACCGCGGCGTTTCATCTCAGTCAAAAACAATCGCAACAATGCCGCTCCATAGCCTTGCCCGCGACGTTCAGGCAACACTTCCACATCGTGAATGTCTGCGAAATCTGCCACCTGAATAAACGCGATAAATCCCTGCTCAATCTCAATTCGCTCAGACACCCGCATTCATCTCCGCTTCCGTCTTACGTAAATAATTAGGCTTCAAATCGTGGGTGTTTGCCAGCGGTGGAAATTCTTCCTCAAAAGCCGTGTAAAAAGCCACAGCTTCTGCTTTCCCTGAAGATAACGCTTCCTCGGCATGCACCTCCACCCATTTCGGTGAAATCGAAACCAAACGCTCCTTATGAGCCAGCGCACCATCCCCGATAAAAGCAATCTGATCATGACCCGTTGTCACAAGCACCTTTTCAATAAACGCTTCAATCTCGTAATGCCCCTCAGGCACAATCAAATCGCCCCAAGCATAATACGCAGCAGCAAAAACAGTCCCGCGACGCGCATCCATCATCGGCACACGCACATCAGCATCGCTTTCAACCCAAATCATCACCTGCAAACTAGAAACTGGCGTCACCGGAATCCCTAAAGCATAACCTAAACTCTTCGCAGCCGTAACGCCCACACGCACACCCGTGTAAGAACCAGGCCCCACCGCCACACCAATCCGATCTAAATCGGCTGGCGTCACCCCGCATTCTTGCAACAATTGCTCAATTCGCGACATCAAAATTTCCGATTGGTTATTTTGTGTCTGTTCATCAACATGCCCCAAAAGCTCATGCTCCTCGTTCACATAACGCACAAGCGCCAATGATAAAACTTTCGTACTCGTATCAATCGCTAACATTAACATGGTCCATTTCCTCCTCCTTGAAGTTAAAACCAAAAATGCTTATTTCACGACCCTCTCCATCAAGCCGCTCAATCCTAACATCGATTCGTTGATCCGGTAAATCAGCGGCAATGTTCGATGCCCATTCAATGACACACACACCACCACGGTCAAAGTACTCCAACACAAACTCAACGTCAGAATCCCCATCCAGCCGATACACGTCCATATGAAAGAGTGGAAGCCGGCCACCATCATATTCCTTAACAATCGCAAACGTCGGACTATCAATGACATCCGAGATCCCTACCCCAACGGCTAACCCCTTAGCAAACGTCGTCTTCCCAGCTGCCAAATCCCCCTCCAACGTCAAAACAGAGCCAGCCGATAAAACTGACCCTAGTTTTTGCGCAATTGCCATGGTTTCGGCAGGTGAATGGACTGTGAATGTTTTAGTTTTCATAAAAACCTCTTTTGTAAAACTTTTGTTATAGTAAAGTTATATCACCATTAAGCATCTTCTTTTTTCTCCGCAACCGATCTAATACTCAATTCCTCCAGCTGCTCCGCACTCGCCATACTCGGCGCAGACGTCATTAAGCACGACGCTGAATTGGTTTTCGGGAACGCAATCACATCACGAATACTTTCAGTCCCGGTTAAAATCATTGCCCAGCGATCAAGACCTAACGCAATCCCGCCATGTGGTGGCGTTCCATACTTCAAAGCTTCAATTAAAAAGCCAAATTGCTCCTGCTGATCCGCTTCCGAAAAACCAAGCGTTTTGAACATGCGTGCTTGAATTTCCGGGTCATAAATTCGGATAGAACCACCACCGACTTCATAACCGTTCAACACAACATCATACGCTTGCGCCAACGCAGCACTAGGATTCGTATCAAAAGTAGCCACATCCTGTTCCGCCGGCATCGTAAACGGGTGGTGCGCCGCAAAATAACGCCCCGCTTCCTCATCGTACTCAAACAACGGCCAATCCACAATCCACAAGAAATTAAACTTCGACTCATCAATCAATCCAAGCTCTTTCCCCAAATGAGCGCGTAGCATCCCTAAACTATTTTCAACCACTTCTTTTTTATCTGCAACAAACAATAGCAAGTCTCCCGCTTCAGCCCCAGTAGCCGCATTGACCTGTTCAACGTCCGACTCCTCAAAAAACTTCGCAATCGGCCCGGTCCACCCCTCTTCTGCCACTTTAATCCAAGCAAGGCCTTTCGCCTTATACTTCTTCACAAAGTCCGTCAGCTTATCAATGTCTTTACGCGAAAATTTATCTGCAGCGCCTTTCACGGTAAGCGCCTTCACCATACCACCATTCTTAACCGTATCAGCAAAAACGCCAAACCCACAATCAGCCACCGCATCGTTCAAAGCCACTAGCTCCATCTCAAAACGCGTATCCGGCTTATCCGATCCATAACGCGCCATCGCCTCCGCATACGGCATCACCGGGAAATCATAATCCACCGTGACGCCAACGACTTCGCGCATCATCTTCTTAATCATCTCCTCAGCCATCGCCATAATCTCTTCCTGGCTCATAAACGAAGTCTCAACGTCCAACTGCGTAAACTCTGGCTGACGATCCGGCCTCAAATCCTCATCACGAAAACAACGCGCCACTTGGTAATAACGCTCAAAGCCTGCCACCATTAACAACTGCTTAAAAATCTGCGGCGACTGTGGCAGCGCATAAAACTCCCCTGGGTGCACACGACTCGGCACTAAATAATCACGTGCCCCTTCTGGCGTTGCTTTCGTGAGCATCGGCGTCTCCACATCAATAAAATCATGCTGATCTAAAAACGCACGGAAATTAGAAATCATCTGATGACGCAACATAAACGTCTTTTGCATCACCGGTCGGCGCAAATCCAAATAACGATACTTCAATCGCGTATCTTCCAACGCATCCGTCGCATCCGCAATAATTAACGGCGTCGTTTCAGCCTTCGACAACAAATGAATCGCCGTCACCTCAATCTCAATATCCCCCGTTGGCATCTGAGCGTTTTTACTTTCACGCTCAATTACCGTTCCGACAAGTTCAACCACATATTCATTTCTTAGTGCTTCTGCAACCCTAGCAACTTGTTCATCAGCTGTTTCCGGGTTCACCATTAACTGAGTAATCCCATAACGATCCCTCAAATCGATAAAAACCAGCCCACCTAAATCGCGCGTCTTCGCCACCCACCCTTTCAAGCAAACCTCTTCCCCCACATTCTCAATTCTCAACTGTCCATTATTGTGTGTTCGTTTCATCCTTAAACCTCTCTATCTAATGATCTACTCCACCACTACCGCGGTCCCTGTGCCTTTAAAAACTAAAATCGCATCTTGCCCCATCGTTTCATAATCCATGGTCAAGCCAACAATCGCGTTAGCACCAAGTCTTCGTGCCTCTTCCATGATCTCCTGCATCGCCACTTCTCTAGTTTGCTTGATCATATCTTCGTGCATACTTGAACGACCAGAAGCAAACGCGCGAAACGCTGCACTTAATCCACGTCCAAAGCCGGCCCCTTCTGCTACCTGTGCAAACACAGGCCCTTTGTACGCTACAATTCTTCTTCCTTCTAAAAACGGTGTTGTTACTACTAACATGTCAATCACTCCTTTAATTTATTCACAAAATTTCACTAGTTCATCCACTTGAACAACTGTCTGCTCACCGGTCACCGCATCTTTTACATTCAACTCACGGCTAGCCACCTCGTCGTCACCGACCACAATCGTATAACGCGCCTGTGCATCATCCGCTAGTTTGAACCTCGCCTTCAACTTGCGCTGTGAAAAATCCGCCTCACACGATACACCCGACCCGCGACACCCACGCATCACTTCCGCCGTCATCATCTGCGCCGCTTCGCCCATCGGTAAGAAAAACAAATCAATCCCCTGATCTTCTCCTTGCGACGAACCAATCGCTTCCAGTGCCAACAACACACGCTCAAGCCCCATCCCAAACCCCAAACCAGGTGTGAAAGGTCCGCCTACTTCTTCAACTAACCCGTCATAGCGCCCACCACCGCAAAGGGTCGTCTGTGCACCAAAGCCAGGAATATCCGCCTGAACCTCAAAAATCGTGTGCGTGTAATAATCAAAGCCACGTACTAAATTGCTATCGTACTCATATTTAATCCCAGCCGCCTCAAGCCCCGCTTTCACCGCATCAAAATAAGCTAGGTCTTCAGGAACAAGGTAATCAATCATCGCTGGTGCTGCGGCCATCGCATCACTGCTAGCATCGCGTTTGCAATCTAAAATACGCAGTGGGTTTTTCTCCAAGCGTGTTTGGCAATCCGAACAAAGCATTTCTTGATGCGGTGTAAAGTGCTTCACCAAAGCCTCACGGTATAGCGCACGACTTTCCTTGCTACCTAAAGAATTCAGTTTAACCACAACATTCTGATCAAGCCCTAGCTTTTCTAAAACCAGACAAGCCATCGCAATCACTTCAACGTCAACGAGCGGCGAGTCACTACCAAATGCCTCTACCCCAAACTGCATGTGCTGGCGGTAGCGTCCTTTTTGCTGACGCTCATAACGAAACATCGGACCCACGTAAAACATCTTCTGCAGCCCAGTTTTAACGTGCAATTTATTCTCAACAAAACTGCGCACCACACCGGCAGTCCCTTCTGGACGCAGTGTCATGCGACGCTTACCCCGATCTTCAAAGTCATAAGTCTCTTTACTGACCACATCACTCGTTTCACCCGCTGAGCGATGAAACAGCTCCGACGATTCAAAGATCGGTGTTCTAATTTCCTGCGCGTTGTAAACACGCGCCACTTCACGCACAACGTCCTCAACAAACTGCCATTTACCCGAATCCACAGGTAAAACATCATAAGTTCCTTTTGGTTTAGAAAAATCCATACTCCCACTCCTACATAAAAAAATCCAATGTAGTCATCCTTAATTGTCTAGTCCATAGAACTAAAAAATAAAGGATAACGTACTAATTCCTATTTTATCACAAGTTAGAAGAAAGTTAAACAGCTTTGAGCTTATCATTTACAGTAATAACAGTAAGTAGACGATATAGCCTGCACCTAAACTAATAAAATCAATATACTAACTTGAAGGATGGACGAGTAAAGCTATCTTTGTTTTTAAATAATATTTATGCAACTCGGTTACCTTTCCATCACTAGTGGTAAAAATTGATGTTACAAATCCATTCCAGCTAGGGGAGAGGTTCGCAAATTTTTGACAGGGATTTTTTTGAATTAATTCATAGACTATCAGAAACGCAAAGCCTCGAATACATTTGCTTCCGCAATTGCATTCGGGGCTTTGGTTAGCATCAGCTAGAGCCATACACTCATCTATAAATGATAAAACTACTTACTCATAGATTACCTAAAATTGGAAATTGATAGAAAGCCATCAATGAGAAATCGGGGTTGACCAGTTTGAAAGTTAGA
>WRAJ01000036.1 GCA_009780245.1 Turicibacter sp.
CTGTGGTAATATTATTCATAGGAAGTCCTCTTTTCTGTGAATTTTGTTCTCGACAAACATTATTCTAACAGATTGAGACTTCCTTTTCTATTTACACATACTATTTTACACTACCTGCCTGCTAGCCAAAACCGTCATAAAATCGAGTAAATCTCGCGAAAAAGTGAAGGTCTGCCCTTGGCTGCTAGCCAAAACCGTCACAAAATCAAGTGAATCTCGAGAAAAAATGAAGGTCTGCCCTTGCCTGCTGGTCAAAACCATCACAAAATCGAGTAAATCTCGCGAAAAGTATCAGTCCGCCTGGAATCAAAAAGCCACTGAAATTGCGAAAATCATTTTTGCAATTTCAGTGGCTTTTCTGTTGGGATTATTTACGCGCTAGGCTGAGCACGTACTGATTAACGCCTTCTAAAGCGTCAGCGACTTCTGCTGCGGAAACGGAAAACGGCATGTTGTGAATGGTTTCACCCTCGGCAGTTGCTTGCTGACCGATTTGTAACAAATCGTGGCGAGAAGCATCAGCTAGCTTTAGCTCTTCTAGCGTTGTTGGCAACCCCAATGCTTGGAAGAAGTGAATGTATTTATTCAGTTCTTCTTCCGAGCGCTTTTCAAGGAAGAGCTGAGTTAGGATGCCATAAGCAACCTTTTCTCCGTGAGTGAGCTCATGAATAGGGCCGTGTAGCGCGGTGAAGCCATTATGAATCGAATGCGCAGCGGCAAGACCACAGCTTTCAAAACCAATCCCACTTAATAACGTGTTAGCTTCAACCACCGCTTCTAAGGCGTCGTTGACGATACCAGCTTGGTTGGCTTCAACTGCTTGCAGTCCATGCTCGAATAAAACTTCTTCACATTTTTGAGCAATGGCTGCGGCTGCGAGCGTCGGATGACCGCCAGCCATGGTTGTTTGCTTTGATTCAAGAACAGCACGCCCTTCCACCCAAGTAGCAAAGGCATCAGCAATACCAGAAACAAGCATCCTAACTGGGGCCTTACTAATAATCTCAGTGTCAATCAAGACGAGCTCTGGGTTTTTCTTGTAGAAAAGATACTGCTCGAACGTGCCATCTTCGGTATAAATAACAGATAAAGCCGAAGTTGGAGCGTCAGATGAGGCGATGGTTGGTAAAATGGCAACCGGTACTTGTAAGCTATCAGCAATGGCTTTCGCTGTATCAATGACTTTTCCACCACCTAGCCCTAAAACAACGTCAACGCCTGCTGCTTTCGAAATATCAGTGACGCGATTGACCTCTTCCATCGAAGACTCACCATTAAACGCCACGCGTGTAACCGAAAGACCACTGTCCAATAAAATCTGATGAAACGCCTCGCCCACCACCTTCCAAGTTGTATTTCCACACAGCAATAGGGCATTATTCCCTAATTTTTCGATGTGCTTAACTCCCGTTTTCAAGACACCTTTTCCTTGAATGTAACGAGACGGGCTTGCAAATGCTTTTTCCATAGTAAAACCTCCTAATAAAATGAGAACAAATTTTAGTTTTAATTTGCTTTTTATATTGTAGCAAATTTTTTTGTGAAAATCAACACTATTTTGCGAATCATTGACTTTTCATGGCGTTTATATTGGTTGCTAATTTTTCACAAGAAAAGCGAGTTACTAATGAAAGCCAATTTCTTTCTTGTCACTTTCATTTGATTGTGATATGATAAATGAAAGCAAGGAGGGATTGTCAATGTCTAGAGAAGAAGCGATCATCGCAACTGTGAGTAACATGAAAAAAATTGAGGTTAACGAGTTAGCCGCCCAGCTAGGGGTGTCGACTGTGACCATCCGAAAAGATTTGGATAAATTAGAGCAGCGTGGCATCATTCATCGTCAGCACGGATTTGCCGTGATTAATAACCAAGACGACATCAATTACCGCTTATCTAAAAACTACGATTTAAAACGGAAAATCGCACGAGCCGCTGCTGAATTAGTCGAAGATGGCGAAACGGTCATGATCGAATCCGGCTCAACGTGCGCCTTGCTAGCAGAAGAGTTGGCCTTTAACAAAAGCGATGTGACGATCATCACGAATTCCTGCTTCATCGCCTCCTACGTGCGTAAAGCCGAATCAGCTAAAATCATCCTACTCGGTGGTGACTACCAAAAAGAATCACAGGTAAATGTCGGGCCATTGTTAAACCAATCCGCTAAGAATTTTTTTGTTAACAAACTATTCATTGGCATTGACGGTTTTGACACGAATCGGGGATTCACAGGCAGCGACATGGCCAGAAGCGACGCTTCGAGAAGTATGGCAGCCTCTGCAGAGCACACCATTATCTTAACCGATTCGAGCAAGTTCACGACCCGTGGCGTTATTTCCGAGCTAACCTTTGACGAAGTCGCGGAAGTTTACACGGATGAAGGGATTTCGCAGGAGCATCGGCTGCTTTTGAAGGAAAAGGGGATTGCGGTCACGATTATTTAACAACATAAACCTTTTAAGCACAGCTATCTTTGACGAGGTAGCTGTTTTTTTGCGAATTGCGCGAAAAATGCTTGACTTGAAAGCAAAATAATGCTATATTAGTTTCAAATGAAAGTGATATAACTTTCAAAAACAGGAGGCGTTGAATATGAACACACCGTATTTTGGAAATTTGACTGAGAGAATGAACGCGTTTAGGGAGAACTTGCTGGATGCTAAATCTTATGCTTGTGCGGAGCGGGCTGTGCTGACAACTGAGAGTTACAAGAAATACTTGGATCAGCCGGTTGTGTTAAAGCGAGCTTACATGTTAAAGAACATCCTTGATAATATGACCATCTTTATTGAGGATGAAACGTTGATTGCTGGGAATCAAGCGAAAGAGAATCGCTTTGCACCAATCTTCCCGGAGTATGCGATGGATTGGGTCATCAACGAGCTCGATGAATTTGATAAGCGTGATGGCGATGTGTTTTATATCACGGAAGAAACGAAAGATCAGCTAAGAGAGATTGCGCCGTTTTGGGAGAACAACACGGTAAAAGCGCGTGGGCTTGCGGCGATTCCACCGAAGAGTCGGGTGTGTTATGATTTAGGGATTATCAAAGCGGAAGGGAACATTACGTCGGGTGATGCGCACATTGCGGTTAGTTATGAAGATGTGATCAATCATGGTCTGGTATCATTTGAACAACGCACTCGAGAAATGCTAGAATCACTTGACATTACGACCATTGAGAATCAGAAAAAATCTTATTTCTACGAATCGATTTTAATTGTCATCGATGCGGTTAAGGCATTTTCTAACCGTTATGCGCAGCTTGCACACGACATGGCGGAAAAGGAGACTGATCCAAAGCGTGAAAAGGAGCTACGAGAGATGGCGATGCGTTGCGAGAAAGTCCCGTACCACAAAGCGGAAACCTTCCACGAAGCCGTTCAGTCGATTTGGATGATTCAATTAATTCTGCAAATCGAGTCTAATGGGCATTCACTTTCTTATGGGAGGATGGATCAGTTCCTGTACCCGTTTTACCTGAAAGACATTGCAGAAAAGGTTATCACAGAGGATGAAGCGACGGAATTGTTAGTTAATCTATGGTTAAAGACGTTCACGATTAATAAGATTCGTAGTTGGACGCACACGCAGTTTAGTGCTGGGAGCCCGCTGTATCAGAACGTGACGATTGGCGGGCAGACGAAGGATAAAAAGGATGCGGTGAATGCGTTGTCGTATCAAATCCTAAAAAGTGTGGCGCAAACGAAGTTGCCGCAGCCGAATTTGACGGTGCGCTACCATGCAGGGCTGGATGATCAGTTTATGAAGGAGTGCGTGGAGGTGTTGCGCCTTGGGTTCGGGATGCCGGCATTTAATAGCGATGAGATTATTATTCCGTCGTTTATCGAACGTGGCGTGTCAGAAGAAGATGCTTATAATTACAGTGCGATCGGCTGCGTGGAAACGGCGGTGCCAGGGAAATGGGGGTATCGTTGTACCGGGATGAGCTTTATTAATTTCCCGAAGACACTGCTAATTGCGATGAACAACGGAGTGGATCCGAAGACGGGGACGCGCTTGGCCGAAGGTGTTGGGCATTTTAAAGACATGACAACGTACGCAGAAGTCGAGCAAGCTTGGGACAAGGTAATACGCGAATTTACGCGTCATAGTGTGATCATCGAAAACAGCTGTGACCTCGTTCTGGAGCAAGACGTGCCGGACGTGTTGTGCTCAGCTTTAACCGAAGATTGTATCGGACGTGGGTTAACCCTCAAAGAGGGCGGTGCGGTTTATGATTTCATAAGCGGTCTACAAGTCGGGATAGCTAACCTAGCTGATTCATTGGCGGCAATAAAAAAACTGGTGTTTGAAGAAGAGCGCTTTACATCTGTGCAATTATGGGACGCTTTGAATAATAATTTCGAAGGTGTCGAGGGTGAGGCGATCAGAAAGCTGTTGGTAAACGACGCTCCGAAATACGGGAACGACGACGATTACGTCGATCAGCTAGCCGTTGATGCTTACCGCAGCTACATCGATGAAGTCGTGAAATACCCGAATACCCGTTTCGGTCGTGGGCCGATCGGTGGAACGCGCTACGCGGGAACGTCATCGATTTCGGCAAACGTGGGGCAAGGGCGCAGCACGATGGCAACGCCAGACGGCCGAAAAGCGGAGACACCTTTAGCAGAAGGCTGTTCACCGTCGCATAACAGGGATAAAAACGGGCCGACGGCCGTGCTGAAGACGGTATCGAAATTGCCGACGAAGGACATTACCGGCGGGGTACTGCTGAACCAGAAAGTGACGCCGCAAGTGTTAGCTAAAGAAGAGGACCGCATGAAGTTGATTGCACTGGTGCGCACGTTCTTTAATCGCCTGCACGGGTATCACATTCAGTACAACGTCGTTTCACGCGAAATGCTTTTGGAAGCGCAGAAGCACCCTGAGAAGCATCGTGACTTGGTGGTACGGGTCGCTGGTTATTCTGCTTTCTTTAATGTTTTATCGAAGACGACGCAGGACGATATCATTAATCGGACGGAGCATGTGTTATAAGGGTTACAGCAAAAAAATACTTAGATGAGAGCGAGTGAGACGTGATGGAGTTTATGTTGGATACAGCTAATTTGGATGAAATAAGGAAGTATCGTACGATTATTCCGTTGGCGGGGGTGACGAGTAATCCGTCGATTTTGAAGCGGGAGGGTGCGGTTGATTTTTATGCTCATATGCGAGCAATACGCGCGATCATTGGCAGCGAGGCATCGTTGCATGTGCAAGTTGTAGCGGCTGATTTTGAGGGGATCGTGGCGGATGCACGGGCGATTTTGGCGAATATCGGTGAGGACGTTTATGTCAAAGTGCCGGTGAGCGAGCAAGGTTTGAAGGCGATGAAGGTGTTAAAAGCTGATGGTGTCAACCTGACCGCAACGGCGATCTACACGAAGTTCCAAGCGTATCTGGCCATCGCGGCGGGGGCGGATTATATTGCGCCGTACTTTAACCGCATGGAGAACCAGAATATTGACCCGCGGGCTGCGATCACGGAAATGGCGCGTGAAATCGCGCGTGTTGGAAGTGGGACGAAGATTCTGGCGGCGAGTTTTAAAAACGTGGGACAGGTGAATGCCGCGTTGGAATGCGGGGCGCAGGCGGCGACAATGGGCGTGGATATTTTGGATGCGGCGCTGTCGATGTCGGTCATTGGTGCAGCGGTCGCTGATTTCACGGCAGATTGGGAAGCCGTGCACGGGGCTGGGGTGACGGTGAGCGATTTGTAGGGGGTGAATGAGCTGCCGACTGACCCTAAAGTGCGCAAAACGGGGTTATTGAGGTCATTTTCTATTTTGATTTCTTAGGGGAGCATAAAAAATAAACGGGAGGCATCAGCGATGAAAGCATGTGTCTTTAATATTCAGAAATTCAGCTTGCATGACGGACCGGGGATTCGGACGGTTGTCTTTTTCAAGGGCTGCCCGCTGCGTTGCAAGTGGTGCGCGAACCCGGAATCGTTTAAGTTGCAGCCCGAACTGATGTGGGATCCGGTGAAAAAAGCGGAAATCACAGTGGGCGAATACAAAACGCTAGATGCGATCTTAGACGAAGTGATGAAAGATATCGACTTTTACGAAGAGTCCGGTGGCGGGGTGACGTTGTCGGGCGGTGAAGTGCTGGCACAGGCGGGATTTGCCACGGAGCTGTTAAAGCAACTAAAAGCAAATAATATCCATACAGCTTGTGAAACAACCGGTTATACAAGCCCGGCTGTCTTCGCTGAGTTCATGACCCACGTTGACTTACTCTTCTTCGATGTGAAGCACTATGACAATACACGCCACGCAGCGGGAACCGGGGTGTCTAACGAACTAATCTTAGCGAACTTAGCCACAGCAGCGACGCTTCATCCGAACCTACTGGTGCGCATCCCGATTATTCCGAACTATAACGATACCCTTGAAGACGCATCTGGCTTTGCAAAGTTGTTGAAAGAACACGACATTCACCAAGTTGAATTGCTCCCGTTTCACCAATTCGGAGAGAAAAAATACGAATACTTGGGCAAAGATTACGCGTTGCTTGACCTGCCACAGTTGCATAGCGAGGATTTAGCAGAGCACCAACGAATATTTGAGTACCATGGAATAAAATGTCGCGTTAGATAAAGGAAAAGATAAAGGGACAGCCCGCAAATGAGCTGTCCCTTTTTAAACCCTAATTCTCAGTAATCGATTCCAGAATTTGGATAAAGTTTTGATACGTTGGCATCGCGAGCAAGGTCTGCACCAACACTTCCTGTCTGGAGAGTTGAATAAACGTGTTTGTCATCGCAGTGGCCAAGTGTTCATCGGTGCTTTTAAACGCAATAAAAATGAAAATCTGTGCTGGCTTTTCGTCGCCTTGAATGGGTTGTTGGTTGATGATGGTAGCGATCGTGCTGTTATTATTGATTGGTCGGTTATATCGGATCACCGTGACCAAATGATCGTATTCGTGCACGGAGATGCCTTGGCTTTTATTTAAAGTGTTTTTAACGGAATCATCTTGCAAAATCAGATTTTCTTTCAGCAACGTATAAAATGCGGGTAAGATCTCCGCTTTTTCACTAAGACGTAACTGCGTGGCGAACAAATTTGGATTGGAGTATAAGCTCAAGTTTTGATGCGGAAAGTTCTGTGCTAAATATTTGCTAATTTTATTAAAGTCATCGTCTTCTATGATCGGGTTAATATGAAGCGTAGGAATCTGTAAAGTGGTGTGAATCGGCAACGTTGAGACAATGAAGTCATACTCGTTTAAATCGAGATGTCGCAGACGATGATATTGTGTGGCATCGGAGATAATAATCTCATTACCAAAGCGATAATTGATTTGCCACATAATCAATTGCGTTGTAGCGGGGCTCAACCCACTAATCAAAAGAACGTTTCTTTTGGTTAACAAATTTCGCTGAAGCGTCGTGTTTAAAATAATGGTAAAATAGCTGAGCTCACTTAACGAAAGCGGATAATGTTTTTCCTTAACAAAAACTTCCGAAATCATATCAGCAAGGGCATAGCTGAGTGGGTGTTTTTGCTTGACATCTCGGAAGAGTGGACTACGTAACTTCGTATTAAAGCGCTGGCGCAACAAAACACCTTGAATGTAATCGGTCAATTCTTCAAACAATACTTGATGTCCCCTCAAATCAATGCAAGCGGTGTCGTTTATTTTTTCGAGCGCTGCTTTAGTCAGGTAACTAGCTCTTTCGTATTGATAATGAGTGGCATTCGCCGAAGCTCGCTTACTAATGAGTTCAATCCCTAACTGAGAAATCTCTTCCTCTGGGATAGCAACGTCCAAATGCACTTCCAACGTGTTAGCAATTTCTTTAGCAGCGGCGAATTCAATTGAGTCTTTGATATCGGAAATATCGTCGACTTCTTTCAAATAAAACCCAAGCCGCATGCGCAAAACACTCGCTGAAATGCATAACAAAAGATCACAGATTGAAATGTCAGAGATGCTAATATTATGGTCTTCAATAATTTGAATGATGACGGATTCAATAATCGGATTGTGCGTTTCTTCGTATTTCAGCAAATCATAAAAGGCAGATCGCTCCGTAAATGTAGCAAAATATACGTCGACCAAAGGTTTACGACAATCGACTTCTTCACCGTAAATTTTAAGGCCATAGTTTGGCTTTTGATTAATGACTAAATTGCTTTTTTGCAAGGTCTTTCGCACTAGCTTTAGCGTATTTGAGATGGAAGATCGACTAGTAAATAACTCTTCTGCCAAGGTATCAATTTTGATAAAATCTCTAGTCGTTAATAAGCGATGGATAATATAAAACTCACGCTCAACCGGTAAATTGGGCGTTTTTTTACGGTAATTTTTCTCAAATTGCTCGATTTCTTGCTCTAAAGCTTCCAATGAATGAGGCGAGGCTGAGCTAATGGAATAGCCTTTAGATGCCTTCGAAATGATGGAGATTTCTAACGGCTTTAACCATTTTCTAATTTGCTTTATTTCTTCACGAATGATGCGGTGATGAATGCCTGTATGTTGTTCGAGCGCATACGAAGAAACAAACGTCGGTGAAGACAATAATAGCCTGATGATCTGGACCTTCTTTCTTGTTAAATGCATAAAAGCATCACTCCTAGTCGTATACTGCTAATAGTGTCTGATATTTTTCCTTGTCTACTTTATAGTTTATTATAACACAAAGCGTGAGGGTTAAACATGTAAGCTAATGCAACAATATATGACAGATGCTCATATAGACAATGAAAAGATCTCAACCTATAATAAACGTGTGAGAAGAAAACGCTTCTCAAATAACAACAAGGAGTGGTAGATATGTCTACAGAAAGAAAGTCCTTTATGGATAAACTCATGGATAATGTCGATAAATTGGCAGGACCTATGACGCATTTTGGTCAAATTCCGTTTGTTCGCGCAATTACAAATGGTATGGTAGCTTCGGTCGGGATTACGATGGTTGGTTCGATCTTCTTAATTTTATTTTTATTAAGTTCTGATGGAGGGCTAACAGAAACAGCATTGTTACCTTTCATGCGACCAATCGCTGGGGACATCGTATTAGTAAACAACTTGTCGATGGGAATCATGGCGGTTTATATGGCGATTGCAATGGGAAGTGAGTATGCGCATATTAAAGGCTTTAATAAAACAACGGGTGCCGTCGGGACATTTTTTGCCTTTATCTTGTTGAACTTCAATGCCTTTGCTCAAACGACAGAAGGTGTGAATGCACTACCGACGAATTTCTGGGGTGGACCGGGTGTTATCACGGCGATTCTTGCGACGGCGATTGCAGTTAATGTGATTGATTTCTGTCTCAAGAAAAACATTGTCATTAAATTACCAGACTCAGTGCCACCAGCTATTTCAGATAGCTTTACAGCGATTATCCCTTATTTCCTTATTGCAGTGATCACGTGGGGAATTAGAACGTTAATTGGGATCAATGTTCCGGAATTAATTGGTGATGTTTTGCTACCAATCTTTGCGGGTGCAGATAACGTCTTTGTTTACTCAATTGCTCAGTTCTTAGTGTCGTTATTCTGGATGTTTGGGTTACACGGTTGTAACATTGTAGGTGCCGTTACTGGACCGTTAACGAACATTTGGTTGATTGAGAACGTAGCCGCGTTTGATGCAGGTTATGCTTTACCTAACGTTTGGACACCAAATCTAGGGCGTTTATCGTTATGGGTATCAACGTGTTGGCCAATTTTATTCTACATGTTCCGTTCATCGAAAAAGATTCCGCATTTGAAGCCGCTAGCTGCGATTTGTTTTCCGCCTGCGATCTTCTCAATTATTGAGCCTATGATGTTCGGTTTACCAATCGTTTTAAACCCGTTCTTATTCGTTCCGTTTATTTTAACGCACACGCTAACCGGTGCTTTGACTTACCTAGCTACGCAGATTGGTTTCATGGGTAGAATGTACATTAACTTACCTTGGGCGACACCGGCTCCGATTTTAGGGTTCTTGTCTCCTGGTGGATCAATTGGTGGAGCTTTGATTGTTGTCGTTAACTTCCTTATCGGGTTAATTGTGTTCTATCCGTTCTGGAAGGCATATGAAAAATCTGAAGTAGCGCGTTTAGAAGAGGAAGAAGCAGTAAAAGCAGCAGCAGAAGTAGCACCGGCTTAATTAATCGTATGTGTGGGAGATGATGAAAGATGAAAACTTGTTCGTATTGTCAAGAGCAACAACCAACCGATCGTGCCTATTGCACCGCTTGTGGTAAGTCTTTGTCGCTTGCTGGTGAAACGAGTAAAGAAGAAGTGGTGAACAGAAATGCATTCGCCGCCTTAGGGTTGCTCTTATTCTTTTTAACATTGGTTATCTTCGACGGTGTTGCAACCTTTCTTTTCGGTGGCAATACGACAGTTTCCCTTTTAAGTATCATTTGCTACGCAGTGGTTTTATGCCTGTCAGTACTAGCGTTAAGATTTGAAAAGAAAAAAATGGTTAACGAAGCACAAGGGAACGTTTCACTAATCATTGCACAAACGATGATGAGCATTTTGATGATTTTAATTAATTTACAACAATTAATGTTTAGAGGGTGATGGACATGCTTTGTCGAAAATGTGGCACAAAATTAAGTAGTAAAGTGAAGTTTTGTCATGAATGCGGAACGAAAGTAGCGTTAACGACAGTAGGGATTGATGAAGTGACTGCTGAAGCGATGCCAGAGAGCAAAGAAGAATTACAAAGGAGAAATCCGTATGTCTTACCTGCTTTTTATACAGCACTTCTTGCGTTTGCGTTAGCAACGTTTCCTTATCCGCCTGAATGGGGCGTGGGAACGAGTCTTCCCATGCGCATTGCCATTTTGTTAATTGCCTTGTTATCCTCTTATCATAGTCGCAAAGCAAGGCAAGTGAATCGTTTGTATCAGTTGCAGAATGAATCAGAAATAAGGCCAGGCTTAACGAAAGCGGCGACGGTTCTATCTGCGATCACAGCACTTGTTGCTTTGTTTGCCATGTTTATGATTTAGAGGCAATTGCGAAATACACCATTTTCCCGAAATAACTAGGGTGCTTGGTGTCATTTACACCAATTTCGCGAAATATTTCGGATTCTGGGGTATTCATTCGAGTTTCGCAATTGCCTATTATGATTTAAGCAGGAGGTGCTGGGAAAATATGAGTGTGTTATTTTTTAAGCCGATTCCAAGGATCGCAGTGTGGGGAAAAAATCACGTTAAACACTATTTCGGATACGATGATTTTCCTGGTTCGGTGGGGCAAGCGTGGGCGTTTAGTGGTTTGGCTGAAGCGTCAAACCTTTGTTTAACTGCGCCTTATAACGGAAAAACGTTACATCAGTTATGGGAAGAAAACCAAGCATTGTTTGGGCATAAAAAAGGTGAATTTCCTTTGATTATCTCTTTGGTTGCGCCAGAGGATGATCTAAGCATTCAGGTTCATCCTGATGCGGTTCAAGCACAAAAAATCGGTTTTTCAATGGGAAAAAATGAAGCTTGGTATTTTATGGAACCACCAACGAGTGGTCAAATTGTTTACGGTCATCATGCAAAAGATCCCGAAGACATGGATACTTACATCAAAAAAGAGCAGTGGGAACAGTTGATAGATTATCTACCAGTGAAGCAGAACGACTTTGTTTATTTACCGGCTGGCATTCTTCATGCTTTGCAAAAAGGAAGCATTGTGTATGAAATCCAACAAGCGACAGACATCACTTATCGCTTTTTTGATTATCACCGTAAAGACGATGAAGGAAACGAGCGTGAGTTACATGTGGAGCAAGCACTCGCATGTGTGTCGTACGGTGAGATTAAAAACACGGACACGCGGGTTGTAGAAGGAAATAAAACCACCTACATCACTAACGATTCTTTTACCGTTGCAAAGTTAGAGATTAATGGTAAACAGACATTTCAAGATGACAACTATCAATTAGCGACCGTGATTGCCGGAACAGGTGAAGTGGCCGGGACAGCGGTGACAGTAGGCAGCAATTTCTTAATCCCAACTAAAACAGAAGTGATTTTTGATGGAAAGATGACAGTCATGATGACAACTAGAGGTGAATAAGAGATGAAGAATAAATTGTCGGACAATTTTTTATGGGGGGCAGCGCTCAGCAATGTCCAGGCAGAAGGCGGTTATCTCAGTGGCGGTAAAGGATTGAATGTGTATGACACGCTAACGGTGACGCCCGAACCGGGGATTCCGCCGATGTTTTGTGACACAAGCGTTGCAAGTGATCATTATCATCGCTATAAAGAAGATATTTCCTACATGAAAGAGATGGGATTTAAAGCTTATCGCTTTTCAGTGGTGTGGTCACGCGTACAACCGTTAGGAGATGAAGAAGCGCCGAATGAAGAGGGGTTGGATTTTTACGAATCCATGATTGATTGTTTATTAGAAGCAGGCATTGAACCTGTTGTTTCGTTGGTTCATTTTGATATGCCGGATCATTTGCGCGTGAAGTATAACGGCTTCATGTCAAAAGAAGTGATTGATTTTTATGCGAAACACGTCGGGGATGTCGTGAATCGCTTAAAAGGAAAAGTGAAATATTGGATTACGTATAACGAGATCAACCTCGTGTCAGGCTTGCCGTATTTAGTGTCAGGGTGTGAACAACCAGCGGACATGGACTATCCGACGTTTTTTAGTCAACTGACGTTTAATGCGGCGGTTGCGCACGCAAAAGCGGTGGAAGTCATTAAAGCGGCGGATTCAAAAGCTTGGGTAGCGGGAATGTTGGGTCATTGTCCGTTTAACCCGCAATCGACGCGCTCAGAAGATTTGTGGGCGACGCAGTTCCGTAACAACATGCACAATTACCTGCCGATGGATATTATGACTTCGGGCGAGCTACCTAGTTATTTTCATAATTATATGGCTAAACGAAACGTGATACTGCAAGCCAGTGAAGCGGAACATCAGGTCATTCACACAGCGTCTAAAAAACTAGATTACTTAGCACTTTCTTATTACCGGACCAACGTTGCAGGCATTTTTGAAAACATTCCTTATGACGACATTACGGCACAAGAAGATGCGATTATGCAAGACGATCGAAGGTTGAAGAATCCGCATTACGACGCGAATGAATGGGGTTGGAACAAGGACCCTGAAGGCTTACGGTTGGCGCTGATCGACATGCACGAGCGATACAAAAAGCCGCTCTTTATCGTGGAGAACGGCATTGGCATTGACGAGCCGTTGGTCGATGAGAAAGTGTATGACGACGAAAGAATCGACTATTATCAGATGCATATCAAAAGCATTAAACGTAGCGTCGAAGAAGACGGCGTTAATCTGATGGGTTATTTAGCGTGGTCACCAATCGACTTTTTAAGTAGCCACAAAGAAATGCGCAAGCGTTACGGCTTCCTATACGTCAATCGCACAACGGACGATTTAAAAGATTTGAACCGCTACAAAAAGAAGTCTTTTTATTGGTATCAGAAAGTAATAAAAAGCAACGGGGAAGATTTAGATAACAATATAGACTATTAAAAGAGGGTGAAACTATGTTAACAGTAGCTTATATCGGATTTGGAAATAGCGTTGTGCGCTATCACCTGCCGTATGTAGAAAGACGTACTGATTATATCAATGTTAAATACATTTACCGCAGAGCTGAAGATCGTGAAACCGCAGAGGAGCAAGAAAGAGAAACGTGGTACCCGGACATTACGTTTACCACGGATATCGATGAAGTCATGACCGACGAAGAAGTGAATTTAATTGTGATTAACTCACCAGACGCGTTTCATGTGGCTTATACCATGCAGGCGCTAGAACACGGCAAAAACGTTTTAGTCGAAAAGCCATTGGCGTTAACGTCACAAGAAGCGAAAGAAGTCTTTGCGATAGCGAAAGAAAAAGGCCTGCTTGTGATGTCAAATAACAACCGCCGCTATGACCCTGATATGCGGACGCTCAGACAAGTCATTGAATCGGGTGTATTGGGAGATTTGGTGGAGCTCGAGTCGCATTACGATTATTACCGACCAGGGATGGAACATAATAAGCGCATGGGACTGTTATTCGGTTTGCAAATTCACCCGATCGATCAAATCATTGGTCAATTCGGCATTCCAAATCGTGTACATTACGATTGTCGCAGCATTGACAACCCAGGCTTAGCAGATGATTATACGGACATTGATTTCTACTACGATAACGGCTTTAAAGTCATCGTGAAAACGAGCTTTTTCGTTAAAATTAAATACCCGAAATTCATTCTGCACGGGAAAAAAGGGAGCTTCCTTGTACCAGATCTCGGGAAAATTTCAGACGAGGTACACCCACCAGGGCCAAGAGTTGTTTCGTTTGACCCGTACCCAGAAGCGTTGGCAGGCACGTTATCGTACATCGACGATGATGGTAACGAAGTGAATGAAAAAGTGCCAATTGTTGTGGGTGATTATGGGATTATCTACGATAACATCAGAGATGTGTTAGCTGGTAAGGCTGAAAAAATCATCAAAGACGAAGAAACCGTTGCGGTTTTAGAAATCATTGAAGCTGGTGTGGAAGCGGCAAAGGAGGCTAAATAATGAGAGTTGGTATTATTGGAGCCGGGATGATTGTCTATGATTTCTTAACCTTTGCGCACGAAGTAGCAGGTATGGAATTAATAGCCATCAGTGCAACACCAGAAGAGGAAGACAAGTTAAAGCAATTCTGCGAAAAAGCTGGTATTAAAAGATATTACACCAACAGCGATGACTTGTTTACCGATGACGAAGTAGAAGTGATTTACGTGGCAGTGCCTAACCATCTGCACTTCATGTTCAGCAAAAAAGCCATTGAAGCAGGGAAGCATGTCATCTGTGAAAAGCCGTTTACTTCAAACCTGAGAGAATTAGAAGAGCTCGTCGCCTTGGCGAAAGAGAAAGACGTTCTCATGATTGAAGCGGTGAGCACGCATTATAACCCGAACATGGCAGGCATTAAAGAAAAGCTAGCTGAGCTTGGACAGGTTAAGATCGTGAGTGCGAATTATTCGCAGTATTCGTCACGCTATAACGCGTTTAAGGAAGGCGATGTGATGCCGGCGTTTAACCCGGAGATGTCAGGTGGCGCTTTGATGGATTTGAACATTTATAACATCAACTTTGTCGTTGCTTTGTTTGGTGAACCGTTAGCGGTTGATTATCAAGCCAATATTACGAGGGGGATTGATACGTCAGGCATTTTAACCCTTGACTACGGGTCGTTTAAATGTGTTTGCATTGGGGCGAAAGATTGCAAGGCGCCAATTTCGACGACGATTCAAGGGGATGAGGGCTTCATTCGCATGACCACGCCGGCGAATGTGATGGGTGGGTATACGTTTGCGTTGAACGGTGATAAAGAGGAAGAAGTTTACGATTTCTCAGAGGGGAAGCACCGGATGTATCACGAATTTGTCCGTTTTGTTGATCTGCTTGACAATGTGAAATTGGATGAGATCGATGACATGTTAGACATTAGTTTGATCACGATGAAGATCCAAACGGAAGCGCGATTAAAAGCAGGGATTGTGTTCCCAGCTGATGAGTAGTTGATTTGGAGCTGGTTACTCCTAAAAATAACCGGACTCACTTTGTGCATAGATACTCACCTCACATGATATCTAGGCAATATAGCAACGAAGCACATCCACTGATCATTTGGATGTGCTTTTCTCTTGGTACGGTTGGTCAGCGCAACTGTTGGGGCGGGGTCGGTTTTCTCCTTTTGGCTCTTGTTATAATAGGCAATTGCAAAATTGCTGTTGGGAAATAAATTTCCCTAGAACCCTTAATATTTCGTGGAAGTAGGGAAAAATTTCCCTACAGCCCTTGATATACTGTAAAAGTAGGGAAATTTCGCAATTGCCTACTTATTTATATAAGGATATCGTGGGTGTTTTTTTCTCCTGATGGGCTGTGAGGGATCAGGTTATGGGTGCTTTTCCCTAGAACCCTCGCATATTGAATGGCCTAGGGCAAATTTTACTCTAGATTACTTACTGAGAGACGTTTATAGGGTAAATATCTGCTTACTTTTACGAAAAAGCTTGCTTTTTATCAATAAAACTTGCTATTATCCCCATATAACAACAGGGATTGGAAGATTATTTGCAAAAAATATTCTTTTTTGAGCACAAAAGGGCGGATTGGTTGTGTCACACGAGGAGGTATGTAAAGTGAATTTTTTTCGGCGCGCAATTATCCATTTAAAGAGAAATATGTGGTATAGTTTGATATTACTCGTGATTATTTTTTTGTTAGGGAGTGCTTCTTTAGGGATTGTCTTTTCTTATCAGATGATAGGACGGACTGAGCAAAATTTATGGTCGGGACTACCGGCTGTTGTGAGCATTGAAGAGGATCTCATCGCAACTCGGCTTCACTGGGAAACAGAGGGCGTTTGGGTGGATCCACCTATCACTCCTGAATTAATGGAGGAAATTTCGCACTTGCCTTATGTGGATCGCGTTGACAGCTCTTTGAAGCATCATTTGTATGGTCGTAACTTAAATAGACATTGGGATTCAGAAGCTGGGATTGACAATTTAAGTTTAGGGAGTTTTGGTCTTGACGATTTTGATGTTAAAGGGGTTACCCAGTCAGAATTCTTAGAACTAATTTCAGGCATTCTAGAAATCGTTTCGGGAACAACTTTCACAAATGAACAGCTTGCAAGTGGTACGCCAGTTGTATTAATTTCGCAAGAATTAGCAGATGTCAATGACTTGGAAGTTGGCTCTTTGATTACATTGGAAACGCTACATCCAAGGCATGTTAGCGTTGATGGAAATTTAGTCATTGAGTTTGAAGTGATTGGTATTTATGAATTACGATCTACACTAAATGAATTCGCAAATATTTATCTCAATGGACACAGTACAATGGTAATAGAAGGAAGAAATCATCGCGTTCAAGAGCTGAATCTGTTGAACCAGATGTATATTCCTTATGTCGTGCTAGCGTATATGGTGGATTCCCAAACTAGCACGCTGAGAAGTATTTTGGGAGAAGATGTCTTTAGCGAATTCATAAAATCGGAGAATTTCATCCTTTTAAATGATCCTCGAGAATTACCAGATTTTCACAGAGCAGTTGCCGAAATTTTACCTGAGTTTCTCATGGCTCGAGATGTAACGGATAGCTTTAAAAATGTATTTACTGCCATGGATCACATTAGAAATGCATCAAGTTTTATCCTGATCCTTTTTATCGGCGCCTCTATGATAGTGTTATTTCTTTTGATTATATTTTTAATACAGAATCGCAGTTATGAAATTGGCATTTATCTAGCTCTAGGAGAAAAAAAGTGGCGTGTTAGAACACAATTTATGATTGAGATCGTTTCTATTTCTTTTGTAGCCATCACATTATCATTATTTACGAGTCAAATCCTTTCAGCTCAAATTGCCCATTATATGGTTAGGGAAGAAATGGCTAATGTCCAAGTAAGTGGAAACACAGGAATAGTAGAACTCGGATATAATCATTTTATGGATAGAGGGGCGAACTCTTTAGACTGGTTTGTTCCTGAGGTAAGCGAAATTGAAAGGCTGATTGAGCTATCTGACGTTTCTTTAAGTGCTATAAATATCATTATTTTTTATTTTGCTTCGTTTGTTATCATAATAGCGTCGACTGTTTTATCAACAAGCTATATCATGCGCTTAAATCCGAAGGAGGTTTTACTTTAATCCTCTAAGTATCATCCCATTGCTATCTCTCTGAAGCACATCCCATGACTAGCGGATGTGCTTTTTTACACGAAACAACGCCACACACTTTAAAAACCCGCTACAAGCGGGTTGGGAGGATAAAACCTAGACTACGATCTAATTGACAAATCTTCTTGTCGTGTGCAAGCCTAATGCATAGCACTTCACCTGTTAATCCAGCATAGATTTGATTTAATGCTTCAGTGCCGTCACATTTTCGCCTTGTTTGAATTCGATGAGGATGTATGGGCGTTTTGTCTCTAGTGACTTCATCATAATGTCACTTCTACCATGACCAGCTTTTCATAAATGGACATAAACTCATCCATATCACCTGCCGTTAATGAACGTAACTTGTTAAATAAGACAAAGTAGAAAAACTTTCAGAGTATCATGGGCATTAAAAGATTTACAGACATCGGCTTAGTTCTATGCTCTTAATGGTGTTGCATATGGTTTAGAGCCAAGGATACGCCCCACCGAAGATAGATAAAAGATTTTACAAACGAAAGAAGTTGACATTTTGTTACAATTGTGAAAGACAGTTTTCCAGTTGATGGTAACGGTCATATCGGTACAGATGATTAGCCATGTTGTTCGAGGGCTTTTTAGCTTATCAGCTAACCACAAAAATGCAACGCTAAGTGCTCACGCACCTTGAATTGCATTTTCACTTTTTAAATTTTTCTTTGTGGCTTTAAAAGAGTAGCGACTATCTACATTTTATCCAACCATCAGATCCCATTCAATACCGAATTTATCAATAAGCGAAACAAACAGTGCAAGCAGTATGAGCGGCCTCTCCTATAGGACTTAAAATCGTTGCTGTCGTTTATGTTTACAGTAGCAACAGCTGTGGTGTGGACGTTTGTAGCAGATGTATACTTGGTAGCAAACAACATAGCAATAATAACAACGATGCTTTGATTTGCGATGTTTGCGTTGGCAAGGTTTATGTTCGCAAGGCTTGTAACAATGGTTATGGGGCTTGTAGGTGTTGATAAATATTGGTTTTCCTTTTGGAAATGTTATGCCAGCGACTAACTTCCCAGCTTTTCCTATAACGGTTACGTGAACTGGAAATTCATTTTGATCGCTGATCCAACCCCTTAACTCTTTCCCGGCGGTGGTATTTCCTTAATGACGTAGTTAAAGTTCCCAATTGTGCTGTATTTTATTGGAGGGAATGTGACGTTACCATCTGCATCGTTAAATGCTGTTATTAGAAGCTCACCAGTTATTTTATCAAAGATTCCGAATTCAAATTGACTTGCCTTAAGTGGTGCACCTTTTGTTAGTTTGATGGCATTTAGTGTGATTTCAGTATCATCGGTTGTATAAGTATTCATGAAGGTGATATCACCATCTGGATAGTCGACAGTAACCACAAGATTTCCTTGGCGGTCGTCAACAATGGTAACAACGGCATGGAAAATAGCGCCATCTATTGTCCAACCGTCACCCGAAGGTGTAAGCTCCTTGACATAATACGTGTCTACAGCTTCTGCCGTGTAGCTAATTGGATCAAAGGTAAATGAACCATCAGCTTTATTTTTCGTAGTTTGAATGAGCGTGTCGTTCCAATCGTATAAACCAAATTCAAATTGGTCAGCTTCTAGAACGCTACCTATGGTTTTCTTGTTCCCTGTAATGATAGCAGGTCCATCGATTGCAGTATAAATATTTTCAAATGATGGTGTGCCATCTGGATAATCAACAGTAGCCACAAGCGAACCAACGCCATCGTCAATAACAGTGACCACCACATGATAAATAGATGAATCAAGTGTCCAACCGCTCATCGATGTTTGTGTTTCTTCTATACGATAGGTATATGTTCCAGCCGTATCGTATGTAATGGGATCAAAAATAATCTTCCCATTCTGGCTTCCAATGAC
>WRAJ01000037.1 GCA_009780245.1 Turicibacter sp.
ATACATAATCATGGCATCAGGATCAATGCGACCATCTGATAAATAGCCACCGGTTGCGCCATACAACGCATAGTCGGTTTGTGCACTATTACCAACAATTTCATTAGAAGGCACAAACGCGGCTCCAAGACGTGGGAAGCTCGTCGTTTCTAACGCTTCAAACTCATCCACAATCTCATCGTCTGCGTTCATCACTTGAATGTCATACGTCCCGTGTGGTAATCCTGGCACATCAACGCGCCATAGACCACGTGCTGGGTCGATCAAACGAATGAGCTCAGCATCGACGGCTGTCCATCCTTGCGCGATGTCCCAATCTGGATCGGTGTCGTTAATCGCTGAACCGTCGCGCCAATAATAAGCGTTATGATCCGGTGTCAAGCGGACGTAAGCGCGGTACTCACCTGTGATTGCACCATCCCAAATCGCAAAAGCAGATTCGAACCAAGTGCCAGCATAGATAGCGCCATCTAACGTTTCGATGTCGACATCGTCCACGTCGTCTTCTTCATCGACATCAGCATCGGTTTCACTGTCGTCGATATTCGTGATATCAGCGTCAGTTGCACCCGTAGCATCCTCCTTTGCGCTGGCATTGTCCTCAGTGATATCGTCATTGTCGATGTTCTCATCTACGTCATGATAATCATCTGTCAGACCATCCTCAATTGCGGTGTACGCAAGTGCATTAATAGGCATTGAACTAACCAACATAGCAAGTGCCACAAGGATCGTCAATAACCGATTAGGTAAAGGTTTTCTATTCATTTTTTCACTCCCTTTTTATTACGCTTTTCTCGTTAGAAAATCGAATCATTCGCATATACGAACATCGTTCGAGAAAGGCACTTATTCCAACATACTACCTTATGTTTCAACAAAAAGCAACCCTTTTCATTAATGAAAATAAAATGTAAGCACGAAAAAAACAAGTCTACTTCAGTAGACTTGTGGAAGTGTGGGTTCGTTCGGAATTGCGAACGAAATGGACTAAGCTAAGGTAACACTTTCGGCTCGTTTTCCTTCACATAAATATCCTTACCAAACGTTATTTCAACAACAAACTCTTCCCCCTCAGACGCCACCTCAATCCTTCCGTTATACTTATCCACGACATCTGAAATGATCTGAAAGCCATAGCCGTGTCCTTCTTCATCTTTTTTTGTCGTTTTAAATTTTTCATTCTCGACCTTTAATACCCCATTGTAATTATTTTTCACTGAAAGATACAGTGAATCGTGGTGTGCTTTGATCTTTATATGAACAAACGGCTCACTAACACACTGCACAGTTGCTTCGAAGGCATTCGTTAATAAGTTCATGAACAAAGACGTCATATCCATCGCCTCAATCATCAAATTGTTCGGAATCGTCCAATTGCGATTAAAGTTAATATTCGCATATTCTGCCTTAGCTAACAACGCGTTCAAATTCGCATCCACAAAATCGGATCCTGTTTTGATGCCGGCATGTTCATCAATTGATTTCTTTCTCTTAAGGATGCTGTCTAAGTACTTTGCCAATTCTTCCGTCTCATTTTGATTGAGTAATTCTCGGCATGCTATTAACTGTTTATCAATATCGTGCCTAAATTTTTTCGTTCTTTCTTCTTTTTCATACAAAGCAGTATAGTGTTTTTGTTGCAACGCATAATTTTGAGCTTGTAGCTCTTCTCGTTGCTTACTTTCTCTTATTTTGTTATTTAGTAAAACAAACACAGCTGTTGCCACAACCGTCACGATACCACTAATAAATGTCAGTAAGATAAGAATGTCTGCATCAACATTTTCATTTCCAAGAATTGCAATAAAAAGAATAATGTAACCAATCAACCCAAACATAATTACAAAGATGCCTTTTATTCCTAACTTTACTTGACTCACTTTCACATAATTCTCTTTCACCAATTTTATAATAAAATATAAACATATAAACAATACAAACCTTAACACAATCGCAGAAGGCCTGAACCAAGGAGGGTTCAGTTTAACCATTTCAGCATCTACTTCAAATAATAAAAATAAAGTACCCATACTTAACGTTTCAATCAAAACAATGAAAAGGCTCAAGACAAAGAATAATAATGGAAGATGTTTAGACCTTTTAGTACTATAAAAAATAACAAGACCAGCTACTACATAAACCAACTCATGAATTAGTGGTAAAAACCGAATGTATAAGGTGTGTGAATGTAAAAAAAACTCTATGCCTGTTATCAGAATAATCACGATCAAGTTAAGCATCCAACATTGACGTTCTTTTTTTACATTCAATAGTTGAAAGGTTAGTAAATATAACTTTATAAACACACTGACATAGTTCAGCACCAACATGTTATCTCCTACCTTTCATTTTTCGGTATAAATGAAGGGCGTCATCTAATTTCTTTAATTTTGCCTCTGAAATTTCTAATGCCACTTCAACGCCGTCGCATTCTAAAAAGATTAACCTACGTTTACTGTCGACGGAATCATAATACGCCATATTCACGAGGTATTGCTTATATGCTCTGAAAAACAACCACTCTGGTAATGTCGCTTCAAGCTCTTTTAATGATGATTTACAGTCAAAGTTTTGGTCTGCAGTTGTGTAGACGATGCTTTCCTTTCCAAATGATTCAAAATATAAAATAGTTGTTAATTCCAATGACTTGGTTTTAAAACCGTCTATGACTGACACACTACCCAAACTTCTTTTTTCATTGATTGCGCTCATCACTGCTTCATTAAATTCTTCTTCTTCAATCGGCTTTGTAATATACCGATGAGCGCGTACTTTAAACCCATCTTTAGCACGTTCACCGTGTCGGGTCAAAAAGATGATTAAACACTGCGGTTGCTTAACGTTCAATTCAGCAGCCACTTCAAATCCATTTAGTTGTGGCATATCTACATCTAATAATACCAGATCATATTTGTTTTTAGTTTGCAAAAATTCCATTGGATTTACATACGTCTCAACATGAAATGTGACATCTGTTATCTCAGGTGAAAATTCTACCAACGTTAAAAAATGTTTTGCATTTTTGATATCATCTTGACAGTCATCAATAATTGCAACGCTCACTTCTCTCTTCATGTGACACCTACCTCCCTTGCATAGCTTTCAATCGCATTCCCTTACAATCGCTAAGGATTTTTTCTCTTTTTGTTGTTTTTAAGATTATAATTTTCTAATGTTCTTCCAAATTCCTCTATTACTACGAATGATAACAGATATATTGATAAAACACAACCCTTTTTATTAGAAAAAATAAGTCTACTCCGATAAAATGGCAGAGATAAAGTGTCCGTCAAAAAAATGAAAGAATTAAAAACTTCCTCGTACGCCCGTAGTTATCAAAATTTTCTTCAAAATACCATTAATGAAAAATTTTCCAAAAAACAGTTGACAGTCATTCATTCTTCTGCTAAAATACACCCCAACACTTAAACAAAGCAAGTTTTGATTTCGAAAAGGCGGTCAGGTTAAGATGAATCATGTGCAGTTAATCGTTTACTTTTTTATTCTCTTTACTAGCAGCAGCGCTTGGTTCTCTGGCACTGCCTTTTCGCCGTATCCGAAAATAGACTTTGTTTAAGTCACACGGGTAAATGAAAAAGGCATCAGCTGAACCACACGGTTTGACTGGTGCTTTTTCTTATCCCAAATTTTAGGGTATCTCTATTAACTCCTCATTGTCAAGTTTCTAATCAGAAATTCGCTAGACAAGGAAACGACGACGACGCGTACGGGTTACGTACGTTAGGAGGAGTTGACGCAGGATAGTGGATTTCTGATGAAAGATGACTTGAGGACGTTGATAGAGATACCCTTAAAAGGAGGTAGTGAGTTATGCGTAAAATTAAAAATTTGTCAATGGTGGTCGTTTTGTTTTTTGGGGTAATAGGCCTATTTCTAGCTGGCTGTGAAAGGCAAATTAACGGTGAAACTGAGCCAACTACCGAATTAGCAGCTGATGGACAAACCGAGACGCCCGAATTAAGTGGCGATGAGGGATCAAATGGTCCAAGAACCTTAACGGTTGGCCTTGAAGGCGATGCTGTTTCACTAGATCCTCACGCTTCAAATGTTGGCGGGACGGTTCAAATTTTAGTGCAAATGTATGAGCCGCTTGTCAGATTAGACGTAGACGGGAATGTTGTGGGTGTTTTAGCTGAGTCTTGGGAAAGGGTAGATGATTATGCTTACCTCTTTCATCTTAGACAGGACGTGCAATTCCATAATGGCGCACACATGAGCGCAGAAGACGTTGCCTTCTCGATTAGACGCGGCGCAACCTCTCCAGCAGTTTCTGCCATTATGAGTGTTTTCGATCCTGATAACATTGAAGTCGTTGATACGTATACCGTTAGAATTGGCACACATGAGCCCTTCGCGCCACTGCTAAACAGTTTAACCCATCCAGCTGGTTCCATTTTGAGCCTTGCTGCTTATGAAGCAGGCGTTGATTTAGATGAAACCCCAATTGGCACAGGGCCATTCGTGATGACAAATCGCGTACACGGTGCACAGATTGAATTTGAAGTGTTTGAAGATTACCACGGACAACGCCCGGCATTTGACTACCTTGTTATTCGTCCGATCGTTGAACCTTCATCGCGCATTATTGCCCTTGAAACAGGTGAAATTGACATTGCCAATATCACTCGTACCGATGTGACACGGGTCGCAAATAACCCAGCATTAGATTTGCATCAGCGTGCTAATTTGCAAATGCTTTATATTGGCATTAACACTGAGCGTGTCTCTGATGTTCGCGTTCGTCAAGCGATCAATTATGCCATTGATAACAATGAAATCCATCAAACGCTCCTTTACGGCGTTGGTCAAACTTTAACCGGGCCAATCAGTGACATGGTGCCTGGTGCAAGAACGGATCTCACTGGGTATCCTTTCAATCCAGACCGCGCACGTGAATTGTTAGCGGAAGCTGGTTATGCCGATGGGCTTGAATTAACCCTTATTGTCAACGAATTTCCTGATCGACAGGAATGGGCTTTAGCTGCGCAGTCGTATTTGGCTAATGTGGGCATCACGCTTCATATTACACAAATTGAAACGCCGATTTTCCTTGAGGAAACAGCTAACGGTCATTATGACTTATTCGTCTTAGCCTGGACAACGGCAACTGGTGACCCGGACTACGGGTTACATCCACTCTTTCATTCAGATAACCGCGGTGGGCCTGGAAATAGAACCTTCTTTTCGCATCCACGTGTGGATGAATTGTTAGACATCGGGCGATCTTCTTTTGATACAGAGGTTCGTTTGGAAGCTTACAGTGAAGCGCAAGAAATCATCGTGGATGAAGCTGCGATGGTTTACCTAGCAACCGGTTCAACGTTGGTGGGGACTCAAACGAATATTCGCGGACTTAATTTGATGCCTATTGGTATTCAACTTTTCTATACGGTGTATTTTGAATAGTGTGACAGTCGCTGTTTGGTTATAATTAGTAAAAACTATCCTCCTTCAACTTTCGAAAGAGGATAGTTTTCATTTTCAATCAATAACCAAACCATCAGCTAGCTCATTTTACCTCGTAATTCCATTAATACCTTCTTTTCCAGCCGTGATACTGCCACCTGGTTCATCGATAACCGGGCGGCCACTTCCGATTGCGTCAACCCTAAATCGTAACGCAAGTACAATAACGTCTGCTCCCGCTTCCCAAACCCACCGACGAGCTCTTTCAACACGACCTCTTCGTCAAATACCTTCTCCTTGCTATCAACCAACCGTTCGAACAACGGCGTATCGTCATTTTCCGAATGATCCAAAGAGGTGGCGTGTGTCGGTGCGTTCATCGCTAGAATCACGTGATCTTCGTCCAACTCGCACAAAACGGCTAACTCGGCAATGGTCGGTTCATGCCCGTTTTTCTGAATAAACGCGTCTTTCGCTATGGCGATGCGATACGCGTTCATTTTGATTTGCCGGCTTACCTTCACGGGTGATAACGAACGGAGGTAGGCTTTAATCTCCCCCATAATTAAGGGGATGGCGTACGTCGAAAGGGTTGTGTCAAACGCAGGATTAAACCCTTCTATGGCTTTGAGTAGCCCGCTACATCCCACCTGAAATAAATCTTCGATGTCCGCGTTGTTGTGCGGAAATTTATGAACCACCGACCACACTAAATCAATGTGTCCGTTAACCAAATCAGCCAAAGCCTGCTCGTCTTTTTCTTGTGCACGAGCAATTAGCGCGCGGATCTCATCTTTTGTCATGGCCATCCGCCCCCTTGCTAAATAAACAGTAAATCCCGATGCTAATGTGTCTGTGCACAATAAATAACAGCAATAACACCGGTAAGAGATCCTTCCCCCCTACCATTCTTACAAAATCTCTCTTTCAAATGTGACCGTCGTTCCCACACTTGGCGCTGAAACCACCTCAAAGTCATCGGTGAACGACTCCATGATCATAAAACCAAGGCCGCTGCGTTCCTCGTCTTCTTTGGTTGTAAATAGCGGTTGCTTCGCGAGTTCCACGTCATCAATCCCAACGCCGTGATCCTTAATGACCACTTTCAAACGACGCCCCTCCAGCACCGCATTAAACTCCACAATCCCTTCTGGATTTCCTTCGTATCCGTGAATAATCGCATTGGTCACAGCTTCTGATACAACCGTCTTTACCTCGGTCAACTGTTGCGTATCCGCATCAAGAGGCGCCAAAATCCCCATGATAATCAACCTGGCTAAACTGGCATTGCTGACGATGGCTGGCAAGGTCACATTAATCTCGTTTCTCATTTAAATCGCCTCCTCTAACACACGCATCACATCGGCATCGTCGTCGATGATAGTAATGATTTTATTCAATCCCGACATATAAAACACCTTCGCTACCACCGGGTTCATCCCCACCACAAACACACGCCCATCGCGATCCCTAATCTGATTGTAGCGCCCCAAAACAATGCCAATTCCTGACGAATCCATAAACGTCAACCCTTTAAAATTAAAAACGACGTGCTTCACATCGCTCTGGTCAATGGCATTCACCAACTTTTGCTTTACTTTTTGCATCGTTGACTGATCAAGCTCCCCCGTTAAATTAACAAACAACAAAGATTCCTGCATGTGTATACTAATTCCAATTCCCATTACTAAGTCCTCCTAACAATCCGTTACATGAGCATCATTTTAACAGACTAAACCTTATTTTAAGATGTTTTCGACGTTTAAAATCAAATCTTGCCAATTGCTGCACCAAGATCACCAGTCGCAATCTGTCTAAATAAAAAAAAAAAGCATTCATCCACCGACAATCCGTTTTAATTTGTTAGAGCAGGCAAGAGGCCTCAAAAAAAATAGAACCTAAGCGGATGAGCCCAGATTCTATGATGTTGTGATGATGGGTTAATAGTTGGTAGGATCTGTTGGCCAAGAAGACGCTGACACATCAACGGTATTCGCATCGCGGTGATGAACAACGTGTGGGTGGTGCCCGTGGTGCATGTGATGCCCATGATGAGCATGATGTCCGTGATGCCCATGATGAGCATGATGTCCGTGGTGTCCGTGATGAGCATGATGTCCGTGATGTCCATGATGTCCGTGGTGTCCGTGATGCGGTGGCGCTGCCAAGACAACGTGTGGGTGATGCATATGATGATGCCCGTGATGATGGTGATGCCCGTGATGAAGATGATGCCCATGGTGGTGGTGATGCCCGTGGTGATGCGGATGCGTAACAATAACTGGTCTTACATCGTTATGATTCATAAAAGATTCCCCCTATTTCTAAGAAGCGACTAGTTGGTATAATCCTCCTAGATGCTTTCCCTTTAGTCTATGCTAGGCTGGCACACATCGTGACAAAGGACACTTGGAATCCGGCTAATCGTTTTTACCTTTAGCATCTTTTTTATCGGACTTTTCCGGTCGTTTCGGCGCATTTAACTCGTCATAAATCTGCAACGCCACCATCCCCGGCGCAATCCGCTCATTCAAAATCGAAATATCTAGCAATGATTCACCGCTAATCTCATCAAACACAGCGACCAAATCCAAGCATAACGTACGGATGAAAAAATCATGCACAACTAGCGGGTTCTTTTGCTCCTTTAAATACGTCGTCACCATGCCCCTAACGCCAGGCAGCTGATGATAATGATTCAAAAACAACGCCATATCCCGCGTCGGCACATCAAACTCGCTGTTCTCAAAATTAATCAAAAACGAATGCTTCGCACACGGCAACATGTTCGCCATATTCACATCGCCGTGCGTCATCGCCACTGGCAACTGTTTCTTCCGCGCCAACTGACGATAAAACTTTTGCATCGCATCATCGCTTCTTCGGTACATCCCGTATAATAACGGGTAAACCATCATCAAATACCATTCGAAAGGCGACCGAGAAGCTTTTAGTTCAACCTCCCCCATCCGTTGTTCCAACAAAGCAAAGTTTCGTTCAATCCGTTGATAATCGGTTTGATACATGCTGGTGATCTCAACATCATGTTTTTCAATTTCAAGCCCCGTCGTCGTGTGTAATTTCCTTAACAGTTGGGAATAATCCGCGACACGCTTCTCTGTTGGCATGGGGATCTTTGACACGTAGTTAGTCAAATGAGCAAACCCCCTCTCGGTTTGTGCCACGTTTAAACCGGCACGTGTTTGATAAATCGGCAACACATGATCGGGCATTTCTTTATAAGCATATAACTGCTTCATGACAAACGCATCTTCCTCAGAAAACTTCAACGCGTACACTTTGTCTTGGGTTCTAATCTTAAACACCTTATCTGTTAATTGCGATGCCCCCAGTATCTCAATGTCGTAATGCGCCATCGCAAATGCCATCACATCAGATAGACTTTTCATATTTAATCATGACGCAATCGCCAACATCGACACCATCAGCGAGCTTCGGTAAATTCCATACGTCGTCCAAGGTGACCGCGTAACGATCTAAAACAGCGCCGAGTGTCTCTGATTCGTGTCTGACGTAAACCATCTTGATGGTCGATGACCCGTCTGAAAATTGACGTGCAATGCTATCTGCTAAAACGGCTTCTGGTACCTGTTCTTGGTCCACTTCATCGACGACCTCTTCCATGATTTCCACCGGCTCTTCTTCTTTTGTCGCTCGCTGCAGCATCTGCTCTTTAAACGCGGTGCCACGCTTCATTTCAAACAGCTCGTCCATCAGTGCTGCGGCACTTTGGCTCATTTTAGGCGTACGAACTTCTTCTGGTACGATTTCTTCGATGACTTCTGCTATCACTTCTTCAGCGATGGGTGCCACGTCTTCTATCTCTTCTACTGGCTCGAAAGACGGTGTTTCCACTTCCTCTTCGATGATTTCCTCTTCTTCGTAGCGATCGTCAAGCTGTGCGTCGATCTCAACTAAAGGCGAGTACGGGATCGGCTCTTCTGCTTCAACTTGCCCCTCGCTGGGGAGTTCTTCCCGGTGGAAAATAGGCTCGGGTTGTGACGCGGTCGGTGGCTCGGGCTGGAAAATCGGTTCTTGTATTGGTGGGGTTACATCAAAAGGTTCTATCGTTGCTTCTTCGATTTCTCTTTCAGGTGTTACCGGGTCGATCCAAGCGTCCATTGCGTCGGGGCGCTCTGTTTGTTTCACTTCATAGCCGTTTAGGGCAACGTCTAAGGTGAGGGTCAGTGATTCTTTGCCGGCAACGCGGTATTCGAACGAGGAAATTTCTGGGCGAATGTCCGGTGCGCCACCTAAGTATGGTAGTGTAATGTCAAGTGGGATGGTGCCGGAAAAGTAGTCCTCGCCCAACTCATCGGTGAGGTAAGAACCGCGAAGTAGTAGGTAGCCGTTAATTTCGACGTCTCCACCTGATACCGTGCAACGGGTGTCTGGCGTGATGTCAACGGTGATCATGTCGTGAATATCGTTAATTTCGATCGTGTGATCCAGTGTGAATTTATAACTCATTGTCAAATCTCTCCTTTTTTAGATGCAATTGATGTCCCTATAGTCTATTTTTGGGGATGATTAAATATGCCTGTTCTGTTTTCTTGCGTATAATTTTCTGATGTCGAAGTAGGTCCAAATACTCAGTAACAAATTAGCATGCGCGACGCTTAGCGCTAGGACCGTTAAGAAGTTTGGGCGTAGGAGGTAGCCGAGGATGAGTTGGTAGAAAAAGAGAAACAGGAGAAAGTACCAACCGGCGTAACGGAATTTGATGATTTTTTCTCGGACAGTCAGTCTTTTTCGTTTTCGCTCGTGTTCTTTGATTCGCATCCGGACGATGACGATCCCAGCGAATACTAGCATGGATACGAGGAAGAAGAATAGGTTTCGGAAGTCGATGCGCAGGGCGATCCATAAAAAACGTTGGGCGACGATGGATAAGGACACGCAGCTCGTCACCGCCATGAGTGTATAAATGTCTTTGCTGAGTTCGTGTGGTTTGGTGAACGTGTAACACCCGCTTCCTAGCACGGATAAAATAAGCGCAACCCATAATAGTAACCCCATTTGGACGCTCATAAACATGCGAAAAATAACCATCATCATCAAGCAAAAGACGTGGACTTTCCAATATTGTTTAAAGGCAAATTGACGCAAACCACTCATTTTGACCCCTCCTCATCGTTTCATTGTATGTATCGTGGGAGGGCAAAAGCACAAATTTCTTTATTTTTCCGGGGTTGTCGTGTATAATAATAGGGTTGACTTGGGAATTTATAATCTAGTAAGTTAGCGTTAGGATGAATGAAAATGGCAGAAGAAAAAGATTACAGTAAATATTTTAATAAACCGAGTTTAAAGGATGCGAAAAGCCGCAAGCGCCGTGAGGTGAACATTGAGGATTTCGCTGCTGTGAAGGAGATGGCGGGCATCGGACAGGGGAAGCATTATCACGTCAAAACCTACGGGTGTCAAATGAATGAGCACGATAGCGAAGCGATTGCTGGAATTTTGGAGCAACTTGGTTATGCGACGACCGACGATGAAAAACTGGCCGACATTATCATTTTAAACACTTGTGCGATTCGTGAAAATGCCGAAAATCGTGTGTTCGGTGAATTGGGTCGTTTAAAGCCGCTTAAAGTGAACAACCCGGATTTGATTCTTGGCGTGTGCGGTTGCATGTCCCAAGAGGAATCGGTTGTTGAGAAGTTATTAAAGAAATATCAGCACGTGGACTTGATTTTTGGGACCCATAATATTCACCGGTTACCTGAGTATGTGCATGAGGCGTTGATTTCGAAGGAACGCGTGGTGGAAGTGTGGTCTGGCGAAGGCGATATCGTTGAGAATATGCCACGTCGTCGTGCGAATGCCGTGAAGGGCTGGGTTAACATCATGTACGGTTGCGACGAGTTTTGCACGTACTGCATTGTCCCTTATACGCGTGGGAAAGAGCGTAGCCGCCTGCCGGAAGACGTGATTAACGAGGTGCGCGAATTGGCAGCAGCGGGATACAAAGAGGTGACGCTACTTGGTCAAAACGTTAACGCCTATGGGAAGGATTTCCAAGACCGAACGTATACCTTTGGTAATTTACTTGACGACCTTAATGAGATAGACATTCCGCGAATCCGCTTCACAACCTCCCACCCCCATGATTTTGATGAGCTGATGATCGCGACGTTGGCGAAGCGAGGGAATTTGATGGAATACGTGCATTTGCCGGTTCAATCGGGAAATAATGCGATCTTGAAGAAGATGAACCGCCGTTATACCCGGGAGTCTTATTTGCAGTTGGTCCGTGATTTGCGTTCAGCGATCCCGGACGTGGCGATTACGACGGACATTATCGTCGGCTTCCCGGGCGAAACGGAGGAGCAATTTTTAGATACGATGAGCTTAGCGGAGGAAGTGGGTTATGACGGTGCTTACACGTTCATTTATTCCCCGCGTGAGGGAACGCCTGCGGCAAAGATGGCCGATGATGTGACCGATTTAGAGAAGAAGGATCGACTGTACCGGTTAAATGCGCTGATTAATGCCGATGCTAATACGGGGAATATGAGGTTTCAGGATCAGGTCGTGGAAGTGTTGGTTGAAGGTCCGAGTAAAAACGATGATGCGGTGATGTCGGGTTATACACGCCATCAGAAGTTGGTTAATTTTAAAGCGGATGCGGCAGTGATTGGACAGATCGTGGATGTGCGAATTACCGAAGCGAAAACGTGGCACCTCTATGGCGAATTGGTCAGCGATTAGCGATAACTCCACGGTGATTTCCCTAGAGTACCGTGTTTTAGGGATGTTGTAGGGAAAATTTTCCCTATAGTGCCGTGCTATAGGGGTGTTGTAGGGAAAATTTTCCCTAGATGAGTCCGTATAGCGTCTATCTAGGGAATTTAGCTCAAACTAAAAGGTTGTACGATAAGACGTGGTTTGCGTCCTACTGTACAACCTTTTTAATTATCCCTACACCGCCATGGCAAGCAAAAGCGATAAAAACTTCTCTTCTGCCGTCGCACCTCGCGAAGTTAGCACAATCGGTACTTTTGCCCCAAGCACACAACCGGCCATTTTGGCACCGCCGAGATAAAGTAACGCTTTGCTCATCGCATTCCCACTTGAAATATTGGGCATTAAGAATAAATCAACCTCCCCAACTAGCTCACTGCTAAAGCCCTTGATGGCAGCTGCTTGACGACTCACGGCTAAATCAAACGAGATCGGCCCCTCCACGTAACAGCCTGTGATTTCTCCGTCCCAATTTTGCTTTGCCAACTCAGCTGCATCCAATGTTTCTGGCATTCTATCACTGACGGTCTCAACTGCAGCCAATGCTGCTACGTTAGGCCGCTCATAACCCAGCTGATGCATGAAGCTAACGGTGTTTTCTAGCATGGCCCGCTTTTTATCTAGATCTGGTGTCGGATTGATCGCCGCATCTGTTAAAAACATAAGCTTGTGATAGCTCGGGCATTCAAGCACCGCAAGGTGCGAAATCAACCCGCCGGTTTGGATGCCGGTTTCTTTATGAAGAACAGCCTTCAATAAAATAGCCGTGTGAAGCTTGCCTTTCATTAGAATATCAGCCTTGCCTTCTGCGACCAATGCAACCGCTTTAGCCGCAGACGCTACTTCATCCACAGCATCCACGATCCACCTTTCCTCAACATCAAAGGCAATGTCCTGGCAAATCTGTTTGATCTGCTCACGGTTGCCCACTAAAAAATAACGAACCTTGATCTGCACGAGTAAATCCTTTAAAGACGCCAGTGCATGCGCATCTTCCGCTGCTGCAACCGCAATGCTTTTTACCCGCTTCCCTTGCACCCGTTTTTTCAAAGCATCAAAATGTTTAAAACTCATGCACATCCTCCTCTTTTCTTAAAATTCTAAGCCCACCTAAAGCCAATGCTTCCATTTCATACTCACCTGGCATCACGGCAATCGGAGCCATAAAATCAACATACGTTTTAACGTCCGCGATCAAAGCTTGATTATGAGCAAGCCCGCCGGTTAGAATGATCCCGTCGCAATGCCCTTTCAAAACCGGTGCCAATTGCCCAATCCCCTTAGCAATTTGATAAGCCAACGCCTGCATTGCCTGAACGGCCCCCTCATCCCCAGACTCAACACGCCTAGCAATCTCACGTCCATCAGACGTCCCAAGCAAATCACGCAACCCACCTAGTCCCCGAATTTTTCGCTTTAGCTCATCCTTCGTATACTTCCCGCTATAGCAAAGCGCAATCAAATCAAGCGACGGCAAAGTCCCTGCCCGCTCTGGTGAAAAATAAGGCCCGTTCTCATCGGAAAGCGAGTCAACAATCTTCCCTTTTTCATGGACACTCATCGTGATCCCCCCGCCTAAATGAGCCACAATCAGATTCAGCTCTTCATAACGTTTCCCCAATGATTCACTATAACGAGCAGCGACGCGACGACCATTTAAAACGTGGCAAAGCCCTTGGCGCTTAACTTCCTTCAACCCAGTGATCGTCGCAATCTCTGGTAAATCACCTGAAGATTCCCCGTCGTAAATATAGGCTTTCACTTCACTACCAGCCATAAACGCCATGTCCTGCGCAATCACAGCACCTAAATTCGACGCATGAGCAGGCATCTCTTCATTTAAAATCATATTTAACATCCGCACATTAACGCGATAACCGCCTGTTTTAATTGGTGGAAACAAACCACCACGCCCGATGATAATCGCTAAATCTTCCGGTTGATAGCCATGTGTAGTAAGCGTCCTAAACACCGCCTCTCTTCGCATCGGAATTTGCGCCAACAAACCAGCAAACGATTCGATTACTTCTTGCGGATGATCAATGCTTTCCTTAAACACCTCACGCTCATTTTCAAAGAGCGCCACTTTGGTCGACGTGGAACCGGGATTAATGGCTAGTATTAAATGCTTCATCAAAACACTCCTTTATTTTCTGTCACTTTCAAGCATCATTAGGCAACCACATAAAGCGAAGCTGCTGCGGTAATACCAGCACCAATGCTACAGAACACCACGACATCCCCGGTCTGCAACTCCCCCTCCTGCACCGCATGATAATAAGCCAAAAACAAACTGGTCAACCCGGTGTACCCATATTGATCCCCCACGTACTTAAATCGTTCAAATGGATACCCAAGCTTATCGGCGACACTTTCGATCATACTCTGATTCAACTGGTTAAAGAAAATCCTTTTCACCTGATTTAATTCACAACCATTTTCTTGGAGTAACCCTTTCATCATTTCCACACAGCGATTCTCAGGTTCTTCTGGGTCAAAGCCGTGCCAGATGAGACGCTTATCCTCTTCGGGCACATCCGGGTCAAACAGATAAGACATGCCACAAGCTGGCATCAACACACTGTCCTTCTCTGCGGTTTTAGTACAATAAAGCGCATCGATAAACCCGACTGAGTGTTCTGCTTCTACTTTTTCTAATAGCACCGCAACCGCCGCATCACCAATATTCGCATAAGTAATCGGCGACGTTTTTAAACCGTAATGATGCGCCATCGTAGAACCAACAACGAGCACTTTATTTAGTCGCTGATTCACTTTCATGATCGCTTGTACCTGATCCAGGGCAGCCACCATGCCAATGCAGTTGGCATTCATGTCATACACCACATGAGCATTGGTTGCTTCAAGCGCATCGTTAAGCATGACAGCGTTAGTAGGCGTCGTATACTCCGGCGTCTCTGTGGCGAAAACAATCCCGTCTAACTCTGAAACGTCAATACCAGCTGCCTCAATGGCTGACCGACTAGCCGCCACTGACATGGTAATCACATTCTCTTTTGGAAAATCAGCGAGGTAGCGGTTAATCCTTCCAACTTTTTCCAATAATCCGGCTACTTTTTCACCCAGCTCCTCATCCATTTGTGTAAAATGATCAATGAAGAAATCATTTCCAACCTGCCTTTTAGGGTGGTACATCCCCGTTGATGCGATGATAACATTTTTGTTCATTACTTTTCCTCCGATCTATTGTGTTAATTAACACAATAACGATTTTTTTCGAAAAACTGACTAGCCCATGTTATCATGAAAAAATCGTTTGTACGAGAAGTCGTAGTCATTCATCATCTTTTTGTAGTAGTCCAAGTTTTTGAAAAGATAGTCGCATTTTTTCTTCAAAATGCTTGATTACTTGTTTTGGAAATGGTAGAATATACGAAGCAAGGTGGTGTTCTTATGAGTTTGTTTGTGGCGATCTGTGACGATGAGAAAGAAATGAGTGGCAACTTAGAAGGCGTATTGATTAATATCTTTGACAAGCTAAATTTGGCATATGACATCGATGTTTACGCCACTGGCGAAGAAATATGCCAACAACTTACTGATGGTAAACATTACGATTTGCTCTTTTTAAATATCGAATTTTCCCACTGCGCTATTAATGGTATAGAAGTTGGGCACTTCATTCGAAACAGCCAAAACAATCATGCGATGGCGATCGTTTATATTTCAAAGCACGTTGAATTTGCCATGCAATTGTTTGACATTCGCCCCCTGCATTTTCTCATTAAACCGCTTGAACAGACGAAGATTGAAAATATCATTGAAACTTATCTAAAACTTGCTGATTACCGGCTGGAAAGTTTTACTTACAAGGTTGGGCATGATTTATTCAAAGTGAAGATGGCGGACATCGTCTATGTAGAAAGCTTTGATCGGAAATTAATCCTTCATTTATCAAACGATCGCCAAGAGGAGTTTTATGGTAGCTTAAGGAAAATCTATCAAGAACAATTTGCAAAGCTTGATTTTCTATTTATTCATGCCAACTATGTGGTCAATTACGACTATATTAAGATCATGAGATCCGATAAACTAACGTTAGTAGATGGCGATACAACGTTACCCATTAGTCAAAATAGACGCAAAGAAATAAGAACAGCTTACATGACCATGGAAAAAAGGAGAAAATAAACATCAGAGCCGTTACACATTGATCGTATTTCTCCATTAAAAAAGGTTGTCCAATAAGACGTGATATGCGTCCTACTGTACAACCTTTTTTTCTCTAATCACTTTTAGCTTTTCTGGTGTTACATCGTTGCCTTCCGGATCAATGATCTTTGTGTTTTCAATGGTTTCTTTCATCCCGGTGCGGAAGATGGCTAAGTATTCTTTTCTTAGTGTCTCTTGCTCCTTCGTTTCAGCGGGAGTGAGATTTCCTGCTTTTTTCTTTTTTGCTAATTCGTTTAAACGTTGCATTTTTGTTGGTTCTAACATTTGTACGACTCCTTTTGTTGTTTTAATTAATTTTCGCTCTCCTCATCCTCAAGTGCTCGCGCATAACTGCTCACGACTCGCCGCTTCTCTTTCTCTGAGCCTTTCTTACCCACGTGTTGCTCAGCCGCCAGTTCGCTAGCAGATTTTAAAATGTTCTGGCCGTGCTCTTGTTGCAATTTCAGTAAAACTTCGCCTAGCTTTTCCTTGTCTCGCTTCGGACGCTCAGCTTTCACTTCATCAAACAGCGATAACTGGATATTTCCTTGTGGCTTTTCCTCTTTGTCTTTGGTAAAATTTGATACGGTAATGCCGATGAGCCGGATGGGATCCTTCTCTATTTGATCAAATAAAGCTTCGGCGCTATGATAGATGTCCAAAGCTACGTTGGTCGCAGCAGCAGTTTTTGCCCTGGTAATCGAGCGCATGCCGGGGTAAGTGACCTTGAGCGTCACCGTGCGGGCGTACAACCCTTTTTTCTGAATGTCGTAGCTAAGTTTACGAGCAATCAGACGCAGGACGTCTTTGAGGTATGCCAAATCGGTGATATCGGTCTGAAACGTTTGCTCGGTGCCGATCGATTGGCCACGTGTTCTAGTGCCAACCGCCCGATCATCAACACCGCGAGCCAAGTCCACAATGGCAGAACCATGATTTCCAAGCACATTTGCAACCCTTTCGGCATGGCTATAAATATCCGCAACGGTTCGCACACCAATGCGTTCCAACCGTTCCGCGGTCTTCGCTCCCACCGTATAAACAATGCGGACACTTCGCGGGGCAATGAGTTCACGCATCGCGGCAGGCGTCAGTATTTCAAAGTAACCGTTAGGCTTTTTCTCTTCGCTTGCCAGCTTCGCTGACGACATGGAATACCCCAATCCCACCGAACACGTTAAGCCTAATTCCCGCCAAGTCCGCTCCTTAATTTCCCGTGCGATCGCTTGCGCACTGCCAAACAGCATCTCCGAGGCGGTAACATCCAAGAACCCTTCATCCAAGGAAATGTATTCAATGATATCGGTGTACGTGGCCCAGATTTGATGGATGTGGTAACTGGCTTCTTGGTATTTGCGCATATTGGGATACATGTAATGACCGTGCGGGCAAAGTTTGTAAGCCTGGGCAACCGGCATGGCCGAACGAACACCAAACTCACGGGCTTTGTAATTACACGTCGCCACCACCCCACGCTCGCCAGGCAAAGACCCGATGATGAGCGGCTTTCCTTTAAGCTCAGGATTATCCCTCATTTCAACCGCCGCGTAAAAGGCATCCATATCAACGTGGAGAATTTTTCTGGCGTTACTTTTGCTCATGCCACTTGCACCTTCCTCATAATTGATTACGCAATAGTGAAAAGTGTCGTTAAAGCGACTAATACACTAATGAAGCGACACTTTTAAGGCTGAATCTTAAGAAAAGTGTCGCTCTCATGCGATTTTCTTTAAAATAGCGACACTTTCAAGGACACATTTCGCAAAAATTACTAGGAAAGTGTCGCTTCACTTAGCTTTTTCTCTGAAAAGCGACACTCTCTTAAAAATATGATTCAAAAAATGTCGCTCTTTATTTGTTTTCCCCTTGAAACGGACACTTTCGTTCTTTTCGCCATCCCCTCATCCTTCATCACTCTTGCAAATGCTGCAAAACCGCCGCCACCGTCTGCTCAAAATTCGCCACGTCTACATCGAACCACGTCACGTCCATCTGATTTCTAAACCAGGTATACTGGCGCTTTGCCAGCCGGCGCGAATTTCGCTTTACCAGTTCCACTGCTGTCTCTAGCTCAACCAGCCCGTCTAAGTAATCGTAAATCTCTTTATACCCGATCGCTTGGATCGACTGTGAATCTCTTGGCACACCCGCAGCATGCAAGGCACGCACTTCTTCCACCAGCCCACCGGCCATCATCGCATCTACGCGGGCATTTATGCGTTCGTAAAGTGCCGGGCGGTCGTCCGTTAGGCCGATGAGCGTGGTGTCGTATAGGAGCTTTTTCTCTTGCGCATCAATCGTTTCAGATTTAGTTTTACTCGTTTCGGTGTAAATATTCAAAGCACGTACGACGCGGCGGCGATTATTCGGGTGCAAGTCGCGGGCGGACACAGGATCTACCTCGGCCAACTTTGCATGAACCTCAGCATTGGTCAACGCTTCGTACTGCTCGCCGCTTGGCCTGGCCTCATCAGAAAATTCATAATCATACAAAACCGCCTTGACATACAACCCCGTTCCTCCGACAATAATCGGTATCATTTCCCGGGTAATAATTTCGTCGATTTTTGCGCGAACTGCTTGCTGAAATTCCGCAACTGAATACCGCTCATCCGGGTCTTTCTCGTCGAGTAAATGATGTGGCACTCCATCCATCTCAGCCGCCGTCACCTTGGCCGTCCCAATA
>WRAJ01000038.1 GCA_009780245.1 Turicibacter sp.
GGAAAACTCAACAACAGCGACACTTTCTCAATTCGCTAGTAAATCCATGCGCGAAATCGAAAAAATCATCATCATACCCACATAAGCACACCCTACCTCATTTTACAGATATAAATTCATCAACACTTCGTCGTAATACTCCCGCCCAATTTTGATCGCCTTTGGATAACGCCCGATTTCAACAAATCCCATCTTCTTATAAAGTCCTAAAGCTGCTATATTGTCTGCTCTAACCGTTAGTCCAATAATTTCAATCTGCTCGGACGCACTAGCAAATGCGATGACCCTTTCAAGCATCATTGTCGCAATGCCAAGTCCCCAAAACTTCTGCTTCACACTGATGCCTATTTCACTAGTGTGCGCAATCCGTTCCTTCGTTGGACAAGACAAGTTCAAAACAGAAGCGACTTCGCCCTCAATCAACGCAATGAACAACCCGGAAGTCTTCGAGTCGCGTGTCTCTTCGATAAACTGTTCTTCTTGTTCTAGGGTCATCCCAAATTCATTTTCACCAAAAGTGAGATTGTCGCTTTCACCACCTACCACGTTACAATAGTCGATAATAGCTTGTGCATCTTCTTTTTGGGCTTTGCGTATGATCATCTGCTTGCTGTTTTTAAGTAACATCTTCATTTCTCCTTACCCTCGTGAATATTTCTCCCTAATCTTACTCGCTTTCTCGTAAACTGCCTCGCGCATGGTCGCTGGTGCCAGCACTTCAATGTGTTCACCGTAAGAAAGAATCGTTCCCATCAGCCATTCCCAATCGTCCGTCCACCAGCTAAAATCAACCAGATAACTGCCATCTTCTTGTAAGGTTCCACTACCAAAATCATCCACCATCCGATACGACACAGACGGGTCAAATTTCAACTTAAAATCCACCATTTCTGCCGATTCTTCTTGCTCGTCATACACCTGTTCCATCGGCACTTCCCGTTCTAAAAAGCTCGTCTCGGTGAGCGTTAGGTTTCGGATTCTGTTCAACTTAAACGTGCGGGCGGATTGTCGTAACAAGCAAAAGGTTTTGACGTACCAGGCTTTAGATTTAAACCATAGTTTTGTTGGTTCGACCTGCCGGAAAAGGGTCTTCCCCTCTGGCGTGAGGTAATCAAATGCTACGATTTTCCGCTGCAAGATGGCCGTTTTCAGTGTGGCAAAGAGCTCGGTATTATCGGAATACCACCCTGAGAAATCGACCTCTAACCAGTCGGTGGCGGTTTTGTTAAAGGTAGCCGATAATTTTTCCAACGTCGTGCCGGCTTGTGTGACGTTCAGCTGTGAAAGGCCGTGCAACGATGACAAGACTTCTTGTTGCTCCCGGTCGTTGAGCACGGATTTATTCATGACAAAATCAGGCATCAAGCGAATGCCGCCGCCCTTGCCTTTTTCGGTATAGACCGGGACACCGGTTAAGCTGAGGGCATCGATGTCACGATAAATGGTACGCGTGGAAACCTCGAAACGCTCAGCTAATTCCTTCGCTGTTGCCTGTTGTTTATTTAATAGAATGTATAAAATTTCAAATAATCGATTCGATTGCACGAGCATCACCTACTGTCAGTATAAGACCAGTATACCACATTAATATGACATTGCAATGTCATATTAGCGATTGTTTTATCGACCAATCATCCTAGAATAAACGTTCTTATAATAATCAGCCGTCTCCGCATCTTTTTTCAGACCCATTTTCTGGAGCGGTGATTCATTAATCATTTGTAGCTCTTCCTCAAGTGTTTTGATAATATGAGCCAAAATCCCGTCCCACAAGCTTGTTTCATACTGAGCTTCCGCCAATGAAATAAACCACCCAGCCAGGATTTGCGCCAAATGTGTCGCAGTCGGTGTGCCCATTTCAGTCCGGTCATCAGGAAAGTATTTACTTAAATCATATCGTTTGTTCAATTCAAGATTCTGTTCGGTGACACGCTGCATCAAATTCTGCTGCAAACTCGGGTTTGCTTTCAAATAGACCCGGCAAACATCGAGCAACCTTCGTTTATTGCGATAAAGCGACTGCGTGTACTCACCTTTATAAACCGCGAGATTAATCTCATGAGGTATCGAAACTGAAGGCGGTGAAAGCTCCACTTGCTTCAACGACGACAAATAATGGACCAACAACAACTTCAACGTATACGGAATCGTGATTTTTTCCATGGCAAACGCCACTCTAATCTGCTCGTTAACCGCATCAAATTTTTCTTCTGCAACCTTTAAGACCACGTGATTCGGTATATTGCCCTCAAAGCCGTCTTCTTCTACAAAAATCGTCGAAATAAATAGCCAATCAATGTTTCTATTTTTAAGTGCAAGCTCAATCGAACGGTCCACAATGGAATTACGATCGGTATTAGGCAAATGGTCACATTTGCGAATTTGTTCGAACAATGACAAAATTAATTTCGTCGGTCTCAAGCTGATGTCTTTCATATAAATCGCCCCTATTTGTATGTGAAAAGCATAGATAAAAGTATAACAAAAAAGCCCTTGCTAAACAAGAGCGATTTACTGGCTAGTTTTGACGGATCACGCTCGTTTAAACAAGCGCTCAATCTCGTACTTTGTCATTTTTACAATAATCGGGCGACCGTGGGGACAAGTGTACGGTTGTTCGCACCTGCAAAGATTTTGGAGCAACCCCCGAACCTCGGCCTCGTTAATGTACTGGTTCGCTTTAATCGATTTCTTACAACTCATCATGATCGATACGGCTTCGCGTAGCTTAGCAATGGAAACATCGCGCCCGCTAATCAACGTCTGCAAGATCGTCTCGATAATCGGTTTTGCATCTTGGGCTGCCCAAACCGGCGTGGTTCGGACAATCAAATCGCTACTGCCAAACTCCTCCACCTCAAAGCCAAACTCAGCCAGGCGCGGCAACTCGTCTTTGATTCGCACCAACTCAGCCACCGGATACGATAACGTGATCGGCACGATTAACTCCATACGATCCGCGTCTGCCGATCCCAGCAACGGGTAATTTTTCTCGTATTCCACCCGTTCCATCGCTGCGTGCTGATCAATCAAAAACAGCCCTTCCTCGTTTTGCGCCAGCAAGTAAGTCCCGTGCAATTGGCCGATGTAATACAACTCCAAACTCGGCTTTTCAGCATCCGGCACCGTGATCGTCACTTCTTCCGGCGGCGCAATCGGCACCGTATTTTCGACAGGATGTGGCGCATTCACCACTCCCCTAGCCTCTTCCATCCGCTTAACCTCAGCTTCCACGCTGTATCCTGGACCACCAGCTTCACTAATCGTTGGCGTTTTTGTCGAAACGTCAGTATTTCCCCGGGAAGTTTGGTAGTGGTCAAGCGACTGTTTATTTGCCGGATTAGTCAGCAACGACGGCTGGCGATAAGTCGGTTCAGGTGCCTTCGGCGTCGGTTTCGTAAACGTCGGCGCCGGAATGTAAGTCAACCCCTTGAGCGTCTTCTGAATCTCCGTCAAAATAAACGACTTCAACGCTTCTTCCTTCGAAAAACGCACCTCAATCTTCGCCGGATGCACGTTCACGTCCACCAACAACGGATCAAGGTCAATGTTAATCACCGCAATCGGATAGCGATCTTTCGGTAAATATGTGTGGTAGGCGTCACAAACCGTTCGCACTAATTCATAGTTTTTAATGGGACGACCATTCACAATAAGCGTGACATAATTGCGCGAGGCCCGCGTCACCTCAGGCGCACTAATCAGCCCTGTGATTTTGAAATCATCATTGCCACCCGTAAAGCCATGCATGTTTTTAGCAATATCAAACCCGTAAATCCGTGAAACGACCGTTTGGGTATCGGCATTTCCGGGTGTTTTGAAAACGTCCCGACTGTTATTCGTAAGGGTGATCGCAACGGTTGGGTGGGCCAGGGCTGTTTTGGTTAGGTAATCGGTGATGTGCGAAAGCTCCGTGTTCATGCTTTTCATGTGTTTCAGCCGTGCTGGGGTGTTGTGAAACAAATGGTTAACTTCGATTTCCGTGCCTTTTCGAATCGCAAACGGCTCTTCCGTGATGATGGTGCCGCCTTTGATGTGGATGTAGTAGCCTTCGTTTTCACCGTCAGATGTTTTGAGTTGCACATCGCTGACGGCCGCGATCGACGGTAAAGCTTCGCCGCGAAAGCCCAGGGTTGAAATGCGCATGATGTCGTGTTGCGTTTTGATTTTGCTTGTGGCATGGCGTAAAAAGGCTAGTTTGGCATCAGCCGGACTCATGCCTGAGCCGTTATCGATCACTTTGATTTGGCGAACCCCGCTATCGATCAGATGGACGTCGATTTTGGTTGCAGCGGCATCTATTGCGTTTTCAACTAGTTCTTTGACTGCCGAAGCTGGGCGCTCAACGACTTCGCCCGCTGCGATCATATTTGATAATTGGGAATCCATGATATGGATGTGATTACTCATTTAAAACACCTCGATTTGTTATTTCTATTTTAAACCACTCGCAGGTGTTTGTCCACTTTTATCTAGCTTTTACACGCACATCTGTTGTATAATGAGTGCAACGAACACATCGAAAGGAAGGGTCTGCCATGTTATTTCTGAAGTATTTGCCGGAACTGAGTGAGAACGAATTGACGATTTATAATTACATCAGCCAAAACATTGAGAAAGTGATTTACATGAGTATTCGTGAATTGGCAGAGGCGCTTCATTTTTCTAAATCGACGATTTGGCGTTTCTGTCAAAAGTTTGAATGCGACGGTTATTCTGAGTTTAAGGTACGGCTGAAAGCACATTTGAATGAAAAGCAGTTAGGAAAGCCGTTTGCGGATATTGATGAAAGTATTTTGATTAACTTTTTGAAACGTGCATCTAGCGATGTGATTGAAGAGCGCATTGAAGTCGGTGCTGAGTTGCTTGCTGAGAGCGAAATGGTGATCTTCTTGGGTGAGGGGACTTCGAAAGTGATCGCGCAGTACGGTGAAATTTATTTTTCTAGTTTGTTTAATATGTCGTTTTCGATTTCGCATCCCCTTTTTCATCCGTCTAGTCGCATCACCAAAGAAACCGCAAAAAAGATCTGTGTCGTTGCGATTTCCGTTTCAGGTCTGACCGATAAGGTGTTAAGAAACGTGACGATGTTTAAAGAGATGGGGATCAAAACGATTAGCATCACCAATAGCGATAAAAACACACTTGCTTCGCTTTCAGATGTGAACATCCCTTACTTCATTACGACGAATAAAAATAACACCGCGGATGTTACCACGCAAGTGCCAGCGTTGTTCCTCATTGAGAAATTAGCAAAGTCAACGGCGAAAAAATTATCGTACTAATCCTTGGCTTCGAGATGACAAAATAAAAACGAAGTGTTAGCAACTTTGCATAGGTTGCTAACACTTCATTTTTTACTTTCATATCAATACGGAGCGAGTCCCATCGCGACAGCGAGTAAGATAATCCCGATGATCGTTGGAATGACAACTGATCCCCAAAAGACAAAGCGATACCCTTCTTTATGGGTGATGCCTAGGTAGCCAAACATCAGGAAGAGCCCTGGTGAATGCGGCAGTGTATCCAGTGTTCCAGCGAACATCGCTGATACGCGGTGCATCATGCTCATGTCAGCACCTGAGGCTAAGTAGTAAGGATAAAGCGACTCCATGGCAATCCGTAACCCACCTGATGAGGAACCTGTAATCCCGGCAATGATTGACGGTGGCAAAGCTGCCATCAAATAAGGGTGCATTTCCATACTGATCATAAAATCAACAATGTCTCTAAAAGCAGGCGTCTGTTGAACCAAAGCACCAAATCCGACGACCGCAGCTGGTGCCGCAATAGCCGTGATCGCACCACCGGTTCCTTTATTAATAATCCCTTTTAAGCCACCGTCTTCGTAATGCTTGACCTTATCCCAAGCGAAGATAATGGCAAGCGTTGAAGCCACTAACATCGATAACACAACGATTCCCCAAACTGGAATCGCAATGTGCCCGTTACGAGATAGGTTGCTCAACACGACGATCATTACTACTACCACCACCATCGGTAAAAACGAAAGAAAGGCTGATGGCAAGTCTTTACGGTCGACTTCATACTTCGTGATGTCTGTTCCTGCCATAAAGGTAAATCCTTCACCTGATTCGCGGAGCTTTTTTTCTTCGTATTTGAAATAAATATATTGCGCAATAAACATTAGAATCGCAGAAACGATACCAAACAGTGGCGCTGCATTCAAATCTGTGCCTAAAAATTCCGTTGGTACAATGTTCGTTGCTTGCGGCGAGCCCGGTAACGACTTCATTGTAAACGTCGCGGCCCCAGCAAGTAGCGGCCCCATGGCTAATCGCCTTGGAATGTTTGCTTCGTTGAATAAAATCATAATAATCGGAGAAATCGCAAAGACAACAACGAATAAACTAATCCCACCGTAAGTTAAAGCAGCCGTTGTCACGAAGACAATCAAAACGGCTTTTTTCGCACCGAACCAATCAACAAACTTATAACCAATCGCCATGGCGGCACCCGTTTCTTCCATGATTTTTGCATAAAGCGCAGAGGCTGCAAAGATTAAGAAGAAGCTCAAGAAAAAGCCGACATAGCCTGGCATAAAGGCACCGCTAAAGGCGTCAAAAATATTCATGCCGTTTGTGATGACAACCACTACCCCAGCAGCAAGCGCAAGTGGTAAAGCTGAAAATCCTTTATAAGCACCGACTACTAAAATCACTGTCCCCAATATTAGACCAAGTATTCCTAACATTTAAGCATCAATCCCTTTTCTTTTGCTAATGATTCAGCAAAGTGTATTTTAACTGCTTTTACTTCATCGCTGGACACGGAAATCGGTCCAAATTTGCCATGGTCGGGAAAGGAATCGTCCCTTCTTCAAAGGCTTTTACCGTCTGAACCACGATATCGTTAAACGGCGTGGCAATCCCCGTCTCCTGGCCACCAGCCACAACTAACCCATTGATATACGCAATTTCACAAGCAATCCCTTTCTCCATGTCTTGTAACATACTCGCTTTCTGTGGGCGATGCACGTCCCAAACCACACGCGCAAAAGCCATCGCTTCTTCCATGCCTGCCTCGTCGCTACATTCAAACTTATAAAAATCCTTCCCTGGCACAATCTCTTCGAGCGTAATCCCTTTCGCCCGTGCCACTTGAATCAACTCATTCGCAATTTGCACCACGCACTTTAACGCCTTATCATCGTCCAGCACATCACCAAACGTGCAACCAAGCGCTGCTGACATGCCACTAAACGTTGCGTTCATCAACAATTTCGACCAGCGAAAACCTTCTAAATTAGCGTTGATCGTTACCCCGCCAGCCAACTTCAAAAATCGCTCCACGCGTTGCAGTTTCTCGTCATACACATTATCCAAGTTCCCAATCTCAATGATCATAAACTCCGGCGACGTATAAAGCTCAGAAACGCCCGGCGACGCATAACCTGCCCCCCAACCAACAGCCCCGCCAACCGTCCGTTCGCGCCCGACAATGGCCGCTACCGAATGCTCAGGAATCCCGTTTTGTAACGTACACACCACCGAATGCTCATTGATATAAGGAAGTAAATGCTCAAGCACAACTTGATTGACCGTCTGCTTAGTCAAAATAATGACCACATCATAGATCCCATCCATCTCATCAGGAGTGATTGCTACAACCCGCTGATTTTTGATGTCCAGCTTCCCCGTCACCGTCGCTCCCTCACGATTCAAAGAAGCCACGTGCGCTTCATTGGTATCGATCAACACACAGTCGCCGCCATTTTTCGCCACCACCGCTGCCATAATCGTCCCCAACGACCCAGCCCCAATAATTGCTATTCTTTCTGCCATTTTTTACAACTCCTTCAACCCTAACATCACGCGCGCTTCGTCTGAAGTCGCTGGCTCAAAATCAAATTCCTTCATAATACGCACCATCTTCTCAACTAGCTCTGCATTAGATTTCGCTTTCACCCCTTTAGATAGATATAAATTATCCTCCAGCCCCACTCGGAAATTCCCACCCATTAGCATCGCCTGCGTCGCGATCGGGTACTCAAATCTCCCGGCACCAAAGGCAGACCACACGTAACCGTCCACACCAAACAGCCGATCCGCCGTTGCTTTCATGGTCATCAAATCTTCAGGAGCTGTTCCTAATGCACCGTTAATTCCATGCACGAATTGCAAATAGAGCTTACCGTCAGGCAACCAGCCCGAATCTTTCATAAATTTCACGTTATACAAATGCCCCACGTCGTAGCACTCAAGCTCTGGTAACACGCCAAACTCTTTGAATTTCTGCAAATAGATTTCCATCTCTTCAAAGCTATTCTGAAAAATCGCCCCGCGCGTGCGCTCGTAATACCCCTTCTCCCAGTCGTGCTTCCATTCTTCATAACGATCCGCAAGCGGAAACAATCCCCAGTTAATCGACCCGCTGTTCATCGTCGCCAGCTCTGGCTTAAATGCCGGCAACACCCCGGTTCGCTGCTCAATGGTCATCCCGAGCCCACCACCGGTCGTCACACAAATTAGAATGTCCGGGTTATGCGCTTTAATCGTGTTGATAATGTACTCAAAATCTTCCAATTTTGCCGACGGCGACCCATCCTCATCGTTACGCGCATGAATGTGCACCACCGACGCACCGGCCTCCCAAGCCTCAATCGCACTCTGAGCAATCGCTTCGTTCGTCACCGGCAAATACTCACTCATCGTCGGAGAATGAATCCCACCCGTAATCGCACACGTTAATATTCGTTTATTTTTCATTTTTACAACCACCTCAATTTAGATTTCCACTCAAAATCAATGTTGCTTCTGTTGCTTCCAAAATCTCCTCCAGCGAATACAAAGGGTTCCGCTCCACTAGGACAAGCCCGTCCCCGGTCACCTCCATCACGCCCATCTCCGTCACAATCAAATCAACCGCACTCACGGCCGTTAACGGCAACGTACAGGCTTTCAAAATTTTCGGTGCTCCCTTAGCCGTGTGTTCCATCGCCACAATGACCTTCTTCGCACCGGACAGCAAATCCATCGCACCTCCCATCCCCGGGACCATCTTCCCTGGGATCAAATAATTCGCAATGTTTCCAGCTTCGTCAACCTGCAGCGCACCCAAGACCGTCAGCGCCACATGCCCACCGCGGATGATGCCGAACGACGTTGACGAGTCAAAAAACGCACCGCCTGGCAAAATCGACACGGGTTGACCACCCGCATTCACGATTGTAGGATCGGTTTGCTCGCTACTTGGGGTTGATCCAAGTCCTATAAACCCATTTTCTGATTGAAAATGAATCTCAACCCCTTCCGGGACGTAATTCGCTACGTGTGTCGGCAGCCCAATCCCGAGATTTACAACCGTCCCATCCTCAAGCTCCTGCGCCACCCGCTTAGCAATATAAACCTGCTTTTCTTGCTTTTCCATTACGACGCACCGCCTTCCACAACATAATTCACAAATACTCCCGGCGTCACCACCGCATTCGGATCCATCTCACCGATTTCCACCACTTCGCGCGCCTCGACAATTGTCACCTCAGCCGCACTCGCCATCACGTGATTAAAATTGTTTTCCGACCCCTTGTAAGAGATGTTCCCCTGCCGATCCACCAACGCCCCGAACAAAATCGCAACATCAGCTTTTAACGGCTTCTCCAGCAAATAAGTGATCCCGTCCACTTTAATCTTCTCTTTTCCCTCTTCCACCAACGTCCCAACCCCAGTCTTCGTCAAGAAACCACCAAGCCCATAACCGTGCGATCTAATTTGCTCAACCAGCGTCCCCTGTGGAATCAATTCCACTTCCGTTATGCCCTCAGACATCTGCCGCCCAAGCTCTTTATTCAAGCCAATGTGAGAAGCAATGACTTTCTTCACTTGCTTATTCGAAACCAATTTTCCAACCCCATAATCAGGGAAGCCAGCATCGTTACAAATGACCGTGATCTCCTGAACGTTCTTCTCTACCAGAGCGTCAATGATTTTATGCGCCGACCCATTTCCCATGAATCCGCCAAACATGATGGTCGCGCCATCCGGGATTAGCTCAATGGCTTTGTTGATGTCTACTACTTTGTTCATAATCTCGCTCCTCTCAAAAGACAAATAAATGAAACCGTTTAACAATTCTTATTATATCGCTTTAGTCGGAAAATGTCTAACATTGAAAAGTTATACAAGGTATAAGTTTTACTTATACCACAAGGATGTTGCCATAATAAAAGCTCGGCCATGCGCAAAAACGTGCCATTTACCCGAGCTATTTGAACTTATCACCTATATTTTTTCCACAATTAAACTTGTCCCCATGCCGCCGCCGATGCACAACGTTGCCAACCCTGTTTTTGCGTCGCTACGTTTCATCTCGTATAACAACGTCGTCAAAACGCGAGCGCCGGATGCACCGATCGGGTGACCCAAAGCAATCGCACCGCCGTTCACATTGACGTGGCTCGCATCCGCAATGCCAAGCCCCTTTAAGACCGCCAATGCCTGCGCAGCAAACGCCTCGTTCGACTCAATCAAATCAATATCGCCAATGCCAAGCCCTGCATGAGCCAACGCCTTCTCTACCGCCGGCACCACACCGTATCCCATTATTTCCGGATCAACGCCACACGAAGCATACGACACAACTTTTGCTATTGGCCTCAACCCTAATGCCTCGCACTTCTCTTTCGACATGAGCACGAGCATCGCCGCCCCATCGTTCAAACCGGAAGCATTCGCAGCCGTGACCGTGCCGTCCTTCTTGAACGCCGGGCGCAACTTGCCAAGCCCTTCAGCTGTCACACCCGCGCGAGGAAATTCATCCGTATCAAACACGATCGGATCACCTTTGCGTTGCGGAATTTCCACAGGCGCAATTTCCTCAACGAATTTCCCAGCAGCCATCGCCACCTCCGCTTTGTTCTGACTAGCCGCGGCAAACGCATCCTGCTCTTCTCGGGTAATCGCGTATTTCTCAGCTAAATTTTCCGCCGTTATTCCCATGTGAATCCCACTAAAAGCATCGGTTAGTCCGTCCTTGATCATCGTGTCGACAATAGCACCATCACCCATCCGCAGTCCGCTTCTAGCGCCCGGTAACACATACGCCGCGTTAGACATCGACTCCGAGCCACCTGCCAAAATCACATCCGCATCGCCCGCTTTAATCAACTGCGCTGCCAAGCTGATCGAGCGTAATCCCGACCCGCAAATCATATTCAACGTCATCGCCGGCGTTTCAACCGGGATGCCAGCACCAACCGAAATCTGACGCGCAACGCCCTGTCCCAAACCAGCCGACAACACATTCCCAACGTAAACTTCATCCACGACATCCGGTGTGATCCCCGCTCGCTTCATCGCTTCTTTTGCTGCCACAACGCCTAACTCAACCGCCGATAACCTAGCTAAGCTACCACCAAAATTCCCAATCGCTGTCCTCGCAGCGGATACGATATACACTTCTTTATTCATGATAACTGCCTCCTTTACAACCTCATCCCACCGTTAACGCTAATATTTTGGCCCGTGATATACGACGCCTCGTCACTTGCCAAAAATAGAATCACCTTCGCAATTTCTTCCGGCTCGCCCAAGCGCCCTAACATCGTCTGCTTAGCAAATTTTCCAAGTAGCTCTTCCGAGACCGTCTTTAAAATATCCGTCATAATATAGCCAGGCGAAACCGCGTTAACCCGAACGGCTGCCCCTTTACGAGCGAACTCTTTTGCCCAAGATTTAGTGACACCGTAGACCCCCGCTTTCGTTGCCGCATAGTTGGCCTGTCCAATATTGCCAAACTCCCCGACGACCGAGGCAATGTTGATGATCGAGCCTGCACCTATTTCCGCCATGTGTGGACCAATGTGTCGCGTCAAATTAAACACGCCTTTTAAATTGACACTCATCACATCGTCCCATTGCTCGTCTGTCATTTTCGCCGTCATTGCATCGCGCGTAATCCCTGCGTTATTTACGAGCACGTCGATCTGCCCATACTTTTCTACCGCATGCTGAAACACTTCCGTACACTTCGCCGGATCCGTCACGTTCAATTCACAAACCTCAAGCCGCTCGTGCGCATCAATGATCGGCGCCATGTCACAAGCAATGACCGTCGCCCCTTCTTTGAGAAATAATTCCGCTGTCTGTCGACCAATCCCGGCCGCTGCCCCTGTAATAAGGGCCACTTTTCCTTGTAATCTCATAACATCCTCCTTAAATGAAACCGTTTCACTACCCCTTATTATACTACTTGCGTCAGAAAATGTCTAACATTGAAAATTTATACACACTATAAGTTGAGCTTATACTAGATTTATGTTATGATAATAAATAAGGCACTAATGACTAAAAAAGGAGTTCTGAAATGGATATTAAGCAACTTGAATATTTTATCACCATTGTCGATTCAAACTTCAACCTATCTGAAGCTGCAAACCGCATCCATATTTCTCAATCTGCACTGAGCCAAATGATCAAAAATTTCGAAAAAAACGAAAACACGGCACTATTTAAAAGAAAGCACCGCCGATTAGAGGGCTTAACACTCGCCGGTAAATCGTTTTATAAACATGCGCAAATCATCACCAAACAATACGAAAGCATGATGTTTGAAATTAGAAATTTAGATGCAGAATTAAAAGGTGAACTCCGCATTGGCATCCCACCTTTTATCATCTCAACCATCTTTTCACAAATCATCAGTCTCCTGAAGCGCCAATACCCAGACATCAACATTATCATTCTTGAGTTCGGTGCTCATCAATTAAAACAAATGCTCCTAGCAAAAGAAGTCGACATCGCCATTTTACTTAAACCACATGAACTCGACTTGCAGTTGATTGAAGAAATTCACCTATTAGAAAATGAATTGTGTGCTTTTGTTCATGACGGGCACGAATTTGCTTCGAAAGAACGCTTAGATTGGCTAGATTTGAATCAAGCCCCACTCGCTATCTTTGATCATACTTATATGATTCATCATCAACTGATGGCAGCCTTTAAAAAGCAAAACATCGAACCAAATATTTTAATTCAGTCCAACTATTGGGATTTTCTATTACGCTCCATTGTAGAAACAGATATTATCACCATCCTGCCTACGGTGACGTTCGATTTTTTTCCTGCTCGTTATATCAAAACCGTTCCATTTAATGAACCGATTAAATGGGAAGTCGTGATGTGCAGAAACAGAAAAGAAACGCATGCCAACGTGGCAGAGTTTACCTTCAATAAAATCAAAGAACACTTTGCATAGCTAGAAAGCCCTTATTATTAGGGTTTTTTGATGCGTAAAACTTTGAAATGGGACAGGGCGTTTCAGTTTCGGGACATGTTTCTTTCTTGTTTTCACCGTTTCAAAAGGCTTTCATTTGGTTGTAATTTGTAGTTTTAACTCTATAATTAATGTAATAGTATTTTATATTGAAGGGAGCATATAATGATGAAGCTTAAAAAATTAATCATTAACGCAGATGATTTTGGTCACACGATCGGTGTTAGCCACGGCATTATCGAAGCATTTAAAAAAGGAGTTGTCACTTCAACCACCGCGTTAGCTGTCTCAAAACATTTCCCAGAGTCAATGAAGCTTGCAACCTTGACTTGCCCAGAATTACCAATTGGGTTGCACCTAACGTTGACTTAAAGAAAGCGAAGCCAATTTTGCCGAAAGAACTAATCCCTTCCCTAACAGATGACGATGGTTTTTTCTGGCATCAAAGCGTCTTTGCAGAAAAAGTAAACCCGGAAGAAGTTTATCTAGAGTGGGAAGCGCAGATTTTAACCTTTTTAGAAAGCGGAAGAAGGCCAACGCACATTGATTCTCATCATAATGCCTACGGTAAAAACGAAGCGCTGATGAGCGTGATGCTAAAATTGGCTAAAACATACAACTTCCCGATTCGAAATCCTTCTCGCTCGGTTGCGACGAAGCCGTTAGTGGCTTTATGCCAAGGTGTGAACATGCCGCAGCAGATGCTATCAGATTTTTATGACGAAGGCGTTTCGCTTGCCACTTTCGAGTCTTTGCTTGATATCATCCAAAACAGTGAGGACGAAATCTTTGAAATTAATGTGCATCCCGCTTTTCTTGATGCTGATTTGATGGCTTATTCTAGTTACACCCATAAGCGTATTGAAGAATTGCAAATCCTAACCTCTTTTGAAATCAAAGAGGCCATTGCCACAAGGCACATTCGTTTATGTAGTTACGACATTTTTAAATAGTTAAAAGGAGTGATTTTCATGCAAAAGTTTTTTGAGGTTCTCGAACGTACGTTATTACCATTCGCAGGGAAAATTGGTAGTCAGCGTCACATGGCTGCCATTCGTGATGCTTTTTCGGTCATCATGACGCCGCTTATTATTGGTTCATTAGCTGTTCTTATCAATACCTTTCCTTTTGATGGCTATCAAGCATTCATGTTAAGCACCTTCGGTGATAATTGGCGCTTCCCGATGCAAATGGTTTTAAATATGACGTTAGGTATTTTAAGTATCCATGTTGCACTTGGGCTTGGTTACCACTTAGGGAAACATTATAAGCTGGATGGTTTTGTTTCGGCGTCCATGTCGCTCATTGCGTTTATGATTTTGACACCAATGACCGAAGACGGCGGCATCAACATGGGCTGGGTGGGTGCACGTGGGTTGTTTTTAGCCATGATTGTTGCGATCGTTAGTGTGGAAGTTTTCAGATTCATTGTCGCTCGTGGTTGGGTCATTAAAATGCCTGACGGGGTTCCCCCAGCCGTTACACAAGGGTTTATCGCCTTGATTCCTGGTACCATTATCTTTTTGTCGGCGGGTCTTTTGACTGGTATTATTTACGCAACAACGGATGGCCTTTCGGCAAGTGAATTGATTTATCGCACCCTGCAAGCTCCGTTCCAGCAAATGAGCAATAACGTGTTCGCGGTTGCGTTGTTGATTTTTGCTCGTGGCTTCCTTTGGTTCTTCGGTATTCACGGCACGAATGTGTTAAGCGGTTTAACCAACAGCATGTTATTGCCAAACATGGAAGCTAATATCCAATACTTTATGGATGGTGGTTCTGCTAATACCGCACCGTACATCGCGACAACCACATTGACGGATGCCTTTGTTTCGATGGGTGGAACCGGTGTTGGTCTAGCCTTGATTTTCGGTGTCATTCTCTTTAGTAAAAACAAAGGACATCGTAATCTTTCAATCGGAGCAACCCCTGCTGGTTTATTCAATATTAACGAGCCAATGGTCTTCGGTATCCCAATCGTTTTAAACCCGGTACTCTTTATTCCGTTTTTACTAGCCCCAGTTGTTTCGGTGTTTGTTGCATGGTTTGCGATTTCAGTTGGACTCGTTCCACGAACCGTTGCGATGATTCCGTGGAACATGCCGATTGGGATTGGCGGCTATTTAGCAACAGGTGGTTCGATTCGCGGTTCCATTCTACAGTTTGTGAATTTAGGGATTTCAATTTTAATCTACCTGCCGTTTATCAGGCTTAACGATCGTGTCGTTGAAAAACAAGTGCTCGCACAGCAAGCTGAGGAAAAATAAATTTCAATTTACTGAGTACGAAGTGGTGTTCCGTTGGACACCGCTTTTTTAATGCGCACCGCTATGTGCCTCTAAAGCAAAACCTTCGGTAACAAGATCGGTCACCGAAGGTTAGGAAAAACTATTTAACCGAATTAACAATGGCCTGCTGCACCACTTGCACACACGCCGTTTGCAAAATTAGAAAATCAACGTCTACCTCGTTGCTAGATAGCGCGAACATCGTATCACCATCAAACGCGGTATGTACCGGCTTAATGCTCAGCGCCAAGCCATCGTGTGAAATGTCTGCCAGCTTATTTACTTCAGATTTGCTAAGCTTCGCGTTTGTGAGCACACAGCCAATCGTCGTGTTTTGTCCGGCTAAATCCTCAGTCTGCGCACCAGCCAACAAGAGATCAATCGAAGATCGTTGATCCGGATGCTTGACCCCAGCTAGAAATTCACCCTTTTCATCGTAGATATCACCAAGCGCATTGGTCACGACAATCGCAGTGACCGTTACCCCTTCTTTTAACTGCATCGATGCCATCCCTAATCCACCTTTTCCTGCTGAATCAGGTCCAAGTATTTTTCCAACCGTTGCGCCACAACCTGCCCCGATATGACCTTGTAAGACGTTATTGACAGAAGCGTTTTTCGCCGCTTCATAACCCATCAATTGATCAGGAAAAGCGAAACGCTTATAGTTCAGGTCAAAAATAATCGCTGACGTGACAATCGGTACGATATGCTTGCCTGCTTGAAATCCAACCCCCTGCTCATGAAGGTACTTCATCACTCCCGAAGAAGCATCAAGGCCAAACGCACTGCCACCCGCCAAGACAACCGCATGCACGGTTTGGACAGCATTAACTGGGTTTAGCAAATCCGTCTCACGCGTTCCTGGTGCTGCGCCTCGTACTGAAACACCGCCAACAGCACCCTCCTTCGCTAAGATGACCGTTACACCGGTTCCATTCTCTTCGTCTGTCGCGTGACCAATTAAAAATTTATCGTTTATCATTTGAAACACCTCCGTTAACACACTGAAACTCACGAAACTGTCGCTTCATCACAGAAATTACATACTTAACGACACTTTCATAATGACTCAACACCATTCTATCAAACAAACAGGCAAAAGAAAAGCACCGATCGTCAATCAATCAGTGCTACTCTCATATTTCTTATTTGTGGAATAATGGTAAATGCTCTTTGTGAGCCTCTAACATCTCATCTAGTAAATCTTTCGCTTTTTGACCGCTTGTGATGATTGGGTTAGCCGTGAATGCTTGCAGGGCTTTTCCGTAATCACCAGTGATCGCAGCTTCGATGGTTAATTCTTCCATTGCTTTCATCTGCTGTAGTAAGCCACGAGCTGATGGTGGTAAATGTCCGAACTGGATTGGTTGTGGTCCCGCTGCTGTGATGTAAGCAGATACTTCAATTACGCTATCTGGGTGTAAATCTGGCATTGTACCGTTATTCTTCGTACTTACTACCATGATCGTTCCTTTGTTGTTGTAGATTGAGTTGATAACTTCACACGCTGCATCTGAGTAGAACGCTCCACCGCGCATTGATAATTGTGCTGGTTTCTCATGTAAATCTGCGTTCTTGTAGATTTCGAATAATTCTGCTTCTACTTTCTTCACTTGCTCAGCACGTGTCCCTTTTCCGCTTTCTACGTCTGCTAACTCGCGCTCTAATGCTTCACCGGTTGTGTAATAATACTGGTGATAAGGACATGGCATCATGCCTAAATCTTTAATTTGCTCATACGGGAACTTCATTGGGTTGATGTTTGCTACACCTGACTCAGCCTCTGATGCACCGTAAATCTTATCAAGAACTTCCATCGTTCTTTCTTCTCCGTGCTGATCAAAGATTCTGTGCCAATGTAAATGGTTGATCCCACCAAAACGGAAGAATAAATCTTTGTCCATGTTGATTGAGAATTTTTCTTTCTCTTTGAAGAATGCCATCATGCCACCTTCTCCGCCATTAAGAGCAAATTCAGCGATCATCTCACACATGATTGGCACGTTACATAAACCAACCACGCGATCCCACTTACCAATGCGTGATACAGCTTCTGTTACCATACCAGCTGGGTTTGTAAAGTTAACTAACCAAGCATTTGGACATAACTCTTTCATGTCTTCAACGATGTCTAAAATAACAGGAATTGTACGTAAAGCTTTGAAAATCCCACCAGCACCGTTTGTTTCTTGACCGATCATCCCATACTTTAATGGAATTCTTTCATCTTTAACACGTGCATCAAGTAATCCGACTCTAAACTGAGTCGTTACGAAATCAGCATCCTTTAATGCTTCACGACGATCCAAAGTTAAATGAACCGTACAGTCGATTCCAGCAGCTTTTACCATACGCTGTGCTAATTTACCAACGATCTCTAGCTTTTCACGGCCTTCTTCGATGTCTACTAGCCATAATTCTTTCACTGGTAGCTCAGCGTGACGCTTAATGAAACCTTCCATTAATTCCGGTGTATAACTTGAACCGCCACCGATTGTTACGATTTTTACTCCCTTACTCATGTGCAAAAAACTCCTTTTCTACGCCCTTTTAACGGGCTTTATACTACAAGTATACCCATATCTTGCATCTTAAACAAGCATTTTCATTTTCCAAAGTTGGAAAGTGATCTTTCGTTGATCTCTAAATCGTCTGTGTCTTCAACTTCGTCTGCTTCTTACCGTCCATCTTCAATGCTTGACTAATACGTACTTTAAAGAAGTTCACAAATGGACCGATAATAAACACAGTCATCAAGGTTGCCACGCCAAGTGTCGCACCAAGTAGAAAGCCGATCAGCGCACACACACTATCAGCTGTCATTCTGACCGGTGTAAACTTCAACTTACCACTTGTCATGCCTTCAACAACAAGTCCAAGCGCCTCATACGGTATTAAACCTAAATTTGCTACAACCGTTAACGCCACACCAAACGCTAATATAACTAACGTCACTGCTAGTAGGATCAATCTTAAAGCAAAGGTAAATTCAACGTAAATGAAGTGGCTCATTAGCAAATAAGCGGTATCAATCATATAACCAAGCCCAAACATACCAATAATCGTTCCGATCCCAACTAACTCACGCTTCTTGATGAACATCAGCATAAAAATCAACGACTGCAACACCATCATCACCGTTCCAAATCCAATGCCTAACAAATCAGACAACCCCACAATCATCACACCAAACGGATCAACGCCCAAATCTAAAATCCGCAACATCCCTACGCCTGACCCAATCACCGTAAAGCCTAAGATTAATAAAATAATTCGTTTCCTTAAATTGTTCATCTCAATTACCTCCGTCTCTTATAAGTTAAAAGCCAATCTCATCTGGGTTCTTCGCCCCATGCCCGATGTCTTAATCGCTTCGCCCACACTTTCTTCATTGCCATAAACCGCCGCTGTATCAATGTGGCGATGCCCAGCATCTAACGCGTTCCAAACCGATTGCTTCGCCACTTTCCCGTCTGGTGTTTGCCACGTTCCAAAGCCAACCTCGGGCATTTCAC
>WRAJ01000039.1 GCA_009780245.1 Turicibacter sp.
AATCAAGCGCTGGTGCAAGGGAATTGCTATTTATCGATGAAGTCTCAGAAATGATGGAGAAGTGGGAAGGAATTCGTCTGAAAAAGCCGGAAGTTGCAGAGATTACGGGCTTTAAAGAAGAAGCGATTATCGGCATGCCAGACTTTACGAAAACCATCGGTAGCTTCATGATGAACGAGGGCATAAAGCACGGCTATTTTGACTACGATCGTTTTTCTTACAACCATCCAGATACGCAGCAGATCGCCTTTGCGAAGGAGTTTCAAGCCCAGTACCCGTTCGTACAACTGCATAATTTATACCCGATGATCGTTAAGATGCGCCAGATTAAGTCGGACGAAGAAGTGGCGAATATGAAAACGGCGATAGACAAAACCCGTCTTGGCATTGAAGCGATGATGAAAGCGTCACAGCCAAGTATGTTTGAATATGAATTTGAGGCACACTATGATTTTGCAACGAAACTCGCTGGGGTGCAGGAGAAGGCCTTCCATACGATCGCGGCTTCGGGTGTCAATGCGACGGTGTTGCATTATAACGAGAATAACACGCAAACGCAAGACGGCGATTTGATTCTGTTCGATCTCGGATGTGCATGGAACCATTACAGCGCGGATATTTCGCGGACGTTCCCGGTAAACGGTAAGTTTTCGGCGCGCCAGAAGGACGTGTATCAGGCGGTTTTAGATGTCGAAAAGGCGATGATTGAAGCGATTAAACCAGGTGTGAAAACGTCGGAGCTCAACAAATTAGCACGAAAGTTACTAGCAGATGCTTGTCGCGGGTTAGGTCTGATTGGTGATAACGATGACGATGTGTTGACGTATTATTACCATAGCATCGGTCATGCGTTAGGGTTGGACACGCACGATGTGGGCGGCCGTGAATTTGTGTTAGCGCCTGGTATGGTAATCACGATTGAGCCAGGGTTGTATATTGAAGAGGAAGCGATTGGGATTAGGATTGAGGATAATATCTTAGTGACCGAAGACGGGTATGAGAATTTGTCGGTGGGGATTATGAAGGAAGTTGATGAGATTGAGGGGTTTATGAAGAAGTAGTGTTGGTAGAGCTCTTCTATGATCATATTAAAGTATGAAAAGTCATCAGAATCGTGTTTTCGCCGATCTAATGACTTTTCCTGCTTCTTCTGAAGAATTCTTCTGTTATTTTTGCCTGTGATAAAGCTTTTAGTTTGTGGCACTGTGGGTATAATAGGTTTTGTGGATTTTTTTTACATTTACCTATTGAAAAGGTGTGGCAGGTGTGGTATTATATTTCTTGTTGATTTCAGCGATCATGGCGGAATCGGTAGACGCGCCAGCTTGAGGGGCTGGTGGGAGCAATCCCGTGGAGGTTCAAGTCCTCTTGGTCGCACCATTTTATGTGATGGTTGAAAAATTTATAAACGGATCAGTACTCAAGTTGGCTGAAGAGGCGCCCCTGCTAAGGGTGTAGGTCGGGCAACCGGCGCGAGGGTTCAAATCCCTCCTGGTCCGCCATTTTTTTATAAATTATTTTTGAAAGAAGATGAATCATCCAATGTTGATGGCGAGTTTGATTTTAATACCAGTTATTTTTGGCATTGTTTTATATAAACTTCCGCTAAAATTAGGAAAAATTGTGTTGCTAGGCGTTCAAGCTTATTTGCTTGCACTGGCAGTTTTTTTGTTTTTGGAAACAGAAAATAAGTTGTCGATCGTTGCCGTTTTAGGTGGGGAGCATCCGATTTTAAACATTGTTTTACGTGGTGATAGGCTAAGTTTGCTGCTTGTTGTGGTAACGAATTTCTTGTTTGCGATCGGGGTTCTTTATAAATTAACCGATGCTTTTTTCGACGGCAAATTGATGTTGCTTTATTTGATTTTACAAGGCTTAACGGCCGGTATTTTTTTGACCGATGATCTGTTTAATTTGTTTATTTTGTTCGAGGTGTCGACGGTTGTGACGACGCTGTTATTGATGTATAAAAAAGAGGGGCGTGTGGTTTACGATGCGCTTTATTATCTGATTACGCAAATGGTTTCGATGCTGTTTTTCTTGTTTGGCATTGGTTTTTTGTATCGCTTGTTTGGGATGTTATCGATTTCAGGGATGGCGAGTTTGATGGCGTATGCGCCGCCGAGTGAGTTGGTGTTGCCGTTTTCGTTTATGATGGCGGGTCTGTGCTTTAAGTTAGGGGTTTTTCCGATGTTCGGATGGGTGTCCCGAGCTTATAGTTTAAACAGTGTGCCGATTACGCAAGTGGCGGTGATGTCCTCGATTATGATGAAAACGTCGCTTTATTGGTTGTTTAGGTTTCACGAGCTGTTTTTACCGGTGATTGATTATTCGCGTTTGTTTATTCTTTTTGCGGTGGTGACTGCCATTGCTGCTGCGGTGAAGGCGCTTAGCCAGAAAGACATTCGGTTAATGTTGGCGTTTAGCACGGTGTCGCAAATCGGGTTGATCATGGCGGCGCGGTTTTTGGGTGGTGGCTATTCTTATTTCGGCAGCTTGTATCACATCGTTAATCATGCGGTGTTTAAGATGCTGCTATTTTTATCGGCTGGTTTGCTGATTAGGACGTATAAGACGGCTGATATTTATGAAATTCGTGGGGTGATGCAGAAGGTGCCGTTTGCTGGGGTTGTTTGCGTGATTGGGATGTTGGCGATTACTGGTTTTCCGCTCTCTAGCGGGAGTGTTTCGAAGTATTTTATGTCCGCTGGGTTAGGCCATGCGTGGCTCGAGGTTTTATTTTGGGTGATGAATTTTGGGACCATCTTGGTCTTTGTTAAGTACGCGCGCATGTTATTGCCGACCGATGGTAAGGCTATACCTGAGGCTTCGCAAGGCGTGCATGATGTGAGTGCGGCTGGCCCGGTTAAAAGGGTTAAGAAACTGGCACTTGTGTTGCTTGTTGTGGTTTCTTTGATTAGTGGTCTGTTGATGAGTGCGGGGATTAATGTGTTGTTTCAGGCCCGCTTGTCGATAGACGTGGGGAAGTTTTTGCAGAAGGGTCTGATTTATTTGGCTCTGGTGGCGACGGCGGCGGTGGTGTATAAGAAGGCGTTGCCGAAGAAGCGGTTGCTGTACGACACGGTGGAACATTCGCTTTCGTTTTCGCGGATTATTTTGGTGTTGCTCGCGTTTTTTACGGTGTTTGTGGGGTACGGGCTATGGATCGGGTAGGAGGAGTTGAGGCATCGTGTTAAGAAATCATAAAATCGTGGATCACATCCGATTGATCATTCTGTTCACGATCATCTATGTGATTCTAAATGAAAGGCTCACTTGGCTCACGGTTAGTCTTGGGGTGGCGTCTGGGTTTGCGGCGATCATGCTGACGAATAAAATCTTGGAAATTGATTACGTCGAGATGTTTCATATTAATCTCTGGCTGGTGCTGACTTACTTTTGGATCATTATCAGAGACACGTACACAGCGGGGTTTGATGTGTTATTGCGCACGTTGAAAGGCAACGTCACGCCTAATGTGATCACTTATAAAAGTCAGTTGCAGGATGAAATGTTACTGGTGTTACTGGCGAACGCGATTACGATGCCGCCGGGGGCGATTACGGTCGATCGTGAAGGGGATGAGATGACGATTTTGACGGTGGGTTACGCAGAAGAGGAATTTTTGCAGACGACACATGAGAAGATTGAGAAGTTACTTGGGAAGTTTGATTCGGGAATTGGCGAGGTGTAGAACATGTTTTTGGAGATTGTGATTGGATTATTATTGGTCGCTTCGATTATTTTTAGCTTTGCCATCATCGGTGCGAAAAATAAGTGGAAGCGGCTCTTGGCGTTTTCGCTCGTCTCGGCTAAGATCATGATGATCATCGTCTTGTACGCCCTTTTCACCGGCACGACGTTTTTCCTAGATATGGCGATTATTTACGCGCTGCTGAGTTACGTCGGCATGATTGTCCTCGCGAATTACATGTTGGAATGGAGGGAGAAGTGATGAACGTTCTCATTGGCAACGTCCTGATCGGTCTTGGTATTTCGTTTGTGTTTGTTGGGATGTACGGGTTCTTTAAATTTGAAGACTTTAAAGCCAAATTATTGGTTGCTGCGACCATCGATGCCATGGCTTTGCTGACGGTGTTGATTGGTGCCATGGTCCGGAGCGGGGTGACGTGGTTCAGCTTAAAAGTGGCGCTCATTTTAGGCATCGCCCTTGTGCTTAATCCGGTATCGACAAGTAAGATTGCTTTGAGCGAGAAAACCAACGAAGATCGGAAAATGAGCGCGGCCGCCAGGGAGGAGATTTAAATGCCATTTATTCATTTGATCTACATCCTACTCATTTTCTTTGCCCTGTTTAGCGTCTTCGCCAGCAATTTAAAGCGGGCGATTCTCGGTAGCAGCGTCTTTGGTTTATGGGTGTCGATGGCTTACATGCTCTATCACGCACCGGATGTCGCGATTGCCGAAGCCGTTATTTCTAGTTCGCTCGCCACGGTGCTATACATTGTCACCATTAAGAATTATAACGACATTTCAGCGAAGTTACCGAAATTAAATTGGAAGCAAGTGGTGACGTATCTGATCACTTTTACCAGCTTTGGTTTCGTGATTTACTTGACGCACAATTCGACCCCATTTAGTGAGTCCACGCTTGGCACGCTTGTCATGGAGAGCTTCTTTGATCGCGGTGCGCAGGTCAATCCCGTCACGGGCATTGTTTTGCATCACCGGGTGTTCGATACGATTTTTGAAGCGTTGTTGCTACTGATTAGCGGTGTCGGGGTTGTCCATCTGGTTAACTCGGCAAAAACGAAAGGAAAAGTCCAGGTTTATGCGGACGATCCGTGGCACGAATTACCCGATTACGGGCTAGCTAGTAAGTATTGCAGTTACACAGCGAAGCTGGCTGAAGAGGCAGTCGCGAATCAAAAAACCGAACGCTCGATCACGTTGCGTCACAAAAAGCACCCTTCTGCGGTTATGACGATTACTTTTATTTTGCCGATTCTAGTATTGATTAGTATTTATTTGATGATCAGCGATACAATTGCGCCAGGTGGTGGCTTTCAAGGTGGTGGGTTGTTGGCGGCGACGTTTGTGAGTCATTATTTGATTATGCCGGATCACCCGGTGAGCGTGGCGTTTTTGAATTCAGTGGAGAAGCTGCTGTTTTTGGCGCTTGTGGCGGTGATGGTCGTGTATGCCTTGATGGGAGCGATGGTGCTGTTTCCGGGGTTGTATGTGGCGTATTTTATCGTGACGGACGCGATGCTAGGGGTTAAGGTGTTTTGCGGGCTATCGATCATGTTTATTTGCTTTTCACGGGAGCATAATAAAGTTTAGGGCATAGCACGATGCGTTGATTTCCCTAGATTGCCTGTATTTCGGGGGTGTATAGGGAAATTTTTCCCTACTTTGCTTCCTGAGAGGCCTTTGTAGGGAAAAATTTCCCTACTTTACTCGATTTTAAGGGGGTTCTAGGGAATTAAAAATCTCACTTCGTTTGCTTACGAAGCGAGATTTTTTTTGATTTCGGTGTAGTTAGGTAGTTCCAAGGCCTCGCCGACGAAGTCGAGGTAGGTCATGAGAATTTCTTTGATGTTTTGTCGTTCGTCTTCTTCTAGCAGGGTTGGCAGTTTAAAGTGATACACGTCGGTGAGGTGTTCGCTGGTCCAGTCTTCTGGGAATTCGCCGGCCACGTCTAGCATGAGGACGGCCATGAGTTCGATGATGTCTGCGAATTCGGATTTTGCTGCTTCTGACAAGGTAGTGAGGCTAGAGTGAGCGATGCAGTTGCATATGGCTCTTGTGGTTTCTAATTTGATCTCAATCAGTTCTTGCATGTCATCGGTGTATACGTTGTTCATGTGTGTCATCCCCTTTTGTTTTGCGATAACTTAATATGGTCACTGACCTCATTTTTATTCACCTATTCTCATATATTTGAGAGAGGTGATTTCTGTGCGAGAAAAAATAGAGCAGTTAATAAACGAGCGTTTTGATCAATTCGTTCATATCCGCCGTGATTTTCATCGGCATCCGGAGCTGGGCTTGGAAGAGTTTCGAACCGCTGATAAGATCGAAAATTATTTAAAAGAATGGGGCATTGACGTGGGGGAGCGGATTAATGGCACATCCGTTGTCGGCATGATTAAGGGGATTTCTATTAACAACCCTAAAATCATTGCCTTACGGGCTGACATCGACGCTTTACCGATAGAAGAAAAAAGCAGCCATAGCTACCGTTCGGTTTATCCGGGGGTAATGCATGCGTGCGGTCACGATGTGCACATCACCATCCAGCTAGGCGCCGCGTACGTCCTATCCCAGCTGCGTGATGCCTGGCCTGGGCACGTCAAGTTATTCTTTCAACAAGCCGAGGAAACGGTAGGAGGTGCCCAGACCATGATCGATGCGGGCGTCCTAGACGCGCCGCATGTGTCGCACGTCCTGGGCTTTCACGTTTGTCCCAAGCTAAACGTTGGCACCCTAGGCATCAAGTCCGGCCCCACCTACGCGTCCAGCGACACCATCACGCTAGACGTGCACGGCCAAGCAGCCCATGCGGCTTCCCCCCAAGACGGAATCGATGCCATCGTCGTCGCGAGCCACATCCTAGCCGCCTTGCAAACCTTGGTCAGCCGCAGCACCTCGCCGCTTGATGCAGCCGTCCTGTCATTCGGTCAAATCGTGGGCGGCAAGGCGCATAACGTAATCTGCGATCACGTCAGGCTGCGCGGTACGATGAGAACCCTTGATAACACGGTCCGGACGACCTTGAAAAACAGGCTCTTTGAAATCGTGAATCACATAGCCAAAGCTTACGGTGCCGAAGTGGTATTGCGGGTGGAGAGCGGGTACGATGCGGTGATCAACGATGCCGATACAACCGTCGTGGTTGAACGGGTGGCGAAGCAGGTCTTAGGTGAAGATCAGGTCGTGCAGCTAGAACACCCGAGCCTTGGCGTTGAGGACTTTGCGTATTTTGCCAAGGCGCGACCGTCAAGCTACAACCGGCTAGGCGTTGCGAATCCGGCTCGTGGCATCACGGCACCGGTTCATGACGGGCGCTTTGATGTGGATGAGGAAGCGATTCGCCACGGCATTTTGATCCAAGTGCTCAGCGTCCTGGCTTTGATGGGGGTGGCGTACGATGATTAAACTGCCTGATTTTGCTCCGAATGGTGCGATGATTAAACCGCCACCGTTTGACAAAACCAAAAAGATCGGCATCGTCGCCCTGGCCGGCCCGATGGCTAGCGAAACGTTGCTGGCCGGTGAGGATTTTTTGAAAAGCTTGGGCTACGACGTCCTCATTGCGCCAAGTTGTTTTGAACAGGATCGCTACTTGGCAGGTACGAGCGACGAAGCGCGCGCCCTTGATTTGATGATGCTATTTGCGGAAGACGAGATCGGCGCGATCCTTAATATGCGCGGTGGTTATGGCAGCAATCGCCTGATGCCTTATATCACGGGCTTTGACTTTGCCAAATACGCCAAGCCCTTTATCGGCTATAGCGACATCACCTACCTGCACATTTATCTCAACCAACACCATCGTCTCATCACCTACCACGGCCCGATGGTAAAGGACCTTCTCAAAAACGAACCACTGACGCTTGACGGTTACAGCAAAACATTCCTTGCCGGCGAGCCGTTAACCTTGACTGGCGTCCGCTACTTGAACCCTCCGAATGAGGTGGCGACGGGACTGAGCATCGGTGGAAATTTAACGATTGTCGCGACAACCCTCGGCACCGCCTACGAGGTGGATACGCGGGGGAAAATCTTATTCCTGGAAGAAGTCGGTGAAGCCCCTTATTCGGTGGATCGCTTGCTGATGCAGTTGATCTATGCGGGAAAAATTCACGATTGCGTCGGCATCATCCTGGGAGATTTTGCGGGCGATGATCAGGCTGGCCTCTTCGAGACGATCAAAGGAATTTTAGTACCAATCGGGAAGCCACTAGCTTACGGCATCCCCGCTGGGCACACCTCGCCGAATCTTACCATCCCCTTAGGCGCGCTGTGTGTATTAGACGCAGCCGGCGAACGCATTGTGTTTGAATGAGGGAGGAGGTAACATCACGATTTTTTTACACAACCTGCACGACTAGCTTTCTGAGCCTTTTTCGGGTATAATAAAAAGTTAGAAAACGGTTTAGAGGAGTTGGGTTTGTATGATACAAGTTTTAATTATGTGCGCGGGTGGGATGTCGTCATCGCTCATCGCGAAGAAGGTGACGGAGCATTTCGCAGCCGAGGGGAAAGAGATTCACGTTGAGGCACGTGGCGTTAGTAAGAGCCCGATTGAAAAGGGTGAGCACGATTTATACTTAATTAGCCCACAAGTGAGGATGTATTACAAACCGTTCTCGGAATTAGCGGCACAGCTAGGACGTAAAATCGCGGAAATTCCACCGCAAGCGTACGTACCAATCCCGATGGGAACAGAGAAGTTAGCCAAGTTGATCGAAGACAATTTATAAGCATAGGCTTAGGACGCCTAGGGCATGCTAAAGGAAGTAGACACAGCGAAGGAGCAAGCTATCAATGAGACCATTACAACAAGAAATCATCGCAGCCATGCACACCCGGCCTGAGATAAACGTGCAGGCAGAAATACGCCGCAGCATCAATTTTATGAAGGACTATCTCCTAGCACACCCGTTTTTAAACGGCTACGTGCTAGGTATTTCTGGCGGACAAGACAGTACACTCGCCGGTAAATTAGCACAGCTAGCGATCAACGAGCTAAACGAAGCCGGCGATAAACGCTACGAATTCGTGGCCCTCAGACTCCCGCACGGCGTCCAAGCAGACGAGGACGATTGCCAAGATGCCCTTACATTCATCAGCCCGTCGACTAGCTTAGCCGTCGATATCAAGCCAGCGGTCGATGCTGGGACGAAAGCCATCGAAACAGCCACAAAAACCGCCTTAACGGATTTCAATAAAGGCAATATCAAAGCGCGGGAACGAATGATTGTGCAATACGCAATTGGCGCTGACCGGGGGGTGGCGGTGCTTGGAACGGACCATAGTGCGGAGGCGGTGACCGGCTTTTACACGAAATACGGTGACGGCGGTGCGGATTTGTGCCCCATTTTCCGGCTGAATAAACGGCAAGGACGCGCTTTGCTGGCGGCGCTCGGATGTCCCGAGCACCTTTATCTCAAGATGCCGACAGCAGATCTTGAAGAAGATCAGCCACAACTTGCCGATGAAGTGGCGCTCGGGGTGAGTTATGATGCGATCGACGATTACTTAGAAGGGAAGGCTGTGTCTGATGAGGACGCAGAAAAAATCGAAAGCTGGTACGAGAGGTCGCAACATAAACGTCACCTGCCGATAACGGTATTTGATGATTGGTGGCGCCCTGAAAAGTAAAGCTATCTTGCAAAAGATGGCTTTTTTGCGCTTCAGCGGTTATGAGGCACTGTGTGAAATGGCAGCAACATGAGCGACTGTAACACGATGCTAAACGATCATTGTTGGCTAAGTTGAACAGATGTGTTAAAATAAGAAACAATGTCAAGATGAGGAGTCTTTAGGCCATGAAAGAAATAAACGAAAAATTAGGATTAAAACAAGTGATCAACGCATCCGGGAAAATGACGGCGCTCGGTGTTTCTAAAGTGAGCGATGAGGTAGCGGCCATGCAAAAGATGGCGGGTCAAAGCTTCTTCATCATGGACGAGCTGATGGTGGCCTCCGGCGCGTATGTCGCTGAGTTGTTGCAAGTCGAGGACGCGCAGATCACGTCAAGTGCCTCGGCCGGCATCGTCTTAAGTGTCGCCGCGCTCATCGGTCAAGGCGCTTTCAAACATGTGTATCAACCCTATTGCCCGGGCGTGACGGATGTGCGCGAAGTGGTGGTGCCAAAAGGTCACAACGTTGATTACGGAGCGCCGGTTGAGTTAATGATTGCGCAGGGTGGCGGTGTGGTGCGTGAAGCGGGGTACGCGAACGTGTGCACGGCAGATCACGTCCGGGCCGCGATCACGGACAAGACGGTGGCGATTTTATACGTGAAAAGCCATCACACGGTGCAAAAAAGCATGTTAAGCGTGGCTGAGGCGGTTGTGGTTGCGCGAGAATACGGGGTGCCGTTAATCGTTGACGCCGCCGCGGAAGAGGATCTATTTGCTTATACGCGCGCCGGTGCTGACCTTGTGATCTATAGCGGCGGCAAAGCCTTGGAAGGTCCGAGTTCGGGATTGGTGATCGGAAAGAAAACCTATATCGATTGGATTCGGTTGCAAAATAAAGGCATGGGCCGTGCGATGAAGATCGGGAAAGAAAACGTCCTGGGATTGGTCGCGGCGATCGAAGCTTATTTGTCGGATGGTCCAGAGGACGGTGCATCGATGCAGACTCGGTTGGCGCCGTTCGTGGCTGAGTTAGATGCCATCGATGGCCTTACAGCTGAGATGGTACGAGACGCCGCTGGACGCGACATTTACCGGGCGCGCGTGACGGTTGATGCGGAGCTGACCATCGATGCGCTAGCGGTGATCCGTGCACAGCAAAGCGGAAACCCAGCGATCTTCACCCGCGACTACCAAGCGAACAACGGGATCATCGAATACGACATTCGCGCGGTCGACGAAGCGGAGATGAGCACCATCATCGCGCGGTTATGTGAAATCATGGCTGAGCAATAACGGGTTTTCCCTAGAAGCTCCGATATAGCGCGTTAATAGGGAAAAACTTCCCTACATCCCCCGGTATAGCGTGAAAGCAGGGAAAAATTTCCCTACCCCCCTCGATATATCGTAGTAATAGGGAAATCCACTCGCCACACGCAGATAAACGAAGTAAAGAAAAGCAGGTGAACACATTGTCAAAACAACCAAACTATTTAAACGATCGTCTGTGCCTAAACGTGCTAGCGGGCTCGGTTGAAAACGCCAAGGAGTGCCATGACGCGACAGACGGCCATATCGTGATCGGCGTCCTATCAAAAAACTACATCACCGACGAAGCGGCAATCACAGACATGAAAACATACATCGCTGCAACCGGCAACGCACTATCAATCGGCTTGGGAGCAGGAGACCCACATCAAAGTGCCATGGTGACACGCTTGGCGAAAACCTTACAGCCGCAACACGTCAACCAAGTCTTTACAGGGGTAGCTGCGAGTCGCGAAGCGCTTGGGCAAAACGAGACGGTGGTCAACGGGTTAGTAAGTCCAAGTGGTCGTGTTGGTTATGTTAATATCGCAACCGGACCACTGAGCAGCAAGGCCCCTGCGGCTGAAATCCCGGTAGAAACCGCGATTGCTCTGCTGCAAGATATGGGCTGCTCATCAATCAAGTATTTCCCGATGAACGGGCTGGCTTGTAAAGACGAGTACGTCGCGGTAGCGAAAGCCTGTGCCGCCGCCGATTTCTATTTGGAACCAACCGGTGGTATTGATTTGGAAAATTTCGAAGAAATCGTCAAGATCGCATTAGATGCCGAGGTACCAAAGGTTATTCCACATGTTTATTCATCAATTATCGATCGTGAAACGGGATTGACGCGACCTGAGGATGTTAAGGCGTTGTATGAAATGATGCAGAAATTAGTGTAATCAAAAGCAGAAGTTGTAGGTCGGAACCTCGCTCCTGCTTTTCTATTTGACTGAGCCAAAAGCCACTGCAACGTCGATTTTCACGGCGTATATCAAAGCATTAGCATTTCCATCACTACCTTTTCATACACTTGAAAGAAAGAGAAACATTGTTATTGAAATTTTATTTCAAAAATAATAAAAAAATATTGACCTTTTATGACGAATGTGATATGATAGCGACAGAAGCAAAATTGTAAGCGCATTTTTACGGTGAATTACGGTGACGAAAGGAGGAGTGGAAGTGTGAAATTAGATCATTTAGAAACAGAAACTAGAAACGAAAAAACGAATCATTTAGATGAGATGACAACGCTAGAATTACTAACCGTGATGAACGAGGAAGATGCTCAGGTAGCGAAAGCCGTGCAAAAAGAAATCCCACAAATTGCCAAAGCCGTTGAGCTAGTCATCAAAGCGCGCCAGCAAAACGGACGATTGATTTACATGGGAGCTGGGACGAGTGGCCGGATTGGATTGCTAGACGCGGTTGAGTGTCCCCCGACGTTTGGTGTTGACCCAGAAGAAGTCATCGGACTGATTGCTGGCGGAGAAAAAGCATTTATCAAAGCCGTCGAAGGCGCTGAGGATAATAGGGCGTTAGGTGTTGCTGATTTAAAGGGCGTTGAACTCACCGCAAACGATGTCGTCATCGGAATTGCAGCTAGTGGTCGGACGCCTTACGTGCTTGGTGGATTAACCTACGCGAAGCAATTAGGCGTTCCAACGGTGGCGATTGCCTGCAACAAATCCTCAGAAATCGGCGCAGCGGCCGACGTGGCCATCGAAATTGAGAACGGCCCCGAAATCTTAACCGGTTCAACCAGACTCAAAGCGGGAACGGCGCAAAAACTCGTCTGCAACATGATCTCAACCGCAACCATGATCGGCACTGGAAAAGTATTCGGCAACTTAATGGTCGACATGCAACTGACCAACGAGAAACTAATTGAACGCGGAAAGAGAATTGTGATGGAGGCGACCGACTGTGATAAAGTCACTGCGGCTGAATACTTAGCACTCGCTGATCTCAGGCCAAAAGTAGCGATTTTAATGATTTTGGCGGGCCTTTCCCAAGACGAGGCGGTTAGCGCACTGGCAAACACTAACGGGTTTATTAAGAAAGCATTAAAGAAATCGTAAAAATCAATGATTTTACTGATAGTTAAGGTGGTGGTGTTACAAGGCGTTACCAAATAGTTCGGCAGTAGGGTTACACATAAGGGTATCTCTAATAACGTCCTCAAGTCATCTTTCGCCAGAAATCCACTATCCAGCGTCAACTCCTCCTAACGTACGTCCCTGTACGCTTCGTCGTCGTTTCCTTGTCTAGCGAATTTCTGGCAGAAACCTGACAATGAGGAGTTATTAGAGATACCCTTAACACACTTTTAAAAGGAGTCGATAGACGATGAAAAAATTTGCTGAGTTTTTAGATTCGAAGTTGTCACAACCGATGGCAAAGCTTGCGTCACAGCGTCATTTAGGTGCGATTCGTGATGGGACGGTTTCGGCTATTCCATTTATCTTAGTGGGGAGTTTCTTCTTGATTTTGGCGGCCCCGCCATTACCAGAGGGGAATGCGATTAGAGACTGGTTGCTACAGTATTCTGCGCAGATTATTTTACCGTTTCGTGTGACAACGTTTATGATGTCGATTTATGTGGCGTTTGGTATCGGATCGAGTTTGGCTAAAACGTATGAGCTGGACACGGTTTCGGGTGGTCAGTTAGGTTTACTCGCCTTATTAATGACGTCGTTCCCGTTTGTTGCAGAAGGATACGGTTGGGTATTGCCGCTTGCAAACTTCGGTGGTGCAGGCTTGTTCGTGACGATGTTAGGTTCGATTTTTGCGGTAGAAGTATTACGGCTTTGTAAAAAGCATAACCTCACCATTAAGATGCCGGATTCTGTACCAGAAGGTGTTTCCCGCGCCTTTGCAGCGATTACACCGGCGGCGATTGTGGTGGTTGTGATCGGGTTTTTGACGATTGTCTTAGACATTGATCTGCACGGTTTGATGATTCAGGTGATTTCGCCGCTTGTTGTTGCAGGAGATAGTTTGTTTGGTGTCTTGGTGTTTGTTTTCTTAATCACGTTCTTCTGGTCGTTTGGTATTCACGGCGTGGCGGTAGTAGGTTCGATTGCGCGTCCATTATGGATGCTATATGGCGAAGCAAATTCTGTAGCCTTTGCAGCGGGCGAAGCTTTACCGTATGTCGCACCTGAGACGTTTTATCAGTGGTTTGTGTGGATTGGTGGTTCCGGAGCAACGATTGGGTTGTTGATTGCAACGTTTATTGTGGGGCGTTCTAAGTACTTGAAGACGATGAGCCGTGCTTCACTTGTACCGGGCTTATTCAACATTAACGAGCCGGTGATTTTCGGTTATCCGATCATGTTAAATGCCATTTTAATTATTCCGTTTATGGTGGCGCCATTAATGATGGCAACGGTTGCTTATTTAGCAACCGCCGCAGGCATCGTTTCACCAACTCACGCGTTAGTGCCTTGGACGCTACCTGGACCGATTGGTGCGTTCTTATCATCGGGAGGGGATTGGATGGCCGTTGCTTTAGGACTCGTAAACATTGCGATCTCAACCGCCATTTACTTGCCATTTGTGAAGGTGTACGATAAATCATTACTGAAACAAGAACAAGCTGATGAGGCTGTTGCTTAATCGGCTTAGACAACCGCGAAACTTGATAGTTAAGACTAGTGCACCTCAATGCTTCAAATATTGGCAAAAGGGTGCAGTCGTGCACCCTAATGTGCTCTCATGCTGATAAAAGGGTGCAGGTGTGCACCTAAAAAGCTCTAATACGAGTAAAAGGGTGCAGCCAACAAATGTTTCGCAATTGGCTAAGAAAAAACGTTTAGAGAAAGGTGCGATGTTCGCCTTTCTCTAAAATGCTTTTTAAACGTTATGAGAAAAAATATAAACTGAAGGAGTAGGAACTTATGAGAGATGCCATGAAAGAACAAGAGGTAAGTAAAATTGACTTCAAGCTACGCTATAAAAGTGCCTTTATCTTTTTTCTGCTAACGTTTTTATGCAACATCATGTTCAATCCCATTTTAATGGGAGCGGGAATGTCAGGCCAGTGGAGCGCCTTTCTGGTCAACAGTTTCGGGGTAACCGCGGCTGCGTCATACGTTTATTTAGTGATCAATAAAAAATACCAAAGCAAAAAACAAGCCGCCCTAACCGTCCTAGCAATCGGCGCCGTCGTGACAATTCTGTGCTACAACTTCGTTTTTAATGTTTAGATGGGTAAGGAGCTGATGTAAATGAAATACGCAGTAGGGTTAATGTCGGGCACTTCTTTAGATGGTGTGGACGCAGCACTTGTGGAAATTACGGGGAGCGGGACTGATACAAAAGTCAAAGTCATTGATTTTATGACGACCCCTTTTACGCAAGCCGAGCGAGATAAGATCGGGTTAAGTTTAGCGCCTGATACCTCGAACGTCGCACAGATTTGTAGCTTAAATTTCGAGTTGGGCTATCAATTCGCAGCGGCGGTCAAGCAGCTTTGCGCGAAGAATGATCTGGCTTTATCAGAGCTTAGCTTTATCGGGTCTCACGGTCAAACCATTTATCACCAGCCAGTAGCAGCCGGCGATGATGTCGCATCGACCCTCCAAATCGGCGAGCCAGCTGTGATCGCGTACGAGACCAACACGCTCGTCGTTTCTAACTTCCGTACAATGGACGTGGCAGCCGGTGGGCAAGGGGCGCCGTTAGTTCCGTATACGGAGTGGATTTTGTACCGTGATTCGGCGAAGTCACGGTTGTTGCAGAACATCGGTGGAATTGGGAACGTGACGGTGATGCCAGCTGGGGCTGAACTTGCCGATGTTTTTGCCTTCGATACCGGGCCAGGGAATATGATCATTGATGCGTTATGTGAGCGTTTGTTTCAGCGGTCTTATGATGAAGGGGGGGAGCTCGCGGCTAAGGGTTGTGTCAATGAAACATTATTAGCTGAATGTATGGCAATGCCTTACGTGACGACGCCTCCGCCGAAGACGACCGGCCGGGAATTGTTTGGCGGTCAATTTGTGGATAAGTTGATCGCGCAGCATTCGGAAATGGATAAGTGCGATTTATTAGCCACGATGACGATGTTCACGGCGAAGACGATGGCGCTGAATTATGAGTTGTTTATTTTCCCGCGGTATGACATTGATGAGGTGATCATTGGCGGTGGCGGGAGTTATAATAAGGCGCTAGTTGGGATGTTACGGGAGTTACTAGTGGGCAAGTGCGAGGTGTTTGTCGGTGAGGATATCGGGCATTCTTCGGAGGCGAAAGAGGCCGTGGCATTTGCGGTGTTGGCGAACGAAACGATTAACCGGAATGCGAGCAATGTGCCAAGGGCGACCGGTGCGAATGAGGCGGTAGTGTTGGGTAATGTGACTTATCCGCCGAGACAAAAAGTAAGAGGTGCTGATCAATGACGTATATAATCGGTATAGATGGTGGCGGGACGAAGACGGAGGCGGTGGCTTTTGATACGGCTGGGAATGTGCTGGCGACGGGGCTTAGTGGGCCTGGGAAGGTGCTGGTTAATTTTGAAGCAGCGGCGCGGCATACTACGGATGCTGTTCGCCAATGTATGGATAAGCTTTTCGGGCAGACGTGTACACATCTCTATCTGGGTTTAGCCGGGATTGACAGTGGTGTTTATCGCGACGAGCTGGCGGAGAAGTTGCAGGAATTTGGCATTCCGTTTTGTATGCTCAACGATGCGCAGCTTGCCCATGCGGCACAGCTAAAGGGAAAAGACGGGATTTTAACGATTGCCGGAACCGGCTCGGTCAGCTATGGTTTGAAGGACGGCCGCTTTGAGATGGTCGGTGGATGGGGACATTTACTGGGGGATGAGGGGAGTGGCTATTGGATCGCGATTGAAAGTTTCAAACGCATGATTGGTGATCACGATGCCGGGAAGCCAGTTTCAACTTTAAGTGCCCGCTTGTTAAAGGAATTAGGGTTAGTCTTACCCCCTGATATTAAACGGTTTGTGTATACCGAAGCGAAAGATCGGATCGCGTCGGTGGTGCCGGTGATTGCGCAGCTGGCGAGTGATGGTGACCGGGTTGCAGCAGAGGTTTTAACAGCGGCTGGTAATCGGTTGGCTGATATGACGTTGTCTTTGCATGTCCGATTAGGGTTCGAGGGGGAGGTTTTGCTGGCGATGCGTGGCGGTGTGTTGACGCAGATTGGTGAGGTTAGGGAGGCGTTTTTGAAGCGGGTTGATGCGTCTGGTTTGCAGGTGAAGTTTTTGGATGATGAGGTGTCGGCGACGCTTGGCGCCTATTATTTGCATGTTGCAGGAACTGGCTGAATCGGGTATACTTATACTTGAACTCTGTGAGCGTTTCAAGTATAGGTGATGAGGTGGCGTTTTGTATGAGGCTACTAGTTTGGTGGTGAAATAATGGGAAGTGGGATTTTAAATGAAATTGAGCTGGCAGTGCCTGAGTTGCCTTTTTCTGAGCAAAAGGTAGCGAGGTATATTTTGGCTCATCCGCAAGATGTTTTGTATACGACGATTAGTGAGTTGTCGGCGAAGTCTGAATCGAGTTCAGCGGCGGTGGTACGGTTTTGCAAGTCGGTGGGGGTAGGAAACTTTGGAAGTTTGAAAGTGAGGCTTTCGGCTGAGTTGGGGCAGGCGGAATCGGGTGGCGTTGGTTATATGGACATTGAAGATCGGGAATCGGTGGCGAGTGTGGTGAAAAAGACGCTATCAAACACGACGCAAACGCTTGAGAATACGGCGTATCAGTTGGATCAAGGTGCGGTTCGTCAAGTGGTGAAGATGCTACAAGAGGCAGAGACGATTTATGTGTACGGGGTTGGTGCGTCGTTTTTGATCGCCGAAGATGTGGCACAGAAATGGCGCCGATTAGGGAAGATGGTGTACGCGATGCCGGATTATCATTTGTTAATGTCAACCATGGCAGCACGGAGCGATAAGGCTGTATTCTTTGCTGTCTCTTATAGTGGGCAGACGCGCGAGGTTTTACAGTTAGTGGATAAAGCGAAAGCGTTGGGAATGAAAACCATTGGCTTATCTCGGATTGGTTCGCATAAGTTATCTGGCCGTGTGGATGTGTTGCTGAGTACGGCTCGAGCACCGGAAGCGAAGTTACGTAGTGCGGCGACTAGTTCACGTTTTGCACAGTTATTTGTGATTGATATTGTGTTTCTGGCTTATGCGTCGGCTCAGTATGAATTTACGGTGCGACAGTTGGAGAAAAGTAAACAAGCGGTACAGGATTTAGGCTGATGAGTGCAGAATTTTGGTCGTTTAGTACAGAATTTTAAGTGATAAGGAAGGCCATTTCACCTATTGCGAGGTGGTTTTTTTGTGGTTTGTAAAAAATGAAAGTGTAAAAAAATGAAAAAGTAGCATAATAACTATTGACTTGACTGTTGTTTTATAATAAAATGTCTAAGGTTGTGAAAAGAAAGCAGGCGTTTGTGTCTGTTAAATTACGACACGCCTGGTTCAGTGGACTGAGCACATATGAGGAAGGAGGAAAAAAAATGCCTACTATTAATCAATTAGTACGTAAAGGTCGTAAGAAGCCTGTTACAAAATCTAAGTCACGTCACTTAAACGTTGGGTACAACAGCTTAACAAAAGAGCAGACGGTGACAATGTCTCCGCAAAAACGTGGTGTTTGTACACGTGTTGCAACAATGACGCCAAAGAAGCCAAACTCGGCACTTCGTAAGTATGCCCGTGTTCGTTTATCAAATGGACTTGAGGTTACCGCTTATATTCCAGGTATTGGACATAAATTACAAGAGCACAGCGTTGTTTTAATTCGTGGTGGTCGTGTTAAAGACTTACCAGGGGTTAGGTATCACATCGTTCGTGGAACACTTGATGCTTCAGGTGTTGAAGGACGTATGCAGTCACGTTCTAAGTACGGAACGAAGCGCGCTAAAGCGTAATTTTCACTAAAAATGAAATTGAAGAATAATTATTTTTCAAAGGAGGTTAAACTATGCCACGTAAAGGTCATGTAGCAAAAAGAGATGTTTTACCGGATCCAATTTACAATTCGAAATTAGTATCTCGTTTAATTAATAGCATTATGATTGATGGTAAAAAAGGAATCGCACAAACTATTCTCTATGATGCGTTTAACATGATTTCTGAGAAAACTGGGCGCGAGCCAATGGAAGTTTTCAACGAAGCAATCGAAAACATTATGCCTATTCTTGAGGTAAAAGCGCGCCGTGTTGGTGGAGCTAACTACCAAGTGCCTGTTGAAGTACGTCCAGAGCGTCGTGTTACTTTAGGATTAAGATGGTTAGTACAATATTCTAGAAATAGAAATGAAAAAACAATGCAAGAGCGTCTAGC
>WRAJ01000040.1 GCA_009780245.1 Turicibacter sp.
CATAAGGAGCTTCTGACCCATAAGGAGCTTCTGACCCATAAGGAGCTTCTGACCCATAAGGAGCTTCTGACCCATAAGGAGCTTCTGACCCATAAGGAGCTTCTGACCCATAAGGAGCTTCTGTATTTAATGGAACTCCTATGTCGAATGATAGGAGGTTTTATTATGTAGAATGGTATAATTTGGTGATAACAATAATAATAATCTGATTTGTTGAAAACTATAACAAAATAAAGGAGAGAATTGATCATGGATAGAGGAAAAAGAATAATTTCAGTAATATCATCTTTTTTGTTAGTATTATCACTTATAATAACGGGAAGTATACAAGGTTTAACGACAGCTTGGGCGTTAGAATTTGATGAAAGCTCAGCTCCTATTATGGAAGCTATAGAAATTTACATAGATGAATTATTGTATGAAGTTAATGCGTTGAATCCTGATTATGAAATAACTGATGTTGAAGTCACTCTTGATGGGAGGGGTGAGATACATTCAGTGAGCTATTTAATAGACTTAAGTGCAGAAGCTGAACTTGATTTTCAGAGACAATTTAATGAGGCCATAAATGAAATTCAGATTGAGATGGGAGAAAATCCACGAATGCGTGCTGGCTCAGGATTAGAATTTAGGTCAGTTCGTGAAAATGACAGAACAGAATGGACGAGGTATGTACGAGCTGGTAATCAAACTCCATGTGGAATGAATCATGGTTCAACAGCTGGTGCGCGATTAACTGGAGTAGTGGCGGTGGTGGGAGCGTTTCTGTTGGCATAGGATTCAGCTGGGAAGGATTTGGTGGAAGTGTTTCTGTTCCACTGGGGCGAGCTGGTGTAATAGGTCACAGTTTTCCTGTTCCTGCTAGCTTGAGAAATCAGCCAGTAGTTTTAGACATAGCTCATCATGTGAATGTCAGAACATACAGAGTTTATACAAGAACCCCAGCTAACCCACAATGGGCATTTAATAGCAGGCAGACATTTACATCAACTGTGACACAACGTGGGCGGGTAAGTAGGGTATGCTAATTATCTCTTAAACACCTTTGTTATTCTAAAATATGTGTTAGCTATAGGATAATATCTGCTTTCTTCCCTTGCAATATACAGCTTTGAATGTTATTCTATAAGACGTAGTATGTAATTACTGATTGAATAAGGATGATAGGATATGACAAGATTGACAAATAATGATAAAAAATATTGGAAGAGAATAGCTATTATAATCTTTAGTGTGAACGTTCTAATTATTCTTCTTTTACCTATCATTATGCCAAACATTAGTTTTCACGATGTTCGGAGAGTTTCTACAGAAGATTCTGTTACATCTATAGGTCTTGCTCTGCTGTCGATCAATGTACTTTGCGTTGGTGCCATCTTCTCATTAAAGTTTGATCCAGATGAGGAAGATAGTAACAATGAAGATCCTAATTAATAAATATTGTTACTTTTACGAAATAGTCATAGAGCGAATGAGTGTAGGCAAAAACTTACACTCGTTTTTATTTGTGCCAAAATCATGCTAAAAGCATGCCGAATGACGTTGACAGGTGTCGCAAGGAGGCGTATAATTGTCAGAGTGTTCAAAAAATGAACAGAAAGGGTTGTGTTGAGAGGATGAAACTACTCAATGTGTTATACGCGCTTAATGAAAACACCAATTATAGCCAAAGGGAGTTAGCCCGAATATGTAAGATTTCAATTGGGGCTGCAAATGCAACCATCAAAGAAGCGATCGAAAAAGGCTATTTAGTTGTTGTGAAAACAGGTGCTAAAAATCAGTATCAACTAACAGAACAAGGCATCCAATTACTAGACGAGCAACTCCAAGACGAAAGAAGCAAAAAAATAAAGATTCACTTAACTGAGCAGGTTGGCATCCACACAGCCGTCATTCTAGCTGCTGGAAAGAGACCCGATTTTGATGTGCCAGTTGCGTTTTTAGAGGTTGAAAAGAAACCTTTGATTGAACGAACGATCGATGTGTTATCTGCTAATCAGATCGATCATATTATCATCGTCACCGGCTATAAAAGTGATCACTTTGATGACCTCGCTCGTAAAAACCCCAAGGTGAAGCTCGTCGAAAATAAACAGTATCAATCCTCTGGTACGATGGCCTCACTCGCCTTAGCAAAAGCGTTTATCGAGACGGATTTCTTGTTATTAGAAAGCGACCTTATTTTTGAAGAACAAGCGATCACGCGTTTATTACAAAATGAAAATCGTGACTGCATGATCATCACGAATGAGAGTGGTTCGAAAGACGAAGCCTTTGTTGAAATTAGAAACGGTTATCTTTATAACATGACCAAAGACATTCATCAGTTAAATAAAATTGATGGCGAGATGATCGGGTTGAGTAAAATCTCTTACGACGTGTTCAAAAAAATGCTTGAACGTTTTACTGAGAATAAAAATCCGTATTTAAATTACGAATACATGTTAATGGACATTGGACGTGAATACAAGATTGGCTTCGAGAAGATCGCTAATTTAGTCTGGTATGAGATTGACTCACAAGAGCATTACGAGACGTTCACAAAGAAAATATTACGCAAGCTTAAGCATCAAGAAGAAAAGATCAGAGCGGAAGAAATAAAAGAACTGCTGCATCAGACGTTAGAAATTAAGAAAGAAGCGATTAAAAACATTGAGCTAGTTGGGGGCATGACAAATCACAATTATAAAGTGACGTTGAGTGACAAAGATTACATTCTCAGAATTCCAGGTAGCGGCACAGACGATATGATTAGTCGAAAAAACGAATACGTCAATTGTCAACAAGCCAATCAATTAGGCTTGGATGCAAAAATTATTTATTTAAACGCGTACGATGGCCTGAAAATCGCTGAATTTATTGAGGGTGCCGAAACGTTAAACGCCAGCATGGCGAAACGAGACGATATGATGAGTGAAACGGTCTCTCTGTTGCGTAAGCTTCATCGTTCCAACGTTGCGTTTGGCAACGAATTCGATGTGTTTAAAGAAATCCATAAATACGATGCGTTAAACAAAGAAGCGGAGGGTTATTTCTTTGATGACTACGAAGCAACGAAAGTGCGCGTTTTGAGGCTGGAGCGGTTGTTGGATCAGCTAGATCGCGTACGCATTCCTTGTCACAATGACACGGTGCCTGAAAATTTCATTCGTGACGCAGCCGGCAGGTTTTACTTGGTAGATTGGGAATACTCTGGCTATAATGACCCCATGTGGGATTTGGCAGCTCATTCTTTAGAGTGTGGTTTCTCGGATCTTGAGGAAGCCTTGTTATTGCAAAAGTATTTCGAGGATGAAAGGGTTGAAGAAAAGTATTTTACTAAGGTTTTAATCTTTCAAATTTGCCAAGATTTCCTTTGGAGCATCTGGACGTGTATTAAGGAAGCGAAAGGCGATGATTTTGGCAGTTATGGAAGTGATCGCTACTTGCGAGCAAAACGAAATTTAGAAAGGATTGAGCGCTTTGAGTAAACACATTGCCACGAAGGCGATTATTATGGCAGCAGGTAACGGCAATCGGTTGCAGCCAGCGACGTTAACAACACCAAAGCCTTTGATTGAGGTTAATGGTGAAAAGATGATTGAAACGACAGTGGGCGCGTTGATCCAAAACGGCTTTAAAGAAATCTACGTTGTCATTGGCTATTTGAAAGAACAGTTTTCTTATTTGCCTGAAAAATACCCGCAAGTCAAACTGACTTTGCTTGAGAATCCGTATTTTGAAACGTGCAATAACATTTCATCTTTGTATGTCGCACGTGAGCATTTAGGAGATTGTATCATCACAGACGGTGATCTGATCATTCATAACCCTGAGATATTAAATCCGTATTTTGATCATTCTGGTTATTGTAGCACCTGGGCCGAAGTTAGTGACGAATGGATGCAAACGGTGGATGAGGATGATTTTGTGTTAGCTTGTAGCCGAACGGGTGGGCGAAATGGTTGGAAGTTGTATTCGGTTTCGTTTTGGAATCAGGAAGACGGGCAGAAGTTGAGGCAGCATTTGGAATCACTGTTTGCTCGGCAAAAAGAAACCGATCTGTACTGGGACGACGTTGCGATGTTTAAGTATCAAGATGAGTATCGTTTGAAAATCAGGCGGATAAGCTCAGATGATCTGATTGAGATTGATAGTTTTGACGAGTTGGTAGCGGTGGATCCAACTTATAAACTTTAGCATGGGAGGACAAGTGGATGAGTCAGGAAAAGGCATTACGATTAAAACAAGAACAAGATAAACGCTTTGTTAAAATGGGGAGTTTGATAGCACTGTCATCGGGTGTTACTTTTGGGATTCACACGGCATTGCTGGGTGTTGCGATGACGTTTACGGTGGCAACGGGTGATATTGGCTACATGGTCTGGTATTTAGTCATCGCGTCAGCCAATGAATTGCTGGCTTGTATGTGGTTGAGTGTTAATAACGTTCGTGAAGGGCGTTTTCAGGAAGTGTTTCGTAGTTTCAAAACCTTTCCTGGGAAAATGGCTTGTGTGGGTGGGATTTTAGGTGGGCCGATTGCTAACGGTGCTTATTTACTTGGCATCGCCTTTGCTGGCGCGACTTATGCGGTGCCGATTACGGCTTTGAAGGCGGTTATTAGTGCGCTGCTTGCAGCTGTTTTTCTCAAGCAAAAAATCAAAGCGCGTATTTGGTTAGGTGTAGCGATCTGTATCATCGGAGCGATCATTATTTACTACACGCCACCAGAAGGAAACCCGGAAAATTTTGTTTTAGGTTTAATTTTTGCGCTTATCGCAGCAGCTGGTTGGGGCATTGAAGGAATGTTGGCCGCTTATGGTTCAGCTGTTCTGGATACCAAAGCGACGATTAATTTGCGTTACATCGCTTCGACGATCGTGTTTATTTTTGTTCTTCAGCCTTTGATTGGTGGCGTTCCAGAATTTATCGGACTATTGCCGCAAATCAATGGGATGTTGCTGCTAACGGTTGCAGCAGGGTTTGCGGGGCTATCGTTTTTACAATGGTATAAAGGAAATTCAATGTGTGGCGTGGCTAAAGGTGCTGCGATCAATGGGACTTATCCGTTATGGACGATTGTTTTCACGATGATTGTCACACTTGATCTGACAATTACGCCGATGGTGGCCATCGGTGCCGTTGTCATTGTGATTGGAGCAACCATTGTGTCATTAGGCGATACGACATCGGAGGTGACCAGCCATGAGTAAATTACCGTTAAGGTTAAGTGTGTTAAAAAAAATCAGTGAATCAGACGCTGGACTCAATATTAAGTCTGTGATGCTGTCACTTGAAGAAGAATATGGGACTGAACGACAGTTTCACGAGCCTGCGTTTCTAGATCATTTACTTGCCTTGAAAGAAAGTGGTTTGATTGATGAGAGTCAACTTTCGGTTGATGAATCCGGCAAGCTCATTGTTGATTACGTTGTAAGCGCAGAAGGTAAAGTTAGTTTACAGAAATACCTACCGAAAAAGAAATAGTTAGATGCAGGAGCAGCATCACGCCCGTTTCATAAAATCCATTAAGAATATCAACTTTCACACGATTTTCATTGGAAAGTTGATATTCTCAGAGGGCTTTTTGCGTAGAATGTCAACTTTTTCAAGTTTTCGAAGCAAAAGTTGACATTTTTCATGCAATTAGCTAAGTCTCAGGTTGGATAATATCAACTTTCACACGATTTTCATTGAAAAGTTGACATTCTTGTAAGGTTTTCAAGCTCAAAATGTCAACTTTTTCAAGTTTTCGAAGCAAAAGTTGACATTTTTCGTGCAATTAGCTAAGTCTCAGGTTGGATAATATCAACTTTCACACGATTTTCATTGAAAAGTTGACATTCTTGTAAGGTTTTCAAGCTTAGAATGTCAACTTTTTCAAGTTTTCAAAGCAAAAGTTGACATTTCAAGTTTGACTCGTTCACCGATTGGATAATATTAACTTTTCCGAGATTTTCGTCAAAATAAACTGTTTATGAAATGGGCGTGGAAGCAGTGTCGATCGTTATTGATTGGTGCTGTTTTTTGTGGTATCATTTTAAATAGGTGTACACTTTGATTTAAATGAGGTTTGAGGCATGATTGAAATAAAAGATTTAACATTTAGCTATGACAAGACAGAGGTTTTTTCTGGACTCAATTTAAGCATTAAAGAAGGGGAGTTTGTGGCGATTCTCGGTCATAACGGCTCTGGGAAATCAACGCTTTCAAAACTACTAGTTGGACTGGAGACGCCTCGTGCAGGTGAATTGTGGGTGGCTGGGTTGAAATCGTCTGAGGAGACCATTGCTGAGATTAGAAAGAAGATCAGCATTGTTTTTCAGAACCCAGATAATCAGTTTGTGGGGGCGACGGTGGCGGATGACATTGCGTTCGGTTTGGAAAATCAGCAAGTGCCGCGTGATGAGATGGTGGCATTAGTGGCAACTTATCTGAACAAGATGGGCTTAGAGGGACTTGAACATGCGCCGCCACACGAGCTTTCTGGTGGGCAAAAGCAGCGAACGGCGATTGCGGGTGCGTTGGCTATTGGGGCGGATGTTTTGATTTTGGATGAGGCGACATCGATGTTAGATCCAGCAGGTAGGGCGGATATTATGAAGTTGGTGAGGGAGTTGGCTCAGGACGCGAAGCGGACGATCATCATGATTACGCATCACCTGGATGAAGCGGTTTATGCGGATCGGATCGTGGTTTTGAATGAAGGACAGATTGTCAAGGATGGGACACCGTTGGGGGTGTTTGATGACGTAGAAGGGCTCGCTGCCATTGGACTAGACGTGCCGTTTGCAGTTCGTGCTTCGAAGATGCTTTACGAGCGACAGGTCATTAAAAAAATCTGTGTGACGAATGAGGAGCTGGTGGCGGCGTTATGTTGATAAAATTTGAGGATGTATCGTATGAGTATAACTCGGGAACGCCGATGGTGCAGCGTGTTTTGCACGACGTGGATTTGGTGATTGAAGCGGGAACGTTTAATTGTTTGATTGGACACACAGGATCGGGGAAGTCGACGTTAATGCAACATTTGAACGCGTTGTTAGTGCCGTCTACTGGTGTGGTGACGGTTCCAGGTGGGGAAGTTCGCGCGCAAGCTAAGACGAAGACGAATGTGATTAGAGAGATTCGGCAGAACGTCGGGCTGGTGTTTCAGTTTCCTGAGTATCAGCTGTTTGAGACGACGGTTTTAGCGGATATCATGTTCGGTCCGAAAAATTACGGTGCGACGGATGAGGAAGCGGAAGTAGCAGCTCAGAAGGCAGCGCAACTTGTTGGTTTGGACGAGGCCGTACTAATGACATCGCCGTTTGAGCTTTCAGGTGGACAGATGAGGCGCGTGGCGATTGCTGGTGTGTTAGCGATGAATCCGGATGTGCTAGTTCTTGATGAACCAACAGCTGGGCTTGACCCAAGGGGGCGCGGGGAAATTTTGGATATTTTATTGGGTTTGCAAAAGCAAGGCAAGACGATCGTTGTGGCGACGCACGACATGGATTTGGTCGCTGCGCATGCGGAGCATGTGATGGTGATGCGCGAGGGGCGAGTGTTGCTAGCGGGGGCGCCAAAAGAGGTGTTTAGTCAAGCTGATACCGTCAACACCGCCGGGATTTATTTACCGACGGCTGCTGCGGTTTATGCGGAGGCGTTTGGTAGTGACGAGGCGTTGCCGTTGACATTGGATGAATTTATCACACGGGTGGTTGAACAAACATGAAAAAGATTTTAGGGAACATCCGTAGGGCCGATGCGGATTTTAGCATGATCGAAGAGGGGGACAAGATTGCGGTAGGGGTAAGTGGTGGTAAGGATAGCATGACCCTCTTATACGCCTTACATCTTTATCAAAAATTTGCTCCGGTCAAGTTCGATCTCATCGGGATCACGCTCAAGCTCGGTTTTGAGGGGATGGACTTTCATCCCGTCGTCAACTTTTGTTCACAACATGGCATCCAGTACGAGATGGTCGACACAAAAGTATTTGAAATTCTGCAAGCAAAGGCTGACTCGTCTGGGCGCCTGCCTTGCTCGCTCTGTTCGAAGTTTAAGAAGGCACTCCTCATTAAGCGTGCGGTGGAGCTGGGGTGTAACAAGGTTTCGATGGCGCATCACGCGGACGATGCGACGGAGACGTTGGTGATGAATGCCATTCACAACGGCTATTTGTCGACGTTTAAGGCGAAGATGTATATGGACGAATCAGACGTCACATTTATTCGGCCGCTCATTTATTGCTACGAGAGCGACATAAAGAAGGCGGCGAGAAAGTACGTGCCGATTGTACCGTCGACGTGTCCGATGGATAAAAACACGGGGCGTGAGGACGTGAAGACGATGTTGGCGGATTTATATAAACGATACCCGACAGCGAAGGCTAACTTGCTTAATGCGATGAAGAACGTGGAGCGCGTAAGTTTGTTAGAAAAGGACTCAGACAATTAGTTGCTGATGCGTGCTGGGGAATGTGAAGGTCCATTCATTCGTGTGGATGATGAGAGAATAATTGAGACACGGATGCTTGAACGATAAATTTAAGTGGGTGGCGGGCCATCTACTTTTTTGTTTTTTCTTGAAATTCCAACAATTTGCGAGTATAATATTAAGGTTATAGGATAGGTAAAAAGTAGGGTGGGCAATCACCGGAGGTAGTTATGGAAAAGTTTGCTAATTTTATTTTAAAGAGAAGGAATATGCTGTTTTGGATGCTCGTGATTTTTGCGGCGATCTCTATATACTTGACGAGATTCGTGGTTGTTAATCTCAACGTGATCGAATATTTGCCACCAGACTCGAGCGTGAGAGCAGTGATTGAAGTGATGGAGGCTGAGTTTTCCGATTATAATGTTAACGCGCTACACGTGATGTTTGACGTGGGAACGGAAGCGGATGAAGCCAGCTTTTACGAAGCACTCAACGCGATTGAAAACGTTGCGGGTGTTCGTCATGGCGGCATGGCGGAACACCTTCGCACTGTGTGGAGTCTTTACACGGTAACGCTTGAATCAGGGTTAACACCTGTAGAGGAATACACCCTTGTTAACACGATCCGTGCTGAGTTTTCGGATTATAACCCCGAAATGAGTGGTGGGATTGCCGGGGTGATGGCGGCGTTCAACATGCAACTCATCATCATACCAACCGCGATCATTTTAACGATCATCTTATTTGCCATGTGCCATTCTTGGTTTGAGCCGGTGATCTTTTTCATCAACATTGCCATTGCCATTTTGATCAACGAGGGAACGAACGCCATGTTCGATCACATCTCGAACCTGACGCAAATGATCACGGGGCTCTTGCAAGTCGTGTTATCGATGGATTATTCCATTATTTTCCTGAACCGTTACCGCCAAGAAAAAGAGGCGATGGAAGTGGAAGATCATTACTTAGCCATGAAAAATACCATCATCAATAGCTTTAGTACCATTTCAGGAATTGCTTTTACAACGATTGTGGGCATGTTGATGCTAGTCTTTATGAGTTTTACGCTTGGCGGAGATATCGGTGTGGTCATCGCGAAGGGCGTTTTTATCAGTTTAATCTGTGTATTCGGCGTGATGCCGGCCCTAATCTTGCGATTTGATAAGTGGATTGACGGTAGCACGAAGCCAGCCCTAAGTTTTAAAATGGGAACAGTGGGGCGTTTGAGCTACAAAGCACGGTACGTGGTAGCGGTGCTATTCGTTGTGGTATTTGCAGGTGCATTCGTGTTACAAAATAACCTTGAAATTACGTATTCAGAAATGGATTACGACCCTGTGTATCAAGTCTTTGATTTAGAAAACCCGTTTTTGCTCATCTACGAGCACGTTGATGAAGAAGAGGTCGCGTTATTTGTTAGCGAGTTTGAACACAAAAAAGTTGACAGTATTGTTGGTTATTCCACGACATTTGGGCAAAGGTTGACGGAAGCGGAATTAGCGGAAGCGATGGCGATTGATGAGTTATTAGTCGGATTTATTTATAGAAACTATTTTATCGATGAGTTGCCGATGCTCATGTTCGGTGAGTTTTTACAATTTATGCAGGAAGACGTGGTGCATAACCCGTTGTTTGCAGACAGCCTATCACCGGAAGAATTAGCACAGCTAGAGCAGATGATGGTCATGATGCAAGTGCAATTGATGGAACAGGTGTTTAGTGCACCAGAACTTGCTGGGTTGTTGCAAATGGATGTTGACATGATTGAACAGCTGTTTGCGATGCACGGGATGATGCAAGGCGCAGGACCGACAGAGATTATGGCGATTGGTGAATTTTTACAGTTTATGCAAGGTAGTGCGATGCAACTGCCGATGCTAGCGGGTGCCATTTCACCAGCAGAACACGACATGCTTAGACAACTTCCACAGATGATGTTAGAAGAAATGATGATACAAGAGCTAACGGCGGATGAGCTAGCTGAGATGTTTCAGATGGACGCTAGCGTCATGGTGCAGCTCTTTTATTTGCATCACTTGCTACATGGTGAGCAGCTTGTAGAAACGATGACAATGGGACAATTCATTGATTATCTTATCACGGATTTCGCACGCATTCCCATGTTTGAACCGTTTTTAACCTCGGATGATAGGGCTGAGCTGGAAGAAGTGAACCTACAACTTACCGAGGGTGTGGACATATTTGTTGCAGAAAATTTTTCAAGAATCATCATCAATACGACGTTTGCATTTGAATCAGAGGAGACGTTTGCGTTTATGGACGACCTGAACGCGGAGCTTAGTGAGCGATTAACAGGTGAGTTTCATCTCTTTGGAACGTCGATTTTGCCACATGAGTTGAATCAAACATTTTCTAGGGAATATCGCTTTATTACGATGCTGACGACGTTTGCGTTCTTTGTGGTCGCGGCGATTTCGTTTAAGTCGATGCCAGTTTCGGCGATTTTGGCGATTGTGATTCAGGCGTCTGTGTTTATTACGATGAGTGTGACGTATTTCCAAGACGGTGGGATCATGTTCCTGTCGCTGATCATTGCACAGATACTACTGAAGAGCCGCGTGATTGATTACGGGATTCTTTATACGGCGAATTACATCGAGGCTAGAAAAAAGCTTGGGGTGAAGGATGCGATTATTGTTGCTTTGAATCACTCGATTAATACGATTTTAACGTCTGGGCTGATTATTGTGCTGGTGACGTTTGTTGTTGGTTTGTTTTTTAGAAATGTGGACATTGCGATGTCTTCTATTTTGTTGCTGATCGCGCAAGGATGTTTCATTGGGGTTGTGATGTCGATCTTTGTGTTGCCAAGCTTGGTGGCGGTGTTTGATAAGTTTGTAACGAAAGCAGAAGCAAAGGGACATTAAAGGTGATAGTTATAACTGGTACGACTTCATTGAATTGACTAGGCAGTGTTTGATGTCACTTAAGTGGTGATTACTTTTCCGTCACATTCTGAATGATTGTGAAATTTATAATGTCCTGTTTTAGATTATTTGAAAGCATGGTAACGATCGTAGTCATTGTATATTATCGTATAATATTGTATAATAATGTATTTATTGTATAATATGTATTGAGATAAACGACTTACTATGAAGCGAGGAGAAAAAGGGGAGGCTGGGTAACGTAGTAGAGAGAGGTATGGAGGAAGAGGAGATGTCAAATTTATCAGAAGCGCAAAAAGAAATATTAACGATAGAGCAATTCTATCCGAATAGTGGAGTGACTACGATAAGTGTGCACGGTGACTTAGGACGGCAAGAGCCGGAGAAGGTCATTGAATATATGGAGAAATTTATCGATACTCATGAATCTTTTCGCATGCAGCTGAGAAAAGAAGGCGGAGAGGTAGAAAGATATTATGTTGAAAAAACAGCCTCCGTAACTGTTAAGAATGTAAGGGAAGAAGAGGTTAAGAAACTCATTGATGAGAAAACTAGTCTTAACTATTTCAAGTGGAACGATTATTTGTATGATATGACTATTTTTGTGTCAGATAGTGGTCATGTACATGTTTGTCTATGTGCTAATCATATCATGGTAGATGGCATCGGTGCCCATATTTTTGTGGATGGCATGTACGATTTAATTATGACTGGCGAATGTCAGAAGCCACAGTTAACACTAGATGAGTGTGTAGAAGAAGAAAAAGCGTATTATGCTAGTTCTAAACCTGAGAGACATAAGAAGTTTTGGAAGGAAAAAGTAGCGGAGTATGAAGGGGTTGCACTGACACATGTGAGAGAGTTTAAGGCGGATCAGTTAAGAACATCCAACTACGTTGTAAAAGTAGAGGGAGAACTGACTAAAAAGCTGGTCGTCTTTTGTAATGAACACAACCTATCGATGACGCAATTGTTAAGTGCGTTGTTACTCATTTACAAATCAAAAAAGACAAACAAAACGTCCGTTGGGCTGAGTACGATCATCCACGCTAGAGGTAATCGTCGAAAAAGAGGTATTTTATCAACGTTTGCTCGTGCTTTACCATTAATTGTGGATGTAAATGGCGAGTTAACTGTCTTGGAGTATCTAGAAAGTCTGAAGTCTGAACTATCTCAACTTATGCGACATTATAAAATTTCTCATAGTGATTTGATCGCATGTACGAGGGGAATTTCAGGGTTAGATGACCTTGCCATTTCAGTTCAAATGAACAATAGCTATATGGAAAAATATAGCTCAGTTTTTGCTGGTGGTGGCTGGGTCATGCCCAAAGAGTCTTTAAGGCCTTTAACCGTGCATGTCAAGGAAGAAAGTTATTTACATGAGGAGACAGAAGTTGGGGAAGACGTCTTATATTTGGATTACGAATATTTGTCATCGTATATCGACGAACAGACGATCGTGGATATGCATAAAACAATGGAAAGAATCCTTAGCCAAGTTGTAGAGCCGGAACCTAAATTGATTAAAGACATTACCCTTGTGAGCGAGGAAGAATACAAATTCCTAGTTGAGGATTACCCTGGAGAATACGTATCCTATCCAAAGAAGCAGACGATTGTTGATTTATTTGAGGAACAGGCAGTGAAAGTGCCGAATAATCGTGCATTGATTTATAAAGATACTGTGTTGACGTATAAAGAATTAAACGAAAAGACGAATCAACTGGCTCACTATCTCATTGAAACGTATGACATCCAACCAGAGGATAAAGTAGGCTTATTATTAGATCGAAGTGAATGGATGATTATCAGTATTTTAGGTATCATGAAAGCTGGGGCAGCTTATGTGCCAATGAGCCCAGAATTTCCTCAAGATCGCATCGATTATATGGCTGAGACATCAGAATTCAAGACGGTTTTAGTGGAGGCAGACTACAGCTCTAGCCTACCTGCCGCTAAAATTGTTAAAGAATTAGATTTGGCTGGTTATCCAACAACTAATCCAATGACTGATCTAGCATCAGATAACCTAGCATATGTCTTCTTTACTTCAGGAACAACAGGTAAACCAAAGGGGGTTATGATTGAACATCACCAAGTAAACAATGCCATTGTATCCATGCGTGAAACCTATGGTTTTGGAACAGAAAACGAGCGATTGTTATTCTTTTCTAACTATGTCTTTGATGTGTCGATCGAACAAATTTTCTTAGCATTGCTGTATGGCGATCCATTAATAGTCATGCCAGATCAATTGTGGATGGATCAGGAGAAGTTTATAAGCTACTTGAATGAGCATGAAGTAACCTATGTGCATATGACACCCTCTTTTTTAACGCAGATCGATTTATCACCGGTAAAGAGCTTAAAACGAGTAGTCATTGTAGGAGAAAGTGTCACGCCGTACTTAGTGGAAAAAGTGGCCAAGCACAACGCCCAACTCGTTAACGGTTATGGTCCAACGGAAGCAACGGTAGTAGTAACGGTTTATTTATTTGGTGAGACAGAAGAACGAAACCTGATCGGTTCCCCTTTAGCGAACACAACGATCTACATTCTAGATGAACATAAACGCTTAGTACCAAAGGGATCCATTGGTGAAATGTACATTGGAGGCGTTCAAGTATCAAGAGGTTATATCAAACAACCAGAGTTAACGGCTGAACGGTTTATTGCCAATCCTTATCAAACAGAAGAGCAAAAATTAGTAGGCTGGAACGATCGTATTTATCAAACCGGTGATTTAGTGCGTATGCTTGAAGATGGAACCTTAGAATATCATGGCCGAAACGACTTCCAGGTAAAGGTACGAGGTTTTAGGATCGAATTAGGAGAGATAGAAACGGCACTTCTTCAAGTGACAGGAATCAGTCAAGTGTATGTGACGGCATTAGGAGAAGAGGGAAGCCAATACTTAGGTGCTTACTATGTATCGGAGGAAGAAATTGATCAAGAAATATTAGAATCAGAGTTAGGTAGTAGACTACCAGCTTACATGATCCCTTCAGCGTATCAACAGATGTTAGAGTTCCCATTAACGGTGAATGGAAAGTTAGATCGTCGTGCCTTGCCAGCGATCGGCTTTGATTCTAATGTGGAATATGTAGCGCCATCGACAGAGATGGAAAGCATTGTAGCTCAAAGTTATACTGAAACGTTAGAAGTAGCTCAAGTGGGGATTAATGATGACTTCTTTAAATTGGGTGGTCATTCCTTAAGAGCCTTGCGTCTTGTGAACCTGTTAGAAGAGTACACAGGAAAGGCAATTGAAGTGAGGCATGTGTTTGAAGCACCTAAGGTAGCTCAATTAGCAAGCTTACTTGAAGGTTTAGAAGCGTCAACTTATGAGCGGATTCCAAAAGTGAAGGAAAAAGACTTTTACACGATGAGCTCGGCTCAGAAGCGTATGTACTTATTGTGGAAGTTCTCACCTAATGAAGTAACCTACAACATGCCAGCCATGTTGAGGTTTGATGAGCGTTTAGATGAATCAAGATTAACCGAGGCAATCAATCAACTAACAGAACGTCATGAAATATTACGAACGACCTTTACCGAAAAAGCAGGGGATTTGGTACAGGTTGTTCGTGCTGTCCTAAAAACTAGGATTTTAGTAAGAGAAATGTCTGAGAGTGAAGTGAAATCATGGTATGAGGGATCAATCAAGGCATTTGATTTAGAAGCAGGTCCAATGTACCGTGTAGAAATTGCCCGTACGTCAGAGCGTGATTACTTATTTGTAGATATGCATCACATCATAAGTGATGGGATGAGTAGTACGATCTTTGTAAGAGAACTCAACGCTTTAATGGCAGGACTTGAATTGCCACCTCTTAGCCGTCAGTATAAAGATTACAGCGCGTGGATGACAGCCCTTGACTTAAGTCAATCTGAAGATTATTGGCGAGATCGCTTAGCAGAGTATCCGGTGTTGGCGTTACAAACAGATTATCCACGTCCAGCGGAACAAGTGTTTCATGGCGCGATGGAACAGTTGATCCTAGACAAAGAAACAACGAGAAAAATTAAGCAGTTGATCCGTCAGCATAACGTCACAGCGTATATGTTCTTTATGGCACTGATAAGTACCTTGTTAGGTAAGTTAGCCAACCAAGGTGATTTAATCATCGGTTCACCGGTAAGTGGCCGTATTCACCGAGATACTGAAAGTATGCTTGGGATGTTTGTGAACACACTAGCGATGCGAATGAAACCAGTTGGTGAGAAGACGTTTGTGAGTTACTTGGAAGAGGTGAAAGCTCAAACGTTAGAAGCGCAGTCGCATCAAGTGTATCCATTTGAAGATCTTGTAGAGAAGCTCAGCGACAGTCGAGACGCGTCACGTCATCCGCTGTTTGATGTACTAGTAGCCTACCAAAATAACGAAGAGCTAGGATCAGTAATGGGATCATCAACGATGATTGAGGCGGAACTTCCAGCGAGATTTGATTTAACGTTCATGCTATCTGATCATGGTGAAGAAACGTTTATTGACTTGACTTATGCGACGTCACTGTTTAGTGAGATTACGATTAAGACGTATCTTGAGAGGTTGGAGCAACTGTTAGATCAGATCTTAGAAGATGCAGCTGTAAAGATTCAGGACTTAAATGCCTTACTTCCAGTAGAGGAACAAAAAAGGAAACACCGTTTATCAGAAGCGCAAAAAGAAATATTGATGATCGAATATTTCTACCCAAACAGTGGTGCAACCACAGTAAGCGTGCACTTGAATATAGGAGTGCGAGAAGTAGAAAAGGCTAAAGAACGTGTAGGGAAGTTTTTAGTTACCCATGAGTCTTTTCGAATGAAGCTAAGAAAAGAAGGAGAAGAAGTCCAACGTTATTACGTTAAAGAAGTAGCACCTATTAATGTGGCATATGGTACCAGAGAAGAAGTAGATAGATGGATTGATGAAAAGACAGGTGCCAACTACTTTAAATGGGATGACTATCTATATGATATGAGCCTTTACGTGTGTGATGATGGTAAGATTCATGCGTGTTTAAGTGCCAATCACATAATTATGGATGGCATTGGTGCTCATCTGTTTGTAATCGGCATGTACGATGTGCTTATCAGTGGCGAATGTGAGGTTCCTTCTTTAAGCTTGAATGAGTGTGTGGCAGAAGAACAGGCTTACTATGAAAAAGGTCGAGGAGAGCGTCATAAAGCCTTTTGGCAAGAGAAAATGGAAGAATACGACGGGATAGCATTAACGGACGGTAGAGACCTTAAATCAGACCAGCTGAAAAGCGAGAATTATGTTGTTAAGGTAGAACCAAACCTAACGAAAAAGATCGTTTCATTCTGTAAGGAAAACAATCTATCGATGACGCAACTCCTAAGTGCGCTACTTTTGGTGTACAAATCGAAAATGACGAATAAGCGTTCAGTGGCAATTAGTCTCCCGATCCATGCCAGAAGTAACCATCAAAAAAAGACAGTGTTATCAACGTTTGTAAGGATATTGCCATTGATAGTGGAAGTAGATGGGGAATTGAGCATCTTAGAGTACATGGAGTATATGAAATCAGAACTATCTCAACTGATGAGAAATTATAAAGTGTCTCATGGTGATATGATTGAGTGTACGAAAGGAACGTCGGGATTAGATGATCTTTCTATTTCGGTTCAGATGAACGATCAACTAATGGAAAAGTATGGCTCGGTTTTGATCGAGGGCGGTTGGGTGATGCCAAAAGAGTCTTTGAGACCCTTAACGGTACATGTGAAAGAAGAGACGTTTCTATACGAAGAAGATGAATGTGGAGAAGAAAAACTATATTTGGATTACGAGTATTTACCATCGCTGTTAGAAGAGGATAGCGTAATAGAAATGCATGAGAGAATGGAGCGCCTATTTGCACAAGTAGTGGCTTCAGATGGAAAGTTAATCAAGGACATGACACTACTAGGAGAAGAAGAGTCTAAGTACTTAATAGAGGAATATCAAGGAGAATATGTCCCATATCCAAAGGACAAGACGGTTATAGAATTGTTTGAGGAACAGGTAGAGAAGAGCCCGAGTAAGCAGGCCTTGGTGTACAAAGGCACCGTGCTAACCTATGAAGAGTTAAACGAAAAGGCGAACCAGTTGTCCCATTATTTGATTGAAGCGCATGGAATCAAGCCAGAAGATAAGGTGGGCTTGTTGTTAGATCGAAGCGAATGGATGGTCATTAGTATATTAGGTGTGTTAAAAGCAGGCGCAGCGTATGTACCAATGAGCCCATCTCATCCAGAAGAACGTGTGAACTATATGATGGAAATATCAGAGGTTAAGCTGACGCTAGTAGAGTCAATGTATGCCTCACGTTTAGATGATGTGGCAGTGATTGAAGAGCTGGAATTGGATAGTTATTCAAAAAGTAACCCAGTAACAGAGCTTAAGCCAGAGAATCTAGCGTATGTAATCTTCACTTCGGGAACAACGGGACAGCCAAAGGGAGTGATGATCGAGCATCGCCAGATAAATAATCTAATCCAAGCGTTAAGAAAAGGTTGTGGCCTTGAAGCAGGCAAAGAAGTGGTGTTATTTTTCTCGAACTATGTGTTTGATGCCTCGGCAGAACAAATCTATTCACCGTTATTAAATGGTGATGTATTGATAGTGATGCCCGACAATTTATGGATGGATCAAGAGAAGTTTATTGGCTATTTGAATGCCCATGAAGTGACGTACTTAGATATGACCGCGTCATTGCTGCTACAAATAGATCTGGGTCGTGTGCCGAGTTTAAGAGCGGTACTAACGGGAGGAGAAAGTGTCACACCACCGTTGTTAGAGAAGATAAGACAATGGGATCTTCGATTTATGAATGGTTATGGTCCAGCGGAAGCGACGATCATGACGACGCTATACGAAGACGATGGCAAGTCAATGCGCAATATCATAGGTTATCCGATTGAAAACATGACGAACTATGTATTAGATGAGAATAGGCGTCTCGTTTCAAAGGGAACGATTGGAGAATTGTATGTAGGTGGTGCCCAGATATCGCGAGGGTACATTAATCAACCGGAGTTAACGTCAGAGAAGTTTATTCCAAACCCCTATCAGACAGCAGCGCAAAGGAAAGACGAATGGAACGACCGTTTGTATCAAACGGGGGATTTGGTACGGATGTTAGAGGATGGTAGATTAGAGTATCATGGTCGAAACGATTTACAGGTAAAGGTTAGAGGATTTAGAATAGAGTTAGGTGAGATAGAGAATAGCATACTTCAGATAGAAGGAATCACTCAAGCTCATGTGATGGCGTTAGGAGAAGAGGGTAGTCGCTACATCGTCGCTTATTACGTATCGGAAGAGGAAATTTCTGAAGAGGTATTAGATCAAGAGTTGGGAAGTAGAGTACCAGATTATATGATCCCATCAGGCTATCAACATATGACTGAGTTTCCGTTAACGGTAAATGGCAAGCTAGATCAACGAGCGCTACCAGAGTTTGGTTTTGATTCAAGTGTAGAATACGTAGCACCAACGACAGAGCTGGAAGAAATGGTATGTAGTAGTTACGAAGAGGTTTTAGGAGTAGATCAAGTAGGTCTTAACGATGACTTCTTTAAGCTAGGA
>WRAJ01000041.1 GCA_009780245.1 Turicibacter sp.
ACACCGTCGAAACATGAGACGAGCTTAAAAGACTTTACCGGGCGACTCGTGTTCCACGGGTTTGTGGCGATTAGCGATCCGCTGCGCGAAGGGGTGCTTGAGGCGATTGAGACGACCCGGGCGGCGCACATTGAGACGAAGATTTTGACCGGGGATAACTATTTCACAGCGGAAGCGATTGGCCGTGAAATTGGGATTGTGCACGAGGGGAAGCGCGTGGTGGAGGCGTCTTATATTGAGGGGCTGACCGATACACAATTAAGACGTGAGATTGGTTCGATTTCCGTGGTCGCGCGATCGATGCCGGCAACGAAACTCCGCATTGTCGCAGCGCTTCAAGATAACGGAGAAGTCGTGGCGGTAACCGGCGATGGGATCAACGATGCGCCGGCACTGACGAAAGCGGACGTGGGGATTGCGATGGGCATTGCGGGAACGGAAGTGAGCAAGGGTGCGGCTGATATTATTTTAACGGATGACAATTTTAAGACGATCGTCGAAGCGATCAAGTGGGGACGCGGGATTTACAACAACTTCCAACGTTACATCCAGTTTACACTGACGGTCAATGTCATTGCCTTTTCGATCATGATTTTATCGCAAATTCTCGGGATGACGCTACCGTTCACCACCGTTCACCTACTCTGGATTAACATCATCATGGACGGCCCGCCGGCATTAGCGCTCGGGATGGAGCCGATCCGAAATAGCGTCATGAACCGCCGACCAATTCGCAAGAAAAACAACATTATCAACCCGTTTATGATGCTGACGATTGGGCTCAATAGCTTATTTATGAGTGTTGTCCTGTTTCTACAAATGCGATTCAATTTCCTCGGAGCTGATCTGTCAAACATAACGGCGCACGGCAGTGAATTTCGGACGGTCATGTTCTCGCTCTTCGCCTGCTTAGCGATCTTTAATGCCTTGAATTGTCGCGAGTTTGGGATTACGAGCATCACGGAGAATTTCTTTAAAAATAAAACCGCTCTGGCCATGCTAACCGGGACGTTGGTGCTACAAATCGTAGCCACCCAGTTTACAAGTGGGTTCTTCGATGCCGTGCCGATGAGTGCGAACCTCTGGGGACGCATCATTGCGACTGGTTTCACGGTTGTCCTATTTAGTGAATTATTAAAACTGATCCTCCGCAGCATGAACAGTAAACGCAAGGGGAAAACCGATCCGAAAAAAGCCAAGATGAAATTACAACGCGGCATTACGATTTTTTAAAAGCAAATAAAAGCCCCCTGATCAAAGGGGGTTTTGCTATGTGCGCATTAACGCGACAGTGACCATAGGCTTTCGGCAATGCCTAAATAAAATTGATTCACTTGGCGTGGTGTTCTAGCGCCGAGGCCAGAGAGGGCCATATGATCCCAACGGTACATGACGGGGTGGTAGTTCCAAGTGCCAATGACCGGATTCCCGTCGTAAGGTTGTGCCGGGTGTCCAAATGGATAGAAACTAGAAATGGTATTAACGAGCCCGTCGTTTGCTGCCCACGCCTCGTCAATCACGGGGTAGCTAGCCGTATTTCTGAAGTTGATCATAAAATGTGAGGGCAAGATAAACAACGGGTTGGTTGTGATGGCATTGCGATGACGATTGGTGATGGGTGAAATTTCCGTTGTTTGTCCGGTGTGTGAAAAATAATAAATATCCGGTCTTGTTTGCAAGTTTTCAGCATTAGCCACGATGCCACGAACCGATAGGCTGTAGTTAGCTAAATTGGTGCTCTGCCAAATCGGACTGCTAAAAACGCGGTTGACGTAAGTCAAGAAATGTTCCTCTGGGTCGCGAACCAATCCAAAGCGATCCAGTTGGAAATCAAAGAGGATTTGATCAGGGTGAACGTTGCTGATGGCAGCCAACGAGGTCACGAACAGGCGTATGAATGGCACAAAGGGACTTTCTTCTTCAGCGAAAGAGGTGCCGTTATTTGGCGTTGCGATGGTGGTGATACTATGGATACCACGATCCGATTGACCCGAGAGTAACGGGGAGATGCCAACTTCGGGATGTTCTTCAGCAAACGCGATTTCAATGGCACAACCGACAGCGATCAAGTTAGCCAGTTCACGCGAAGTTAAGCCACCCATGCTATGACCGATGAGATGAATGCGTTGCTCATTGTCCCAGTCTGGCAGGATTCCCGGAAACGTACGTCCGAATCTTTCTAAACCGTAGCGCTCTGAGTTAGCTGCCCCGTAATCGACCGTTCCGCCAGCTAAGAAATAGTAAAGTTCAATGGCGCGATCGCGGTTACTGGAAAATGAACCTACGACGGCTTCGTAGGTGGTGAAGCCCTGGTTGTTCAAAAAATTAACGATGCTGTTTAGTCCGCCCCAATAGTTGAACCCTAGTAATTCATCCGGTCCCCAGCCAGCTAAGCCGTGCACCAAAACGAGCGGATATTCATTACCTGCTTGTTCTTCTGGGGTGTGTTCGTGGGCAAAAGCGGGTGCTGAGCTGAAAAGGATCGTGATAACTAGAACGAGTGATACTACTTTTTTGCATTTCATCATGTTTTAAAACCTCGCATTTTCGAATGTGTTTTATTTTTGCTCTTCAAATAATTCGTAAAACAAATAGTTAGATCATCAAACTATTTGAAAAACAACATTATTATACGATATTCAACGAAAAAGTGCAATAGTAAATTAAAATTTCTTTGCGAATGCTGTTTTAGGCGGGCGATATTTTGTTGTGAAAAAGGCTTTATGTTTCGAATAAGTTATGGTATAATTTTCATTAAGCAAGGACTTAAGGAGAGTGTTTTTTATGAGTTTAAAAAACAAAGTAAAATCATTCATCGGAATTAATGAAGAAGATTTCTATGAAGAAGAGTTTGAATTGCCGGAAATCCCACAAACACAACCGACACAACAAACACACGTTCACGTTGCGCCGACTAACGTACAGCCAGTCGAACAACCACGCAAATCACTGAGGGCTGTAGAATCACCGAAACAAACAACTAAAGGGCAGGTGGCGGCTATGAATGCTAGCGCAATGATGAGCAAAGTAATTATTAGGGAACCAAAACAATATTCGGATGCACAGAATATTGCCGATTGTTTAAAAGAAAGTTTACCGGTTTTTGTTAACTTACAACGTTTAGACAAAGGGGAAGGACGTCGTGTCATTGATTTCTTGAGCGGAACGATTTATGCGATTGACGGTGATATCCAGCGTGTCGGTAATGACCTGTTTTTATGTACGCCGAATACGGTTGAAACGGACGGTGCGGTTACCGCTGCCGCAAACGATGAATTAAGCATTGACGAAATGAGCTCATCAAGCTAATCATTTGATGGGCTTACTTAGCGAACGCGAAAGTCGAATTAAACACAGCATAAGGCTATCTCTCTTAGCGGGATAGTCTTTCATCAATTTTTCCGGGAGTGGAGGATATTATGGAGATACTAATCAATTGGGCAATTTTTGCCTTGCGCATCTATCAATGGTCAATTTTGGCTTGCATTATTTTGCGACGTTTTCCTGAGTTTCAAAACAACGAATTTGCTCGCATTGTAAGTCGCATCGTTGACCCGTTTTTAGAGGTTTTTAGAAAGATCATCCCCCCGCTTGGCGGCTTTGATTTATCTGTTCTGGTGGCGATTTTCGCCTTGCAATTGGCGATTTCAGGGCTTAGCTTATGGTAGAAAAAGAGTTAGCCTTTACAAAGCGAATCAAGGATTTACTAGCGACTACCGCTTTCACAAGCAAAGTGAAAGTGATCGACTTTTTGAATGTGAGCGAGCAGGACGTACTTGAGAAGATGACAGCTAAGCAAACGGATGTGTCCGTGGTGTTTGGCGGTGGTTTTGAGGGGGCCGAGCGAAATCGGGCGATCATTTTCCCGAGCTTTATGGTTGCTGATGAGAGGGCTGTGAACGTCTCACTCTTTCGCATTGAAGTGATCGGGTCTGGTGAGATTAATCATTCGCAAGTGTTGGGTTCTTTGATGGGACTCAACATTGATCGTAGTGTGATCGGTGACATTGTGGTTGACGAAACAGGCACTTTCTTTGCTTCGTGTCGGGAGTTTGATCGGTTTTTAATGGAGAATTTCACGAAAGTCGGGCGTCACGATATCCGTTTGGAAGTGATTCAGGAGTCGGTTGTGCGCGAGCAGCAGTTTGAAGAGGTAGAGATTATCGTATCGTCGATGCGATTAGATGTTGTGGTGAAAGCTTTGATTCAGGCATCGCGAGGCAAAGCTGAAGAATATTTAGACGCCGGATTTGTCAGACTAAACCATACGGTGGATAAAAAACCGTCGCGAACGTGCGACGTTGGGGATATCCTATCGATCAGAAGGCACGGACGGTTTAAGATTAGCGAAATGAAGAAAACAACGAAAAGCGGAAAGTTTGTGCTGGTTGTTAGGAAGAGTGTTTGATAAGATTTTACTGCTACAGTTATGGATTTGAAGGATTACCACTGCTGGATCCATCAGGATAAACAAGAACAAGGGAGTAATGAAGAATTATGGAAGAGAAAAAGGATTTTAAACGTACACTATGGATGCCGGAGACGGATTTTCCGATGCGAGGGAATTTGCCGACGCGGGAGCCTGAGGTGCAGGCGAAGTGGGATGAAAGTGATTTGTACAACGCGCGGATGAGTAAGAATGCCGATCAGGATTCGTTTATCCTGCTCGATGGTCCCCCTTACGCGAACGGTGACATTCATATGGGGCATGCTCTCAATAAAGTGTTGAAGGATTTCATTGTGCGCTATCAATCGATGGCAGGCAATGCTGCGCCGTACATTCCGGGTTGGGACACACACGGCTTACCGATTGAGCAAGCGTTAGTGAATAAGAAGAAAGTGAAACGCCACGAGATGTCAACGGCGGATTTTCGTGCGCTTTGCGAATCGTATGCACGCGAGCAAATTGCCGGTCAAATGGCGCAGTTTAAGCGTTTAGGGATTCTAGGTGACTGGGAAAACCCGTATCTGACGTTAGATAAGGAATTTGAAGCGGAGCAGCTGTTGGTCTTTGCTAAAATGGTGGAGGATGGGCTGATTTATAAAGGCCTGCGACCGATTTATTGGTCACCATCTTCGGAGACGGCGCTGGCTGAGGCGGAAATTGAGTATCAGGATAAGAAGTCGGCTTCGATTTATGTGGCGTTTAAGGTGAAGGATACGAAGGGTGTCTTAGACGGGGACGAAGAGTTTGTTATTTGGACGACGACGCCTTGGACGATTCCGGCTAACTTGGGGATTGCGGTTCACCCGGAATTAACGTATAGCGTGATTGCTACTGGTGGTCGCAAATTCGTAGTGGCAAAGGAGTTGGTGAGCAACTTGGCCGAGGCATTAGGGTGGGTGGATTATACCGAGCTAGCTACTTATACGGGTAGTCAGTTTGAGCGTATCGTGGCGACGCATCCGCTGTATGGTCGTGATTCATTGGTTGTATTAGGGGATCATGTAACGTTGGAAGCGGGAACGGGCCTTGTTCATACGGCACCTGGACACGGGGAAGATGATTTTAACGTTGGGAAGACGTACGGCTTAGAGGTGCTTTGTCCGGTCGATGGGAAAGGGAAATTCACGGCTGCAGTGAACGATCCGGCGCTTGAAGGGGTGTATTACGACAAGGCAAATTCGTTGATCACAGAACGTTTGGATGCAAGTGGCGCATTGTTGTCGCTGTCGTTTATGACGCACTCGTACCCACACGATTGGCGAACGAAAAAGCCGATTATTTTTCGGACGACGAATCAGTGGTTTGCTTCGATTGACGGGTTAAAAGAAAAGATGATGGCGTCGATTGAGCAGGTGAATTGGATTCCAGCGTGGGGCGCGACGCGTCTGGGGAACATGGTGAAGGACCGTAACGACTGGTGTATTTCGCGTCAGCGTGTGTGGGGTGTGCCGATTCCGGTGTTTTACGCAGAAGACGAGACGCCGATTTTGGATGTAGCGGTGATGCAACATGTGGCGGAGCTTGTGCGCGCGCATGGGACGAACATTTGGTTTGAGCGTGAGGCTGTGGATTTGTTACCGGAAGGTTATACGCATCCGGGTAGCCCCGCGGGTAAGTTCACGAAAGAAACGGACATCATGGACGTGTGGTTTGATTCGGGAACGGTGCATCACGGCGTGTTGAAGGCGCGCGGGTTGCCGTACCCAGCAGATCTGTTTTTAGAGGGAAGCGACCAGTATCGCGGCTGGTTTAACTCGTCGCTATCAACGGGTGTGGCGATGACGGGTGAGGCGCCGTATAAAACGGTGTTGAGCCACGGTTTTGCGTTAGACGGCAAGGGACATAAAATGTCTAAGTCTTTGGGCAACGTCGTTGACCCGCTGAAATTGATCAAGCAGTACGGCGCGGATGTGGTCCGCATGTGGGTCGCGAGCGTGGATTATCAATCGGACGTGCGGATTTCGGATGAGATGATTAAGCAAGTGTCAGAGAGCTATCGTAAGATCCGTAACACATTTAGATTCCTGTTGGGGAATTTGTTTGACTTTGATCCGGCTGTGGATGCAGTGGTGGTGGCAGATATGCCGGAAGTGGATCAGCTGATGATGGTGAAATTGAATATCATGGTTGCCGGCGTACGTTCTTTCTATGACGAATACCGTTTCGATGACGTTTCAAAGTACATGTTAAACTATCTGACAAACAGCCTAAGCGCCTTTTACCTAGATTTCACAAAGGATATTTTGTACATCGAAGAAAAAGACGGTTTATCACGACGAAGTGCCAAAACCGTCATTTACGAACATGCCCGTGCAATGGCCTTATTATTAACCCCAATTATCCCGCACACGGCTGAAGAAATCTACGCCCATCTACCAGGCGCAAAAGAAGCGTCTGTGTATTTGGAAAACCTACCAGAAGTGGTGGAATACCCTGCTGAGCTACTCGGGTTAGCTGATGCGTGGGGCGCTGTCATGGAAGTTCGTACGGCACTGCTTAAAGCATTAGAAGAGGCTCGCGATACCAAAGTGATCGGAAAATCATTTGAAGCACATGCGACGATCACATTACCGCAAGCGGACTACGATGCTTTGCGTGCTGTTGACGCGAATTTACGTCAAATCTTTATTTTATCTGGCTTGGAATTGGCAGTTGGCGAGGAATTACAGATCACGATCCGTAAAGCAGACGGACAAACATGCGCGCGCTGTTGGCAAGTAGTGGCGGTTGTAAACGAAGAAGGTATTTGTGAACGTTGCGCGGAGGTAGTAGCTAGTTTAAAATAATTAGGTAATTGCGAAATTTAACATTACCGAGAATGACGTTACCTAGATGACAGGCTATACTGAAGAAATAGGTAGTTTTATACCTAGATGACAGGCTATACTGAGGAAATAGGTAGTTTTATACCTAGATGACAGGCTATACCGAGAAAATAGGTAGTTTCAGTTGTGTTGCCCCCAAGTTTTGTAATTGCCTATTAAAATAGTTTTGTGGAGGAGGAAATACGATGGCAAAGATTTTTGATTTTTCAGATTCGCCCGTTGCACAAGGTGTATTCTATGGTGGCGATGCGGGTGCAAAAGAAGCGATTGTTTACGACGATGCGATTTGGATGATTAAATACCCGAAAACAACGAGAGACTTGGTTAATCCACAAATTTCATATACGACTAGTCCTTTGAGTGAGTATCTGGGAACAAAAATTTATGAAATTTTAGGATTTCCTACCCATGAAGTTAAGCTAGGTATTCGAAAGAATAAGGTCGTTGTTGCTTGCAGAGATTTTGTCAATCGGCCTGCCTATTACGTTCCGAAATTGATTCATTTTCATGATTTGAAAAATAGTTTTATGTCAAACGATGTGGACGAGTATTCTGGAACTGGCTCAGAGACATTTTTAGATGAGGTTTTGGCAACCATCCAAGGGGAGAAGACGTTGCAAAGTGTTGATGGGGTTTTAGAGCGATTTTGGGACATGTTTGTTGTGGATGCTTTTATTGGGAATAATGATCGTAACAATGGGAATTGGGGTCTTGTGAGTTCATGGGGGATTAATCCGATTGCGCCAGAACTCGCGCCTATATATGACAACGGGAATGCTTTTTTTAACAAAAGAAGCATCAAGCAGATGGCGAGCCGATTAGCAGATGATGGTGCGATGAAAGAAGATGCCTATCAAGCACCGACATGTGTTTATAAATACACTGATTTAGATAGTGGCGGCCATAAGATCAACCCCTATAAGTTCATCGCGGAAGCTGGTCATGATGATTGTACCGCTGCTGTCGAGCGATTTTTGGAACGCGTTGATATGGAGAAAATTGCGTCACTTATCCACAGCATTCCAGAATCAACGGGTACTTTAGGCATCATGCCTGATATTCAAAAAGAATTCTACTTAAAATTATTACAAATTAGGCTTGAAAAGCTAAGAGAGTCGGTTGTATAAAAATGGAGGAACACAACATGCATAAAGATTATATATCTTGGGATGAGTATTTCATGTCAGTGGCCAACCTTTCAAGTTTGCGAAGTAAAGATCCGAGCACGCGCGTTGGTTCGTGCATCGTGAACGCGCGCAATCATATCATCGGTGTTGGCTATAATGGCTTTCCGGTTGGCATTAGCGATGAGGACTTTCCGTGGGAGCGCGAAGGGGATTTCTTAGAGACGAAATACCCGTATGTCGTGCACGCGGAACAAAATGCGATTTTAAATGCGCACGGCTCTGTTTACGGGTGCCGCATTTATACGTCTAATTTTCCTTGTCACGAATGTGCGAAATATATTATTCAAGCTGGGATTAAAGAAGTGATCTATATGCGTGAGCGTGGGTCGGACGATAATAGCAAAACAGCAGCAAAACGTATGTTTCAAGCAGCAGGCGTTACTTATCGTAAAATGGAAGCTCTTGAAATCACGGTGCGCCGGTTGGAGGGATTTGACTTATGATGAAAATTGTAGTTTTGATTGTGGTGTTAGTGGTGGCACTGGATCAAGTGACGAAACAAATCATCACAAGAACGATGGAGATTGGCGATTCCAATCCCATCATTAACCATTTTTTGTACATCACGTATCACCGAAATTCAGGTGCTGCTTTTGGTATTTTGCAAGGACAGATGTGGTTCTTTTATACCATTACGGTTATTGCGATTATTTCGCTTGTTATTTGGATTAGCAAACTCAATATGAAAAAAGAAAAAGTGTTAGCGATTGCCTTGGCGTTGATGTTAGGTGGTGCGATTGGGAATTTTATTGATCGTGTCGTCTATCAAGCGGTGATTGATTTTGTTCATACCATTTGGTGGGGACATTCTTTTCCGATCTTTAACGTAGCCGATGTCGCACTCGTTTGCGGCGCATTGTTAATGGTATTAGACGTTATTATTTTAGATCGCTTACGCGGAAAAGATTTATATTTTGAAATGGATTAAGGTGTGACTATGAAGACGATGGAAATAACAGTGACAGAGCAGTTGAAGGACATGCGAATTGATGCGTTTGTTTCAGCTCAGCTAGACAACGTGAGTCGAACGCGTGCAACGGAACTCGTTCGCGATGGCTTTGTTTTAGTGAACGGTGAAAAAAAGAAAGCAAAATACAAGCCGCAAGTGGGCGATGTGATTGAAGTGTCCATCCCAGAAGTCGAGCCCATCGAGCTGATCGCAGAAGACTTAAACATTGAAGTCGTCTATCAAGACGAGGATGTAGCGGTGGTCAACAAGCCATCTGGGATGGTGGTGCACCCGTCTTTAGGGCATGGCCGTGGTACGTTAGTGAATGGTTTGCTGCATGCGATTAAAGATTTATCGGGCATTAACGGGGAGCGTCGCCCGGGCATTGTTCACCGGATTGATAAAGACACGTCAGGTCTTTTGATGGTAGCCAAAAACGACAAGGCACACGAATCGTTATCCGAGCAGTTGAAAGCAAAGACGGTGAAGCGCGAATACGTGGCACTTGTTCACGGTGTCATCGATCACAATCTGGGAAAAATCGATGCGCCACTTGGACGAGATGTCAAAGATCGCATGCGGTATGAAGTGATGGAAAACGGAAAAGAAGCTGTGACGCATTTTGAAGTTTTACAACGCTTTGCTGAGTATACGTTGATCAAGTGCCGCTTAGAAACAGGGCGTACGCATCAGATTCGCGTTCACATGCGCTACATTGGGCATTCGATTGTGGGTGATCCGCTTTACGGACCACGTAAAACAGTCAAAACCGACTTCGGTCAATTTCTACATGCTAAGTCAATCGGGTTTGATCATCCACGCACGGGAGAATTTTTAGCGTTTGAAAGTGAACCACCGGTAGCATTTACCGATTTCTTAAACGGTTTAACATAAACACACTAGGGGAATCACCAATAGATGGAGTTTTTCTAATGGAAGAGAATATTAAAAAAAGCACTGCGATGCTCACGTTATTAATGCTTTTTCGAAAGCTACTCAGCATCGTCTATAAAATACCGTATCAGAACGTAACAGGTGATGCGGGTTTTTATGTTTTTCAACAAATTTACCCTTTTATCGCGGTTTCAATGTTGCTAACAGGCTTTGCATTGCCGACGGTAGTAGGAAGTTTGCTTGCCGAGCATCATTACAGCACGACCATTAAGGATAAGCTGAAAAGAGCCATGTGGCTGTTCGCACTGCTCATCTTTTCGGTCCTATTTCTTGGCAATCGACAAATCGCCTTGATTCTGGGTGATGTGTTACTGGCACCCATCATTCGGATTGCTAGTATTCATTTTCTGTTTATTGCCCCGATTTCTTATTTGCGCGGGGTGCTGCAGTCTCGTCCTAAAACGATGGAAAAGCTAGGTTATTCGGTGATGGTTGAGCAAATAACACGGGTTTTTGCGATTTTGATTGTGCTCTACATCTTCGGATCAAACACGGCTAACAGTGCGTATCGCATCGCTGAACTAGCATTTGGTTTTTCGTTAATCTCGCCGGTGATCACCCTTGCCCACTTGTTTCTGCTTAACCCAGAAGATGACATCCAAAGTTTCCTGCCCCTCACCGAAAAAACGCATTTCTTTCGTCGCGCACTGTACCTCTTCTGTGGGGCAGGGATCTTAGTGATATTTGGTGTGATCGATAGTTTCTTAATTTTTAATACGTTAATTACAACCGAATCGCAAAGTGCGTCGATGACACTCGTGGGTATCTACGAACGAGGCCTCCCCATCATTCAAGCAGGAACGTTTTTTGTTAGTAGCCTTGTCGCCTTAACGATGTCAAGATTTGAAGTGGCTAAAAGCGATAAGCAGAAAAAAGATGCGTTTTCAACCGGGCTTTTCTTTGTGTTAGGCTTGGCGATTCCCGCTACGGTTGGACTAAGATTAGTCGCTCCGTATTTGAATAGGGCGTTATTCACGGATCAAGCAGGAAATAGCACCTTACAAATTATGATGCTTCAAGTGGTGTTGTATGCGCTGGTTGTGCTGTTGACAGCCACGTTGTCTCGGACGGAAAAGCAGTCGTTTGTTTTATTTTCGTTGCTGATTGGGATCGTCACGAAGTTCTTTCTAACGATGCCGCTTGTGAGTCATTTTGGTATTGACGGTGCAGCGCTCAGCTCGGTGGCTAGTTTAGCGGTGATGAATCTCATCATGCTGTTGGCTGTTAAGCATTTAGTAACGTTTAAACTGATAGCAAGTGTCACTGGTATCGTCGTTTCGACCTTTGTTATGTGGGCTGTCCTGGTGCGGCTTACCCCTGTTTTTGCAGGCTTAAACAATGGTGAACGGCAAGGTTATTTGTTGCTGTTGCTCATTAATACGTTCCTAGGGATTGTGTTGTATGCGTTGGTGTTAGGGTTGTTAATATACGTTTTTAATGCGATTGGAAAACGGGTTTTGACTCATCATCGGCAGCGGGTGGAGCGTGTGCAGAGAATCGTTGAGGAGCGCCGACGAATTGAGGAAGAGAGGCGAATGGAAGCGTTACGTTTAGAAGAAGAGGAACGTGAGCGTTATCGTCAGTCTTTGATGCACAATAAGCCGAAAGTGGCTGTGCGGCCGACGGTTAATGAGCACTTAGATGGACGTGGGCATTCGCTTTCACCATCGGTACCGCCGGCGCCAGTTAATACAACGCCGGTTGCAACGCAACATCAGGCAGATGTTGCTCAGGTTCAAAAGAGGAAAAAGGGAAGTGGAAGCATGAGATTGGATAAGTTTTTGAAAGTGTCACGGATTATAAAACGTCGTCAAACGGCTAAAGAGGTATCCGATGCGGGGAAGATCTCTGTTAATGGCAAAGTGGCGAAGTCGAGTACGTCGTTATCGATTGGTGATGAAATTGCGTTGCATTATGCGACACGGACGTTGACGATTCGGGTGGTGGAGATTAAGGATTCGACGAAGAAGGAGGATGCGCAACGGATGTATGAGGTTGTTAGTGAGGTGCCGCGGGGGTAGGGGTTTGTTTGTGTGGCGAGTAAAGGTTCTAAATGTCTGTTGTTAGGCGTATATTAAGATATACGAGGGGGGCAAAATTTATGAACGTTTATGAAAAAGAATCTTTTGGTAGGGGAACTAGTCATTTGCTCGGACATCACCAAGTGACGGTGAAGGATCGCAAGTTGATGGAAATCACAGGGGTAAAGAAGTTGCACAGTTTTGATAGTGAGTTGTTTGTGATTGAGACAACGATGGGTGTGATGACGGTTCGTGGCGTTGATTTAGAGATGAAAAATTTAGAGCTCGATAAGGGTGAGTTGTCGATTATGGGTTACATTGAAAATCATGAGTACGAGGATAGCGGGTTTGATGGCGGCGGCAAAGGGTTGTTTAGTAAGTTGTTCAAATGAGTTTGAACGATCAGTTTTATTTACTTATACATACCGTTTTATATGGATTCTTTTTGGGCTTGCTGTTTGATAGTTTGAATTTGGCGATTACGCGCTTTAAGAAAAGAGTGCTGCGAGACATCAGCATGGTTGTTTTCTGGGTGCTACAATTTCCGTTTGCGATCCTTTATTTTCATCGCATTAGCCAGGGGAATTTTCAAAGTTACTTGATTATTTTTGTCTTGCTTGGCGGCTGGTTATACTTCAAAACACTCTCGGCGGTCTACTTCAGTCAACTGCGTGAGCTTAAAAAGCGGTTCATGCACGTCTACCGGTTTATAGAAAAGTTAATAAATGTTTTGATTTTTAAGCCGCTGCTCTTTATTTTCAAGTTTTTTTCTGCTATAATATTGTTACCTAGGATTCTTTTCAAGAAGCAAGAATCTGATGACAGCCATGAGGAGCTAGTTTAAGATGAGCAATTTCAGAGTCATTCGAAATAGAAAGTCGCATAGAAGAAAAACAGCGTTGCGGCGTTTTGTGACGGTTTCGATTATTCTTGGCATTTTCGTTTTCCTGGGAACTACCATGTACCGGAATCGGTTGGTAGATTTAAATGAAGCCGAAGAGCAACTGGCACATTATGAAGCACTGTTACTCGATGCTAGGTTGCGGCAAGGTTATTATTTAAATGAAATCGTCAGGCTTGGGGATGAAGATTATGTGTTAATGCTGGCTCGTCAGCATATGATGGCATTACCGGATGAGACCATCTTTATGATTGAAGATCTCGGGAGAAACCCGATATCTGTGGATGAAACGATTGATGAAGATTAATAAAATTTAGTTTGGAGGATAATCATTTTTTATGGAAATTATAGCAGGTCAGAAATACACAGGAAAAATTACCGGCATTAAGCCATTTGGAGCGTTCGTTCAACTTGAGAATGGGAAATCAGGATTGGTTCACATTAGCGAGTTATCGGATGGATTTGTTAACAAGGTTGAAGAAGTTGTTGAAATTGGGCAAACGGTTGAGGTGAGGGTCAAAGAGATCGCCGATAACGGAAAGCTAAATTTTTCAATGAAATCAGGCGCGCCTAAACGGCCAGCCAAGCCTGCGATGGATTTAGATAAAATGATGACTAACTTCCTAAAAGATAGTGACGAAAAGCAAACGATGCTTAATCGAGGAGTTAAAGGTTCGAAGCGTCGTGGATAAGGATGAAATCGGCATGCACTTTATTAGTGTAGCCTTTTTTGTTTTTTCGTGAATTGTTTAGCGTTTTTATGCTATTAATGTGGGGGAAATACGGTATACTAATTTAAGGTGTGGGCGCTTTTTTGGTGATCATGGTGTGAACGACTCTTTATGTTTTTTTGGTCATTGATGGTGTTTAGTGCGCTTTAGCTACCGCGCGCCCGTGAAACTTGCGAATTTTATTCGCATTAGTTGAACCAGTGCCGAAGCTTGGAAAGTTGAAAACTTTCCGCTTGTGGTGCCTTTTGGCTTATTGGAATTATTTTTGAAATGGAATTGCGAGCAATCCCATTCCAAAAATAATTGTTTATGTTGGGTTGGTCTGTTTGAGTGTTAGTTATGTTTGGAATCGTAAAGAAATGATGAGGAATGAGAATTGTGCAAAGCAATGTTCGTGAGGTTAGATTAAATATTGAAAATGAGTTTGTTCTAAATTTAATGGCTTATTTTACAACGGAAGAAAATTATGTTTTTGTTGGTAATGAGGGTGAGGTGTGGTTAGAGAATCTGGACCACCCTAAGGTGCAGTTAATTTATATTAACGTGCAAGCGGAACTGACGCATGCGAACACCACGTTTATTACGCAAAAGCTTCATTTTGTGATGCGCAACATTAGGCGAAAGTTTTTGATGCATCGTGTCAACGCGCTTGTTTTGAACGTTGAGAGGTTTGATGAGTACACAAAGACAGAAGGCATCAAAAACATTTCGTTTGTCAACGTTGAAAATGCTGAGGCTGTCTATGAAAATCAAACGTTGAGAAAATTATTTCCAGGTATTGCGACCACTAACTTAAGTGAGAACATCGTGGAGCTGGCAACCCGATTAAAAAACGATTCTAAGACGCGTGCGTTACAGGATGTCGGATTTTCCATGATAAACAAGTCACCGCTTGTGACGCAAATTTATTTGGTCATACTAGGCTTGTTTTGCTTGTACTTGATGTTTCAAATTGGCCGTCTTCCTAATACGCCGATTCCAGCTGATGTTTTTGCCGCTATTCATTACGGCGCCACGTTTAGCCCGTTAATTGTGGCCGGCGAATATTGGCGCTTGTTTACCGCTGCGTTTATACACCTTAGCTTGGTCCATTTCTTTTTTAATGCGATGTTCATGTATCGCTTTGGTGCCTTACTTGAGAACGTTATTGGGAAATGGCGCTTTATTTTTGTCATCATCGTCAGTGCATTGATGGGGAGTTTGTTTGGCTTTGCCTTTAGCCCGAGGGTTTCAGTGGGTGCGTCAGGAGTGGCGTACGGCTTTATTGGCGTTTTGCTATTTCTGAGCTTTGAAATGCGAAAAACCTTTATGCCAATGACGCGCCAACTCGTGACACAAGTAATGGGGTTTACGTTGCTGTTTAGTTTTGCGATGCCTAACATTGATCATTTTGGTCATCTGGGCGGCTTAATTGGCGGGTTCTTGGCGACAGCGATTGTTGGGACACCCAGAACCAAACCTTTTATGATCCGTTCGGTGTTGAGCGTTGTTAGTTTGATCATCCTTGCAAGCGGGTTGTGGATCAGAGGTGTTAATTTATCGGAACAAGAGAATTTTAATGACATTAACCGTGCCTTGATTTTTCAGTACAGTGAAATGGGGAACATCACACGTGCTGAGCAGTTGCTAAGGGCGCTCGACATCGAAGTGGAGTAGATCAAATGATAAGATATGAAACTAAAATAGAAGCATTCGAAGGTCCGCTCGACTTACTCTTGCATTTAATTAAAGAGGCAAAAGTCGACATTCACGAAGTAAAGATTTCTGAGATAACCGAACAATATTTGACTTACATTAAGGCGATGAAGGATTTGCATCTGGATGTTGCCAGTGAGTATTTAGTGATGGCTGCTAATTTAATGTTGATCAAGAGTAAAAAATTGCTGCCGAAAGAGGACGCTGAATTTGATGATGAATACGAAGAAGACCCGGAAGCGGAACTGATTCGTCGCTTATTGGAATATCAAATGTATAAAGATTCGCTCGATGACTTTAGAGAACTTGAAGCAGCGCGCGGGCAATTTTACACGAAGCCTGCCATTGATTTTTCGGAATACATCGATGAGCACCTAAGGTTAGATGTTACTTATGATACCTCAGAGCTGATTTTGGCTTTTGAAAAACTGATTCGCCGGAAGCAATTGGAGACACCTATTCCGACGACTATTGTGGCAGAAAAAGTCACCGTGGCGGATCGCATGGCGGCCATTAAAGAGGCGCTCAACTTTAAACAGCGAATTAATTTCCTAGCTATCTTTGAACGCTTTGATAAAGAATACGTTGTTGTCACGTTTTTGGCTATGCTTGAGTTGGCTAAAACAGGAGAAATTAGACTGCTTCAAAACGCGTCCGAAGACGACATTGAAGTGGTTGCGAAAGGGTGGTTTTAAACCATGGGTCACGAACATTTTTTAGGAATTCTTGAAGGGTTGCTCTTTGCGGTGGGGGATGAAGGCGTTAGTTTAGAGCAGCTAACGGAGGTCATTGAACTGGGCAAGTACGAAGTTGAGGTATTAATCGGCCAATTGCGCGATCGATACGAAAAAACGGATTATGGCCTTGCCATTTCAGAGCTGGCTGGCGTGTATAAGATGGTTACAAAAAAAGATCACGCGCCTTATTTTAAAAAATTGCTAGAGAGCCCTGGGCAAAAAATGTTATCGACCGCGGCGCTTGAGGTGTTGGCGATCATTGCGTATAAACAGCCGATTACGCGCGGGGAGTTGGAGGCGATTCGGGGAGTGAGTAACGATTCGATCATGAAGAAGCTACTGCTATTTGATTTGATTGAGGAAGCGGGTCGCGCGAATACACCGGGCCGTGCGATGAGATTTAGAACGACGGACAGCTTTTTAGATTATTTCGGGATTAAGACGATTGAGGAGCTACCGGAAATTAACGAGGTGGAAATGTTAGAAGAAGCGGATGAGGAGGTGACGCTGTTTAGGTGATGTCGGTTGTAATTTTTCCGTAAAGTTATACTTGCAACTGCAGTGTGTGCTCAGGCTGAACTTCTGCCACTTTCGCGTCAGAAACAGCATGCCAGTGGCATTAAATGAGTTAAAATCTAGGCTTGCGAGTCACAAAATGCCACTTTGTCGTCTAAAATCGCGCGCTAGTGGCATTGAATGAGTTAAAATCTAGGCTCGCGAGTCACAAAATGCCACTTTGTCGTCTAAAATCGCGCGCTAGTGGCATTGAATGAGTTAAAATCTAGGCTCG
>WRAJ01000042.1 GCA_009780245.1 Turicibacter sp.
CATCGTTGTCTTCCAGCAATAACTTATGATCAAACTCGTCGCTAATCTTTTTTAGCACACTTTTAATATTCCCAAAATCATCCACCATACCACGCAGGTGACCATCTTGTTGCAATTCTTCGGCTGATACTTTCACAATTAAGCGGTACCGATGACCGTGAATGTTTTTACACCCGCCATCGTAACCGACTAAATAATGCGCGATGTCCATGCCAATTTCTGATTTTAATGTAAACATATTTCTTAACTCCTCACAAATAAAAAAGGGCATAGTAGCCCGGTACTAGTTTTCATGTTTGAAAGGCAGGGGGCTAGGAACTACCTTTGTATTCGGATGACATTTTCACTAATGATGAGACCGTTCTCGATGGCAATGTCAATGATACGCGTCGGGCGTGATAATTCCGACACTTGTGATGCGAGCTGCTCGTTGATCAACAGTGCGCGATTAATTTCCAGTCTGGTTACTTCTGCTTGCGAATTAAGGTGATTAATTTGCGAGTCCCAATATAACTGCATAAACATTAAAGCAAACACACCCATTCCGCAAAGAGCCAATAATAGTTTAATGCTGTACAAACTTCTTTTGCGACGCCTGCGAACGCGTCTTGTGACGACCTGATCCGGTTGTTGCTCTCTTCTAGGTTGTTGATGTGGTAAATACGTGACAGTGTCAACGTTTCTTTGTGCAGCCATTTTAGCACCTCGCTTTCTTACTTTCTAATTCGTTTTACTACTCTTAATTTTGCTGATCGTGAACGTTTGTTTTCCTCAAGCTCATCAGCAGTCGGAGCAATCGGCTTTCTTGTTATGACTTCAAATTTCGGTTGAAATGCTTCCGGCACAACCGGCATGCCGCGATACGCATCGTCTTCTTTTGAAGCTTCTGCAAACATTTGCTTGGCCATGCGATCCTCTAAAGAGTGAAACGAAATAACGGCGATTCGTCCGTCTACGTTTAACAATTCCATCGCATCCTCAAGCGCTGTTTCAAACACATTCAGCTCATCGTTAACCGCAATTCTAATGGCTTGAAAAACACGCTTTGCCGGATGACCACCCGTGCGACGTGCCGCAGCCGGAATGGCATCTTTAATGATATCGACTAACTCAAGCGTCGTTTCAATCGGAGCCAAGCTTCTTCTTGCTTCGATTTTTCGTGCGATTTGCTTGGCAAATTTTTCTTCTCCGTAACGTGAGAAGATTCGGAGTAAATCGTTAAATGCCCAGTCGTTAACGACGTCTCTTGCCGTTAATGCCGCCGTTTGATCCATCCGCATATCCAATTGCGCATCGTTATGAAAACTAAACCCTCGGTCTGCATCGTCAAGCTGTGGACTAGAAACACCCAAATCAAAAATGATGCCGTCAATGTTTGTGACACCACGCAGCGCCAGCTCTTCTTTTAAATGAACAAAATTACGTTTGACAACCGTAAAATGCGGGCTAATGTCAGCAAGCTTTTGGGTCGTTTCCCTAATGGCAAGTTCGTCTTGGTCAAAGGCGTATAAATGGCCAGTCGTAAGCTTTTTTAAAATTTCAGCGCTATGACCGCCACCGCCCATCGTTGCATCCACATAGATTCCGTTTTCTTTAATGTCTAATAGTTCGATTGATTCGTCTTTCAAAACGGAATAGTGATTGAACATGCGCGACCTCCTAAGAAATATGTCGAAATTTATTGCAAAGGTGAGATAATTATAACACAAAAGCTTTCTCGTGAGAACCTTTTTAATCAAAAAAATAATTTTTTTCCACTTTGATAAGGATGCTCCTTGCGCAATTGAATAAAATGAGGTAAAATTTCTAACATGAAATAAAAAGGTGATGAATATGAGCGAAAAAACTAAAACCGCCATGCAAGCGGTGATTGAAAAGAAACAGGCTAAATCAAGCCAGCAAAACAACCGAAAAGCACGCCCAGACGGCACCATTGGACAATACCGAAAAGCGGTCAAGCAAAAGCGCGGCGGCGGATTGTTTGATGGAAAGTGAGAAAAAAAGAATTGCACGACAAATTAGTGGCAATTCTTTTTTATACTAATTCAAGCTTTTAGACGTATTTTAAGCTTGAATTAGTATTATTTCAATAATTTTTTCATCAAAGCCAATGCGTTTTTTTCTAAACGCGACACTTGGGCTTGGCTAATGCCGATTTCTTCGGCAATTTCCATTTGCGTCTTACCGACAAAATAACGGTCGTTAATGATTTGACGTTCGCGAAAGTTCAATTGCTTAAACCCCTCTTCGAGCATTAAAGACGTTTGCCATTTTTCATCGTCAATGTGCTGGTCTTTAATTTGATCGATTAAATCAATCGTGTCGCCGCCGTCGTTATACACCGGTGTGAAAATCGACACCGGATCCGTGATCGCCTCTACGGAAAGCACCACTTCACTTTTCTCAATGCCTAACGCCTGCGCAATCTCTTCCGTGGTTGGCTCGCGTTGCAGCTCATTGGCTAATTTTTCCTTCATCTGCAACACCTTATAAGCCGTGTCCCGAACGGACCGCGAAACTCTTAATGAATGGTTGTCGCGCAAGTAACGTCTAATTTCACCTACAATCATCGGCACAGCGTAAGTTGAAAAACGAACCCCGTGCTTCAAATCAAAGTGATCAATCGCTTTGATTAAACCGATACAACCCACTTGAAACAAATCGTCTAAATTTTCACCGCGGTGATTAAATTTTTTGATCAAACTCAACACCAATCGTAAATTCCCATTCACCAGGACGTTGCGAACGGACCGGTCGCCTTCTTCGAGCCTTTTAAATAGCTCCATCATCTCTTTGTTTTTAATTACTTTTAACTTTGATGTATCAACACCGACAATGTCGACTTTGTGTTGGCTCATATGCAATAACCCCCTAATGCTCTTCCGTTACAGTATGAGCCAAATGGAAGCCCTTTATGCAGCCCTCCCATTAGTTATTAGCCGTGTATGGAGATGGCTCTTAATTCTTTTAGCGCTTTGGCTGAAACCGGACACACTAAACCGTTAGCTAATTCAATTTGCTTTTTAGCGATTTCGATGGTTTTGATGTTATTCAAATTGACAACGGCCGATTTATGACATCGGAAAAAACTGTCATCCGCTGCCACTTCTTTGATTAACCCTCTAAACTCAAGTTGCCCCTCTGCTAAATGTAAAATAATCATATGGGGCGTGGTCGATGTCTCGAAAAACATGATCTCTTCGTAAGGGACCATTCTGATTCGCCCCTCCACCTTAACCTGATAGAACTGCTGGTACGTTTTTTCTCTTCGTAGCGAGCGTTCATAAACCAACTTTAAACATTCGCGAATGCGGTTTGCCATTTCCACCGGTCGCTCTTTAATAATAAAGTCCATCACTTCTAATTTATACACAAAGGTTAAATAGGCTAACTCTGCACGCATGGTTACAAAAATAATGGCTCCTTGGTTGTCGATTTCTCTGATTTTAGAAGCCAGTGTGATGCCGTTCATTTCGTGCGATAAGCTAATGTCTAAAAAATAGACGCCCGCTCTCGACGGGTGGGTTTCTAATATTTCTAAAATATAATGAGGATTGTCGGTCGCAATGACTTCCATGTCCATGTCTTCAATGATGACATAGTCACTGACTAGTTTTTCAATGTCTTTTCGTTGCTTCGGATCATCTTCGCATATAAATACAGGTATCATCTTATCCTCCAATAAAGTTCTGCTATATCGTTTATTATTGACTATCTGAATCGGTTTATTCGCTGCTGTTTCTTAAGTACGCGTCGATGAAGCCGTCTAGTTCACCGTCCATGACAGCGCCGGTATTTCCGACCTCGTGTCCCGTGCGATTATCTTTAACCAGCGAATAAGGATGGAACACGTAGGAGCGAATTTGACTCCCCCAACCGATTTCTTTCACTTCCCCACGAATCGACGCTAATTCCGCGGCTTGTTTGTCGAGCTCCAATTGATACAGCTTAGACTTTAACATTTGCAGCGCTGCTTCACGGTTTTTAATTTGTGAACGTTGACTTTGGCACGTCACGATCGTGTTTGTGGGTAGGTGGGTGATTCTCACTGCCGAGTCTGTTGTATTAATGTGCTGACCCCCAGCCCCACTTGCGCGGTACGTATCGACTTTGATGTCTTCCTCGCGCACTTCGATGTTAATTTCGCCTTCGAATTCCGGCATCACGTCGCATGAACAAAACGACGTGTGGCGCTTGCCAGCTGAATCAAACGGTGAGATTCTAACTAATCGGTGCACGCCACGCTCTGATTTTAAATAGCCGTAAGCGTTTAGCCCTTTTACTTTAAAGGCGACCGATTTAATGCCCGCTTCGTCCCCGGCTTGGTAGTCAAGCAACTCTAACTTAAACCCCTTTTTTTCCGCGTAGCGCGTGTACATCCGATAAAGCATTTCAGCCCAGTCTTGCGATTCTGTCCCGCCGGCACCCGGATGCAATTCCAAAATCGCGCTGTTGGCGTCATGAGGTCCCGATAAAAGAATTTCCAATTCAAATTGCGACAACCCTTGATTAGTGGTTGTAACAGTTGCGCCTAAGTCTTGGATTAATTCGTCATCCGGCTCCTCAAGAACCAGCTCGAGTTCAATGGCGAGCTCTTCGACTTGGGTTTCGAATTCTTTAAAACGTTCCACTTTAGATTTGATGGCATTCATCGCATTGATCGTCTCTTGCGCCCCACGCTGATCGTCCCAAAAGCCCGGTGCCTGCATGATTTCATCGTACTCAGCGATTTTCGCTAGCTTTGTATCAAGGTCCAGCGATTGGCAAAAAGCGGCGATCGTTTCCTGCATCGCTTTGATCTCACGTTTTATCTCAAATAGTTCCATCTTGTGTTCACCCTCTCTTTGAAAAAAGAAAGGTATTGCTACCTTTCTTCACTGCTTTTCCCTAGATTACCTCACTCAGGGCACTTGTAGGGAAATTTTTCCCTAGATTGCCTTGCTCAGGGCGTTTATAGGGAAATTTTTCCCTAGACTACCTCGTCTCAGAGCACTTGTAGGGAAATCTTCTCCCCTGTCGTATCCTTAAGCAAGCTACCTACCACAACACTGCTTATACTTCTTCCCGCTACCACACGTACAAGGGTCATTACGTCCCACTTTATCCGCTGTACGCTTGATCGGTTGCTTCTTCACTTCTTCTTTACCACTCGATGCTTTCATCGGTTTCGCCACTTGCTTACGCTCTAAGTTTTGACGAATCTCAGCTAAGAAGATGTAACGCGTCACGTCGTCTTCAATGCGCTCGATCAGGTTGCTAAACATCTCGAACCCTTCGTCTTTATACTCCTCAAGCGGGTTAATCTGTCCGTAAGAACGTAAGTGAATCCCTTGGCGCAAGCCGTCCATCGCATCAATGTGCGCCATCCAGTGCGTATCCACCACGCGTAGCACGATGACTTTCTGGAATTCCTTGAACGACTGCTCATTGCCAATCAATTTTTCCTTATCTAAATAGCCATCCTTAATCATGCCGACAAACTTCGCGATCAATTGCTCTTCCGACTGCCCGTCCACGTCTGCCAACCTTAACGGGTTACGTCCAAACAGCTTCCCGTTTGCGACTTTTACTAATCCTTCATAGTCGTATTTTGTATGTTCCTTATCGTCCGGCCTCGGTGCATGTGCACCTACAACCCTAGCGATCGAGCTTTCAACCATCGCAAAGATGGAATCAGTCAAATCATCCGCCATTAACACATTCTCGCGTTGGGCATAGATTTCTTCACGTTGACGGCGAATGACATCGTCGTATTCCAGTAAATTTTTACGTGTGTCGTAGTTATTCCCCTCGACGCGTTTTTGCGCTGATTCAACACCTTTCGTAATCATTTTCGCTTCGATCGGCTGATCTTCTTCCATCATGTTGGCGATGCCCATCATGCGCTCCGCGCCAAAGCGACGCATTAATTCGTCTTCAAATGACAGGTAGAACCTCGTATAACCCGGGTCTCCTTGACGACCAGATCGTCCGCGCAACTGGTTGTCGATGCGGCGCGATTCATGGCGCTCCGTACCAATCACGGCAAGGCCGCCTAATGCTTTGACTTCATCGTTTACCTTTATATCTGTCCCACGACCTGCCATGTTCGTGGCAATCGTGACCGATCCTTTTTTACCGGCATCGATGATGATATTCGCCTCGTTTTCATGGTTTTTCGCGTTTAACACGTTGTGCCTAATGCCTTTACGCTTTAGTAATTGGGACACTAGTTCCGACGTTTCCACGGATACGGTACCGAGTAGAATCGGCTGACCTTTGGCGTGTAATTCGGCGACTTCTTCCACCACCGCGTTAAACTTAGCTTTCATGTTTTTGTACATAAAGTCCGGCGCGTCGATACGGATAATCGGCACGTTCGTCGGCACTTCAACGACCAACATGTTATAAATGTTACGGAATTCTTCTTCCTCGGTCTTCGCGGTACCGGTCATGCCTGATAATTTGCTATACAGGCGGAACAAGTTCTGGAACGTGATCGTTGCGAGGGTCGAGGTTTCTTTTTTGATTTCCACGCTTTCTTTGGCTTGAATGGCTTGATGCAACCCTTCTGAATAAGCACGCCCTTTCATGAGGCGTCCGGTAAACTGGTCAACGATCACAATCTCGCCTTCTTGCACGACGTAATCTACGTCCAGTCCCATGATATAATTCGCACGTAACGCATTGTTCACGTGGTGTAAAATAACCGCGTTTGAAATGTCATAAAGGTTATCCACGTTTAGGAACGTTTCCGCACGAGACATCCCTTGTTCAGTTAACTGAATGTTCTTCGTTTTAATGTCAATTTCGTAGTGTTCTTCTTCTTTTAGCGATTTCACTAAGCGATCGGCTTGCTCGTACAGTTGTCCGGTGTTTTTCTTTCCACCAGAGATAATTAACGGCGTACGTGCCTCGTCAATCAAGATCGAGTCGGTCTCATCGATGATCGCGTAATTCAAATCGCGCTGAACCATTTGATTTTCGTACATGACCATATGATCTCTTAAATAATCAAATCCGACTTCGTTGTTTGTTGAATACGTAATGTCACACGCATAAGCCTCGCGCTTTTCATCCGCAGAAATGCTAGCTAAGTTTAAACCGACGGTTAAGCCCAGCCAATTAAATAACTCGCCCATTTCCTGCGCATCACGCGATGCTAAGTATTCGTTGACCGTAATAATATGAACACCGTTGCCAGATAAGGCATTCAAATAAGCCGGCATCGTTGACGTCAACGTCTTTCCTTCTCCGGTCTTCATCTCTGCAATGTTCCCGCCGTGCAAACAAATCCCACCAAGTACCTGTACGCGGTAAGGCGTCATGCCTAACACCCTTGTCGCACCTTCGCGTACAACCGCAAACGCTTCGACCAGGATATCGTCTAACGTTTCGTCGTTGCCCAGGCGCGTACGGAATTCTTCCGTTTTCGCTTGCAATTGCTCATCCGTCAATTGCTTCATTTGTCCTTCCAGTGCTAATACCGCATCCGCCACACTTTGTGCGGCTTTGAGTAACTTGACTCCTGGATCAAACGCCTTTTTAATTGATTTCATCATTTTATCATCACCATATTTCAAAAAATTTCACGCTTTTTATTGTACCACTTCTAGTTAGCTTTGTACAGAACTTATACCGACTTTTACCGCCATTTTATTACTTTGTGCAGAATTGAACCGTACTACACACTTATTTTAAACTTTTTTATGAACTATTTATTAAAGAATTAAAAAAACGACCGCAGTCGTTTCTACAAAATATGTTTTTCTTGCCTGTTGGTAGTGGCACGCGCGACCCTTCACCGAACGGTCGCTTTTAAACTAAACGTCTGTGGAAAATGCCCTTTATTATGCGGATAGTTATATAACCCACCATCGATTGCTGAGCTTCCGCCACGATCAAAGTAGTTTTCTTGAAACTCATTAAAGTACTCAATTTGCAAACCCGCCGAAATCAACGAGTTAATGACATCACTTATTTTGTACATCCAAAAATACGTCTCAACGCCGTGGGTAACATCCGAAGCGTAACCGCCAATTTGTGTCTCAACATCTGGCTCGGTTGCAAAATAAGGATAGGCGATTTCGGTGACACCCTCACCCAACTTCCCTTCGTTAAACATCAAAACAATCGGATGGCCTTCAAACAGATAGAAGTAGCCGTCATCTTTCATTAAATGCCGAATCGTTCGACCCCACTTCGCAAAATCGGGAAACCACCCTAATGCCCCTTCGGAAACAAAGACCACATCGTATTTCTCGTGGTGATGATCCATAAACGCCATCATGTCAGACACAACAAAACTGACATTTTCAACTGCTAACTCATCGGCCATCTTCTCGGCGTAGTGAATATTATTCGGAACGAGGTCCACACCGACGACCGATTTTGCTCCAAGCTGCGACAAAGCAATCGTATCAGCACCCGTGTTACATTGCAGATGAATAACCTTTTTACCGGTCAAATCCCCAATTTCCGCTTGGATATATTTGTTTAACTGGTATTCGCCGGCAAGAAATAACTTCTTAAAATGATGGTAATGTTGCTCGGAATTTTGCCCCCATGCGTGTTCATTAGCTTTAATTTCTTTTATCATCGTCATCAATCCTTTACTAAACGTTCTGTTTTAGCATAGCATTATTCTTGACTAGTTGATAGAAGAAATACGTCTTCTTGATATTTTTGCAAATATTCATAAGGGGTCAAACCAAGATATTTCTTGAATTCACGAATAAAATGGGATTGATCGGAAAATGGAATCAAGTCAAGCATGTCTTTCGGTGCTACTTCTTTCTTTGTTATCATGCGCAAGCAATAATGAAAACGCAAAATCGTCAGGACCATCTGAGGAGAAATCCCAAAATTCTTCAGAAAATGCCGTTGGCATTGCCGTGGTCCTAAATGGAATCTTTGATACAGTGTTTCCACTGTTGCAACAGGAGCCGCATAAAAATCGTCAAATACCGAAACAAATTTATTCGGCTTTTTATCACCGATTAGTTTTAATACATAAGCTTTCAAAAATTCCTTTGTCTCATCAAAACTCAGTCCATCCAAAGCATCAAAACAAAAATCTTGATCGACCTCTTCAATCGGCAACAGCCTATCTTTGAGCAACTCTGGCGACAAGCCAGTCAATTGTGTAAAAGCCGCTGGCTTAAACTTGACCCCGATATAGCGCTTTTCCACTTTCGTAACTTCATTATAAGCCGTCTTATCCATACTCGGTGCCGCCCAACACATTTGCCTCGTATCAACACTCACCACCAATTCCGTACAACCATCGATTAAAACAATATCTTTTACAACCCGTCGCTCAAGGCCTTTCGGTTGCATGCACCAGACACAAATCACAAATTCCCGTAACCCATCAACCCTTTCCTCTTTGTAGTCGACCAACTTCTTGAAATCGTCATCCAAAAGCGCTGGCATTTGCAGTGGATCATACATCAAAACACCACCTTTAATTCGATAGTCGATATTATATCACTGTTCATTATTTAAGCGCAACAAAAAATATTTGGAGTTTAAAATTTTCCAAATATTTTATTGATACAACAATAAGTGTCTTTTATTCATCTACCAACTTTATCTTATTAAAGGCAATATCAGCTTTGCAGTCGGCAGCAAAATTTACTCTTGAAATCCCCACCGATTTATGCTACCCTACTCCTAACAAATTCTTTTCGAGGTGATGGTATGTAATTGATAGCTTTGTTTTAGACAAACAGGTTTATAGCACGACGTTAGTCGGCGCTTAGTTTGTGTTGGAATAAGGTTATCAGACGTTCATCAGCGCTTTTTGTGCAATGCTATTTTCATGAACTTTTTATGACCTTTTCTAACCAGTTAGAGGAGGTTTTTCTATGTCAACGATTCAGATTTCACAGTTAACGTTTTCCTATGACGGCAGTTATGACACCATTTTTGATGCTGTAACCCTACAAATTGACACTCAGTGGAAGCTAGGGTTCTGTGGGCGTAACGGTCGTGGTAAAACAACCTTTTTGCGGTTGCTCATGGGTGACTTTGAATACCGGGGGCAAATTTTATCGGATGTTAGTTTTGATTATTTTCCCTTTGAGGTCACAGATACCGAATTAAGTGTCTTGGATGTGCTGTTTGACATCGCACCGGCGACACAAGAATGGCAAATTCGCAAGGAGCTTTCGCTATTATCGGTTGATGATGGTGTGCTGTATCAGCCTTTTTATACGTTATCAAGTGGTGAACAAACCGCTGTCTCGGATGCAAATTGAAGAGCTGCTTTTAGCTTACCAGCCGACGATGGTGTTTGTTGAGCACGATATGAGGTTTGTAGAAAAGATCGCGACTAAAACTGTGCAATTATGAGATAATCGTCATTTGTAGCTAGCATTTACTCGTTTGAAGTGTTATAATATTAAACAAAGAATTTCGGAGTCGAATCTTCACTAAGTTTGTCAGGTTTTCCGTGAATGACCGGTTCGAATCTCGGATTCAAAGTGCGCCTATTTATTTAAGTCACCTTGTTTAATATCGAAGAGCTTTTTATATCTGGTTGCAGATGATGGTTCATACATGAAAAGGAGGGAGTCAATGCTTTTTACTCAAGAGAAGATTAATAAGCTAAATGCGATTGAAATGGATATTTATTTATTCATTGAGAATCATTCAGATGAAATTGAAGACATGAAGATTCGGGAACTTGCATCCGTTCTTCATGTGTCGACCGCGACCATTTTGCGTTTTTGTAAAAAATTAGGCTATAGCGGGTATGCCGAATTTAAGTTTAAATATAAAGAAAGTCTCATGCATGCTACCCCTTCCAATGTCGAGAAATTTCCTAACCCAGCGGAAGATTCAGAAAAATATTTTAAATTTGAATCCACGCACGGTGCTGATGAGCTGGAGCAAAAGATTCTTGAAGCCGTTGCGTTGATGCAAAAAGCGACAAAGATTATTTTTATCGGCGATGGCACTTCCGGTGTTTTGGCAAAATACGGTGCCTTATTTTTAACAACGATGGGGAAGTCCGCGCAATACATTGATTCCTCGTTTATCCCGATCCCCGTTGAAGATCATAGCAACACCTTTATCATTGCTCTTTCCGTTTCCGGTGAAACGGGCGCCTTGATTAATCGCTTAGAAGGGTTCAAAAGCTTGGGCGCTACGCTGACCACGATTACAAACGGCAAAGATAACACCATGTCAAAATTAGCAGACATTGCTTTATACTATGACATTCCGAAAGAAGAATTCATGGTGATCGGCCCGCAAAAATCCGTCATTCGCGTTAACGGCGCCTCGCAGATTCCGGCGATGTATTTAATGGAAACGATGATCAAAGCTTGTGTGAAAAAGACTAAGAAATTGATGTAAATAGAGTTTGTGAAATGCCCTTATTCCGAGGAGTTCTTGGGATAGGGGCATTTTTGATCTCAACATCTTCACTAAACATTCAAATACCATGAATCGTGAAACAGAGGGTATCATGGTCATTATCTTGTCAAGAAAAACTTCCTAATCACCTACTCGACTAGGAAGCTCTCTTTAAACTACTACTTCACAATCAAACTTTCCGGAAACGTCACTTCAATGCGTGCGATCGCCGCATCACCGTCAAACACTTTGCGACTCCATTCACGGTTAAGCTGCAAAGACGCCTCCTGATACAACACCTCACCCGCTGCACCGTAAACGTTCACCCCCACAGCATCCGATAAGTGATAGACCACCGGCACCCGACAAACGGTAAACGCCAACGACTTTTCAGGCAATGAAACTTCCATCAAAACTCCCTCATTATTCACATAATTAAATGTGTCAACCTCCGCTAAAAACTCTTCGGTTTTTAATAGCGATGGGTTAAACGAAAGGATGCCCGCTGCCACCACAACACCAATCTCGCTAGTACGCAGCAACACGTCTTCTTTCGCTTGACCCGTCATGCCTTGCTGCTGGGCTGGCATTTTATACGGCGTGTGCGAATACGGCTCCAGTGGGAACGCGCCCCATTGCTTCGGCGTTTTCGTAAAGCCAAAACCAGCGCGCAAGCGATAATAAGCCTCTTTCAGCTCCGAAGTCAACGCATGCTCAGCCGCGTGGGCTTCCATAAACGACTCCTGCAAACTCAACAAATGCTTCGCATTCTGATGCCAGAAAATACAGCCGATCCCTTCAAACTTATACATGATCCCGCTACGCCCCGTAAACTGCTTATGCGCAAACACTTCTTCGTAAATCTCACGAATCACATCCGCCTCTTCCGCACTAGCACCGACTGCCACCAACCATTTCTCAACGTCCGACGACTGCCCAATCCCATGATGGAAACGAACCAGCCCTTCCGCGTCTTTAAAGAAAAAGCCTTCGTGATCCTCCGCCAATAATCGCGTGATCAACGCCGAATCCGCCACACGATTTGCCGGAATAATGTTACGCGCCATAAACGTGTTCAATCGCTTCATCGGATATAAGAAAAACTGATCGAGCTCAGGATTCATCAAATCACTCGCTTCCATCGCCTTCACCAACGTCAACGCCTCATCCGCATTCAACCGGCCGCTACCTAACACCGCCGACTGACCCTCTAACATCAAAAACAGATGATCCACCTTCAAACTCTCGTCCGTCAACGTCAAAATGTTATACGCGTGATACATGCCATCCGGACGCTTATTCGCATCGATCGTCTGCGCCAGTAGCGCAACGGCATTGGTTAAAAACGCCTTCACCTCAGCAACATGTAAGGTTTCTTTAACACTAAATCCTTGGCTGTAGATCGTACCACGGTAATCGCTAAACGCAGCCCCCGCCTCGTCTAAGAATGCGTGCGGCGATAACTGGTCACTGCGGGCGATGACATCGGCGATGTTTTGAAACCAAGCCTTTACTTCTTTGCTAAACATTAAGTCTAGCCCTTCTAAGCTAGCTAATAATTCCAAGCAGAAATTGAGATGGCGGTACAGCTGATAAACCGTCACCATGCTCAGCCCATTCCCAACGATCGCGTTATTGGCATCGTTCCATTCCGGGCGATGTGTGTTCATCCAGATCCCGCCGCCTGGCACTAAATTCGACAGCTTCGCTAAAATCGGCACTAGCAATTTTTCAACAAACGACACGCGGTAAATCGCGTCATCTTTCATGACTAAACGCGCATCCGTTCCGAACGTTTCCACGTGCTTCATGATTGCGTCGTGCTTATCAAAATCGAACCTGATCGTATGCTTACTGTCTTTAAAGAACGTCTCGTACGGTAAAATCTCGTAAGGAATGTTCGCGTACGTGAAGATGTCACTCGTTATTAATTTGTGCACGTCTTCCGGTGAATAAGCTTTTAACCATTCGAGCAGCTTCGTCAAATAAACGATTTGGTGATCGCCCCAATAACCAATACCGGTTGTCGGGGCGTTTGCTGGTGGCACCTCCCAGTCAATGCCGTCTTGATTGATGCGGTAAGGGTTAAACCCGTCTGGTGTGGAGGCATTTAAGAATTTGGTGATCATGGGTGCGATATAGGCTGGGAAGCTGCGTCCCATGGCTTCCCAGTTTTGGAAAATATCGCGCCAGTTGCCTTCGTACGCGTACACACGGTTGCCTTCTTCGTCTTTCACACGAATGTTAAAATGATTCCACGGCCGCGAAGGGTCACCGTGGCGTCTTGAGAACGTCAGCGGCAAAAATTCCAGGCTTAAACGGATGAGATCGGGATCGCCGTTTTCTTCGGCTTTTTTGTGTAGCTCTAAAATGGTGGTTACACCACTTAAATCTTTTAAAAAGGCTGCTTGACGTTTGGCTAAGCCTTTGTCGTGGACGTTGACGAGGTGGATAAATTGTTGCGGGTCAATGGTGTAGCCGTCTAGGAAGACCCCACCGCGCATGTTGTTGTACAGCGTGCTCATATAATGGCGAACCGTGGTTGTCTCGTTGGCTGTGTGTTGCAATCCGTCTGCTACAGCCACGACGCGAACCAGTTCGTCGGTTCCTTTCTTGACGTCTGCTTCGACACGGGCGCGTAACGCTTCGGTTGAGAGCCCTTCGATTTCAGTGGCTAGTGCCACCACGTCTTTTTGGTTTTTACGTGAATCCATGACCATCATCCAGCTTTCAGCTGCTTCGGCTTCTAGATCGCATGAGTGATGAACGAAGAAGGCGCCTTTGCGACCAACGGCGTGCTCTTCGTTTTCGATTGGTAAACCGCGTGCGAAATCTGCGACTTGGCGCGATGATAGTAAAGTCGTTGCGTTGCCGGTTTGCCAAGCGACGTTGGCGAGTAACACTTCAATCGGCTCGGCCGTGTCTCCAAGCGAAGACGTTAAGGAATAAATCGCTAAGCGATCGCCGTACTTTTCACACGCTTTATAGGCATCCGTTAAACAGCTGAGGTTTGACGCCATGAACGGGTCGATGCCGTGTGGCATGATGTTTTCCACGCCGTCGAGGATGTCAAATTTGAGGGTTGCAGCACCAAGGTTTGTGACTTCTGAGGTGCGCACTAGCCCGTATTTTTCACTCGTTTCCCAGAGGTAGCTGAAGCATAGTTTTAGATCTAGGTTGTATTCTTCGAACAGGAGGGCATCGCCGGTGTTGCGCTTGTAAAGGTTGCGCGCGATGTGGTACGGGTTATCGAAGCCCACGTTGAACGGCTCCCACACGTTACCATCTGCAAAGCGAACGACGGTTTTTGGTCCGGTTGAGGTGGCGAGGTGTAGTTTATCGTCGGTTTCGTAAGGGAAGAGGCTATTGCCTGCGTTGCCGCGTCCAGCGGTTAAGGCGCCGTGGCTGGACAGGTACACCCACATATCCGAAGAGGTGGCGATATTCATATAAAAGGCTGGGAGTTCTTGTACGTTTTGAATTTTGTAGTATTTTTGCGATTTTTTAGTTTCAAACATCGTTTTTTCTCCTATTTATGTATTTTTTGAAAATAATAAGAGCTAACTGAAAATAGCTCCTATTGTGTTATTTTTCGTTTTAAAGGTAGTCTTCCACGACTTCCAAATCTTTTTCAACCAGCTTCACGTAAATCGTTAGCACCATGCTGATCGATAGGATCAGCAGCGGCCAACCACCAATAATCGGCGCGACGATGGAAAGTGCCGCTGCGATTAGTGGAATGAGAAACGTCTTGTACAGCGTCCCGATGGTGAAGAAAAAGACTTGTCTAAAAAAGGTGATGTTGCATTTTTTTAGTAGGCTCACAAACAAGTACGCGTTGAGGTTGTACACGATTAAGAAGACGGTTAAAAAGATAAAGATGACGTTACCGGCGGGCAATACGCCGATAAAATGCCAGGCTTGGAATAGAAACATCACAGTAAAACCCGTGAAGAGTAAGACGACGCTACCTCGTAACAGGTTGTCTTTAAACGTTTCCCAGAAGACACCGAACGCTTTGTATTCCGGTTGCCTGATGGTCGCGATTAAAGCCGTCAATGACACACCGATGGTGAGAAGAGGGAGTGAAAATAGTAAGAACAACACCGTTACATACATGATTCTGGTAATGCCAACAGATACTGCATAGAATCTGCTTGACAGGATATCTTCAAACATACGATCACTTCCTCGTTTTATTTCACCTGGTTAGTCTAGACCAAGTCTTGCTCTGTTTTCGTTTAGACGCTCGTTTCGATAAGCGGTGATCGCTTCGAAGTCAAAGTCAGCACGGCTTGCTAAGAAGTCTTCCCAAATCTGCGTGCCTTCCGCGTCAGAGTCAGCCGTTAACACTTCAACGATCGCTTGCGAACGCGCTAAGTCTAGGTTCTCGTTGTCACGTTGTAATTGCCCATCCGTTGGGTCTAAGTTAATAAATTCCAGCCTCGCCTCGTTAAACTGGCTGTAGAAAATAGCGACTTCACCGTGTGGCCCCGTCGGTAGAACACCTAAAGAATTAATAAACCCTGAGTTTCTTAACATCCAGAACGTTCTAATTCCCCACTCGTATCTAAAACCGTAATAGTCAGTCGTTAAATATTCTTGAATGTCTGGTAAAAGCGTTGGTACACCGTCAATGTACTCGTACGTTTCGCCTTCAATACCGAATTGCTGAATGATCTGCCCGTGCTCACTTGATAGGTAAGTAATGACCTGCATCGCGGCTTGAGGGTCTGTTGTTTGTTGCGAAATGAACGTGTGCGTCCAGCCGTTGATCCCACCTGCTGGTAACGTGTGATCATCGCCTGCTTGGTTTCTTGGGCCGTAAATCGGAATCATCATTTGCTCAGGATGATCGCTATTCGCAATGATGTTAAGTCTTGACGCCACGTCGTTCGTGTTAGGCGTCATGTAAGCGAAGTAGTTACCTGATGCAAAGCGATCATTAATGGTTTCGTTATCATCAGAGAATTGATCCGGTGTCATGAGTCCTTCGTACATCGCTTGTCTGAAGACTAATAACCACTCTAAGTACTCAGGATGCACATCGCGGTCGTACCAAGTGCCATCAGCATTTTGAACTGGAATCGCTAAGAAATCTTGCAGGTTCCAACCAAACGAACCGTTATTATTCGCTAAGATGTCCATAAAATCGCCTGAGAAACCAACGAGTGGACGACCAGCGTTATCCGTTGGCATGTACGCAACCGCAGCACGCAAAGCGTCTAAGAAGCCTTCTGGCGTTGACATATCCGGTGAACCAATCGCTTCATAAATGTCTTGACGCACTAAGAAGCCGGCACCTGGGAACGCATAACCAGCGTTGATTAAATCAGACGTCATCGCCTCGTTTGGAATCCCGTAAATGTGACCGTTGTCCATGGTAAACCACGATTGTTTTTGCGGGTGTAACACGTGCTCTAAAAAGTAAGGGTCATAAACCGTTGATAGCACATCTAACGGTAAAGCAAACTCGTACGCGTGGTTAACTAAGTCAAACGCCCAGCTTTCCATGGTGATGATGTCCGGCA
>WRAJ01000043.1 GCA_009780245.1 Turicibacter sp.
AGACCGTCACTACTTTTCAATTTTGCTTTGAAATAGTGACGGTTTTAAAGGTGAATGTGAGAGAAACCTTCACTATTTTGTGAGTTTTCGTTGAAAAAGTGAGGATTGTGTGGGCGTACACAAGAGAAACCTTCACTATTTTGCGAATTTCTTTAAAAAAGTGAAGGTTAGCATTTAAACAGATCCTTTATCACGTTTAAAACACGATATTACCATGTAGTTCATGGAATACCGTGTTTTAGATGCTTATTTTTTAGAAAGAGAAATCGCTATTTTCATTACTCAGTCGCTGACAAGGCAGCCATTGTGATGTAATTGTAAGGCTGGTTGAAGTGCGGTAAGAAGAAGATATCCAGCAACTGTAAATCTTCGATCGTTGCTTGCTTCGCCACAGCTAGTGAGAACATGTGGATTCCCATTGAAATATCTTCAAATGAAGCGAGTTGTGCACCTAAGATACGACGCGATGTTTTATCGTAAACAATGCGGATTTTAACGTTGTGATTCCCTTCGGTAAAGAACGCTGGTTTTTGCAGGTCTTCAAAATCAGTGTGCGCCGCATCAAAACCAGCAGCTTTAGCACCCTTGAACGTTAGACCGGTTGAAACCATGTTGTAACCGTAAATCGAGATACCGTTAGAACCTTGAACACCTGCAGACTCAAGCGGCGTACCACCGACGTTATGAGCAGCCACGATACCGCTTCGTACAGCGTTGGTTGCTAATGCGATATAAGCCGTGTCTTGTAAAGCATTGCTGTACACCACTGCACAATCACCAACAGCGTAAACATCAGGCACATTCGTTTCTTGCTTTAAGTTCACTTTATAAGCGCCTTTTGGTGTCGTTTCAATGACGCCTTCGCCAAGTTGTGTGTTTGCTGTAAAACCAACACAGACAATCACCATGTCAACGTCATAAGTGCCTTTACTCGTCACAAGACCAGTTACTGTGCTATCTCCCTTAATCTGTTCGATTTTCTCATCAACGCGAATATCCACGCCTTTTTCTGCCATGTGCTTTTGCATCTCAGCAGTAAAAGCATCATCGTAATAACCCGGTAAAATGGTTGAAGCCGCTTCAAACATATACGTCTTCTTCCCGCGCAACTGAATCGCTTCAGCCATTTCAACACCAATATACCCAGCACCGATAACAGCCACTGATTTCACATCGTCACTCTTTAAGGCTTCGTGAATATCGCCACCATCGTGGAACGTTTTCACGTAATGAACGTTATTCAAATCAATGCCTGGAATGCTCGGTGGAATTGGACGTGAGCCAGTTGCTAAAATTAACTTATCATAAGCTTGCTCAAATTCAGTGCCATCTTTAGCAACGGCCTTTACAACCTTTTTATCAAAGTCAACGTTTTTAACTTCTGTTTCCATGTGTATCTTTGCGCCTGCTTCTGCTAATGCATCACCAGAACTATAAAACAGTTGATCTGGACCTGGCAATTGCCCGCCTACCCATAGAGCCGTTCCACACCCGAGATAACTAATATAAGAATTACGCTCAATCACCGTTACTTCGTGATCCTTATAGGTACCCAAAATCGTGTTCGTTGCTGCGATCCCCGCATGGTTACTACCGATAATAATAACTTTACTCATAACATGAAGCCTCCTTAATAATGTTAAGTATTAATAATAGCTATATATAAATTAATACTTTTTTCTATTAAAGTATACAACAATCCACACCCGATGTAAAGCGCTATTCATAAAAATATATAAAAAAGCATTCAATTGAATGCTTTTTTCAAAATATAAAGGTTTAATGATTAGTTCTGTTCACTTGGTTTCTCAATCAAATCATCGTATCCAAAGGCATCTTCACGCGGCACGTACTTCTCTTTGTTAAAATACCCTTCAAGAAGTTTCACAGCGGTGCCGCTTAACACAAGGGCAGAAAGAATGTTTGGTATCGCCATAAACGCGTTCATCACATCCGCAATCGCCCAAATCAACGAAACACCACCAGCCGCACCGAAAACAGTGGCAGGCAAAATTAACAGACGGTAGTAAATGCGCAACTTCATGCCCCAAACAGGCCCAAGTAAATACTCAAAACATTTCTCACCGACATAAGCCCAGCCAATCACGGTTGTAAACCCAAACGTCGCCATTAGAAAGGCTGCCATCCAGCCACCTACGTTATGACCAAAGAACGAGTTTTGAATCGACTGAATAAATAAAGGCGATCCCGTCAGCCCTGGATCAACAGCGCTTGGCTGGATAACTTCCATCGGCACCTGAGTTAAAATAACCAATGCCACTAACGTACATAACACATGCGTATCCAGAAAAACTTCAAAGAATCCCCAGAAAGCAGGCTTTGCAGGGTGATCTGTTTTAGACGGCGCATACGCAATCGGGCTTGATCCAAGTCCGGCTTCGTTGGAGAAAATACCGCGTTGCAAACCGAGTCGCACCGCTTGCATCACCGCAACACCACCAACACCACCGACCAAGCTTCGACCAGAAAAAGCACCTCTGAAAATCAAGCTAAACGCATAAGGAACATCAACAATGTTAGCCACGACAATCGCAAAAGACGAGGTGATTGTAATGACTGCTAAAAGTGGAATGATCTTATCAACGGTATGAGCAATGCTTTTAATACCACCAATGATCACCAGTCCGATAAAAAAGGCAGCGATAAGCCCAACAATGGTGCGATTAATCCCTGGAAAAACATGAGCTAGTGCCGTTGCACCAGAATTAGCTTGCACCATGTTCCCAATCCCAAACGCCCCTAGCATCCCAAAGAAAGCAAATACCAAAGCGAGCCATCTTTTATTCAAGCCTTTTTCCATATAAGCAAACGGGCCAGATAACACTTCACCTTTGCTGTTTTTACTACGGAAATGAAGCGTCAGGATGATCTCATTAACTTTCGTTGCCATTCCGAAGAACCCAACCACCCACATCCAAAAGATCGCACCAGGTCCACCCCACCCAATGGCAGTTGCTGTTCCGGCCAACGTACCAACGCCCATCGTGCCTGAAAAAGAAGTCATCACGGCTTGCCAAGGTGTGACATCACCCTGACCGATCATCGGATTCTTTTTCTTCTCAGGTTTCCGGAACATGTCGACAATCGTGACGTCCATGATGTGCACAAACCGCGTAAACTGAAAACCTTTAAACCTAATCGTTAAAATGATTCCGGCTCCCAATAAAACGGCCCATGCTGGCGGCCCCCATACCCAGTCTTGTATTGTTCTGATAAAATCTTCAACTGCTTGCATATGTGTTCCTCCTCATTTTTGATAAATTTTGTCCATTCTACCATAAGGCCTTTCCATTTGCAATTTGATTTTCTCTTCGCAGGACGCAAAAAAACATGAAAACGCTCGCCTATTGTGACGGTTGTCACATCTGACTTTCACATTGCCTCACTCAACGGCAAAACAACATCAGCCTCATGCTTTCAAAACTACACATCGTTCTTCGAAATTTGATACGCGATCCACAAATTCCCCAGCGCCAGCACCGCGGAAAACATAAAGACGTACCACGGGCCCCAGTTGTGCCAGATCCAGCCGCCTAACAGCGCGCTACTAATCCCTACAATGTGATCCAATGTCATCCCAGCAGCCAGTGTTGGTGTCACGTCCTCATCCGTAACAGCAATCTGCCTCACATAGACACTTCTCACCATTCCCATATGCGCCACCACACGATCAAAAATGTTCACCCCAATCGCCACGATCAACACGATCCCACCAGCAAATAATTCATGCACAATCCCGAAACTAATGACACCGTAACCTAGGTAAAGCAGTAAAAACCCGATCGCTTCTGCCATTAAGACCTTCCCTGTTCCAAACTTATCAATGAGCCGACCGATAAAAGGCAATAGGAAAATCCCAAGCGCAGCACCAGCCACGATCAACAATGCGATATAATCGGCCCCAAAATCGAGGAGCTCGATCAAGACCCACGGGCCAAAAACAAACATGATTTGCTTACGCCCCCCGAATAAAAACGCCATGACGTAAAATTTCAGATAAGCTTTTCTGAACACTAACTTTGATTTGCCTTTAACGTCCTCGGTCAACCGCAGTAAATAAACGAGTAAAACGGTAATCACCATCAAAAGGATCCCTGCCACGATGAATGGCACGATACGAGGGGTTGCAAAAGAAAAGAAACCGGCATTAAAACCCCAGAATACCAATAACCCCGCAAACAATGAAAAAGCGACACGGATGCTATTAAATCGCCCAAGGATTTTCCCTGCCTCGCGCTTTGAAGCAAGCGACATCCCAATCCCATCGTATAACGGAATAAACAAGTGAATCCCCAGCGAAGTCACAAACAAATAAACGAGCATCACTTCAAAAGAAGGCTGCAACATCGCCATCGCAAAAAGACCGATGATGGTCAAAATTTGCGCAATAATCCCCAGCTTAATGTTACCAAGAAAAGCAAAGCCTGACAAAATCAGCACAGCAATCACGCCGGGCGTCTCTCGTGGCACCTCAATCAACCCGCGTTGAAAAGCATTCACGTGAAACGCATCCCTAAAATAATTCGAAAAAACATTATCCGACAACCCCATCGCAATCCCAAGCAAGGCGACAATCACCATATAAACCACAATGGCCCGCTTCGCATTGTGATCCGTTTTATTTTCGTGTTTCATTGCTGCAACCCTTCTTTCAAAAAAAATCTACATCATAAAAGTGCTAGATTATCATTATAACCTAACACGCCACATGATTCAACTGATGATGCACGTTTACCCAATCCAGCCTAGGGTAGTTAAAATCCAAGTAAACAACACAATCAGCGGTAAGCCCATTAACGTTCTCATCAAGAAGATCAAGAATAATTTCCCGATGCCTAACGGAATTTTCGAACGGATGATCAAGATGCCCGTTTCTGCCATGTAGATGATTTGCACAATCGACAGCGCACCTAGAATAAAACGGGTTTGGAAGTACGTGTCACTGCCTAGCATCAACGCTGGAATGAACATGTCAACAAACCCAACGAGCGTCGTTGAAGCGTATGCCATTGCCCCTGGGATATTGAAGATCGACAAGAACCAGCCCATTGGCGCTGAAATCCAATCAAAGATCGGCGTGTAACCCTCGATCACCATTGCCATGATCCCCCAGGCAGTGATCACGGGAATTAAATCCATAAATACCGACACGTAGAAATTCAAGCCGCTCTTCAGAATGCCCGATGCCGTTGTTTTTTCAGCTCTTGTGCTGGCTAAAGCTAAGGCTTTTTTAAAACGTGAACCGCCCTCTTCAACTTCTTCGTCAATTTGCTTCCCAACGCCTTCAACGTACGTATCCGTAATCTTATTTAACGGCCAGATTCTCGGCAAGATAATCCCTAGAATAATACACACGATGGAAATGGTTAAATACCAAAGTGGGAAACTCCCGCCTAGCCCTAACGTGTTCGCTACAACTAACGAGAACGGCAGGGAAACGAAGGCAAAGTTTACGCAAATCGCCGCGGCTTCACGTCCGGTATAAAACCCTTTTTCGTGCTGATCGGTTGTGATCATCACCGAGACCGATGACGAACCAAACCACGAGCCTGCTAAATCAACCGATGCACGCCCCGGTAATAAGAACAACGCATTAACAAACTTTTTGATTAAGATCCCGATAAACTCCATCAGACCAAAATCGGTTAAAATCGGAATCGCTAAAGCTAAGATCAAGAAGATAAACACGAGACCATTGACCAGCACGTTAATCATCAGCCCGCTTACCCAATCGGTAATAAACGCCGGCCCAAAGCCAAACAGTTCCATCGAAAGGAAGAGCAATCCTAACACACGGCTAATCGCAAACACGGGATGCGCTTTAAACACACTGTTTAACTTTTCATTTTCCGTGATAAATTTCACGTTCGCATACGCCAGCACGGTTCCGACAACCGCCACGATCGCAGTAAGAAAAGCGATGATGACCCCGATACTGATCGTCTCGAATCCCATGAAGTTATTCAAGATAAACGTATCTTCCATCCAATTAATCGCCATCCCTAATGGAATATTAAACGCCTCACCGACCGGTAATGGCGTTAAGAATAAGAACACCGCTGCCAACGACCCGATAATAAATTTAACCATCCCTTTTGAACTAACCTGAACCTCTGTCTTTGTACTCATCTTACATTTCTCCTTTAAGGCTTTAGCCTATCCAATATATTCTTTTGTCACATACTGACTGGTGAACGCCTGTAGCACCGCACCGTAATGCAGCCGAAACTTCACCACATCCCCCACTTTGTAATCCCGCGCGCTTTCCGTAAAATCAACGATCAAATGATCCGAGCTTGCCCCAATGATTTCCAACGCCTCATCATCGGGATATAGCCCGTCAAACGCCACGTCTTGCCGCCCAACTGCGAGAATGCCTTTTAACCGGTTGCCTTTGTCCTCAAACTTAGGCACCTTGCCAAACGCATCCACGTCAATTTGCCCAATGGGATACGACGGCTTCTCTTTCAACTCAATAATTTCCGCTGCCAACGTAAACACATCACCGTGCATGTCCGCGAATTTCGTACCCAACGACGATTCCCCGGTAAAGAACGCATCCCCAATCCGTAAGTTCGTAATCCCGGGCGGCAAGGTCGCATCAGAATCTTTATCGAGTAAATATAGGGAACTTGAGTTGCCACCCGAAACCATTTCCAGCTTTAGGTTAAATGCTTGTTCAACCCGTTCGCAACACGCCACCAACTTGCCAAGGTTCGCGGCGTCGGGGATAATACCCCCGTAGCACATGAGATTCACCCCGAGACCGATCAGCTTCACGTTCGTCATGTGGGTAAGTTCCGCGATGGCTGCTAGCCACTCTTCTTCTTCGAAAAAGCCTTCCCGCAAATCACCGAGGTCGATCATCAGCAGCACCCGGTGGGTTTTACCTTGCTGCTTGGCCGCTTCGTTGAGCAACCGGATCGTTGAGATTTCCGAGTTAAAGCTGATATCGGCGTACTTGATGACGTCTTCGACTTCGCTAGGCATCGGAATCCGAATGAGCACTTTCTTTTTATGCGTGTGTTGATACGTCTGTAAGTTTTTAATCCGGGAATCGCCGAAGTATTCAATTTCAGGAAACGACTCGAACACCGAGATAATCCGGGAATCAGCGCCATATAACTTTGTAATAGCGGTGATGGAAAGGTCGTGATGTTTCATTTTATTCACTAGGTAGTGCGTGTTATGCGTTAACTTGTCTAAATCGATCATTAATTTTGGATACATCTTGCATCAACTCCGTTTTCTTGTATTAAAAAAGACTGTCTATCACCTGATTAGCTAGGTCACAGTCAGTCGTTTCAAACAAGGTTTATCTTCGGGTGAGTCTCAATCACCTTTGATCAGCTACAAAAAAAGTGCACCTTGTCTCAAACGACGTCAGATACACATTTATAAATTCTCTTTTCGCATGGGAATGGTGGGCTAGGAAACATCCGGTGCGTCGTCGAAGTTATAAAAGTGCATAACTAAAACAGCCACCGACCGTCGCTGGATAGAAGTCTTGATTGTCGTTGTTGGTGTGTGTAGCTGGTTCATGTTGACTTCCTCCTTCTGGCGTTTGCCCGATTTATTTGTAGCGTATAATACCACGAATGTTTCGTAAAAGCAACCTTTTTTTTGAAAATTTTTCATTTCTTTTCTAGGAAAGCGTTTCGCGCATTCAGGGCGCTTTCCGGGTAATCCGTGATGATTGCCCGCACCCCAAGCTCAAGTAACGCATGCATTTCGGATCCCTCGTTGACCGTCCAAACGCGTAAGTTACTTGCCATTGGTCGCCAATACTCCCGGTGCGCTAACACAATCTGTTTGTCCATGTGCAACGCTTCCAAGCCTAACGTGTTCAGATAGTCCGCCGGCATCGGAATGAAATTTTCCACGAGCCAAGCTATTTTAGCCGCTTCGTTCAATCGTTGAATTCTTAAAAGCGTCGGCAAATGAAACGACGAGTAAACAATTTTTTCTTGGTCATAACCCGCTTCAGTGACCACCTTTAGCACCTTCTCTTCTATACCAGGATAATCAACCTCATACGTTTTAAGTTCAATGTTAACCATCACATCATGAACGTTCAATAACGCCAACGTTTCTGCCAAACTCGGCACTACCTCTAAATCCCAACTGACGTCGTATTGTTTAAATTCACCAAATTTAGCACCGGCACTGAATGCTTGGATTTCTGCTAATGTGCGATCTTTGATGTTGCCGGTACCAGTGGTTGTTCGGTCAAGCGTCGCGTCATGGATGACCACGATCTCACCGTCTTTTGTCAGGTGAACATCCAGTTCAATCCCGTCTACCCCTACTTCAATGGCTTTCTTAAAAGCTAGCATGGTATTTTCTGGGTAATGACCTTTACTTCCTCGATGGGCATAAACGTTAGTCTTCATGGTTGTCCCACTCCTTCTATTTGAATTACATACCAAAATCTACAAACAAAGCCAGTAAGCCATATACGATGAGACCAAGTCCTGATATGACATGACTAGCCGCGTCAGGCAATTGCTTCATGTATTTCGTTCTAACTAAATAAAACGAAATTACCGAATAACCAAAATGCGCCAATGCCACTGTGGCTGGAATCAGAATCGTTGATTCTGGTAGAAAAACAAACGTGATCCCCATCGTAATTAGCATGGCTTCCACGCTCATAATTAATCCCGCAAACACGATCGTTCTTGACTCTTGCTTATCTGCTTGTTTTTTCAGGCGCTGCGAGACAAAATGATTGATGATATACCACGATCCAAGGGCAATAAAAGCAAACCCGACCACTAAATCAGCATCAAAGGGAATTAATTCATAAATACTCTCTGCAATAAAAAAACCAAGCATGCAAAGTCCAAAAAGAAATGCGTTAATCGTCACAAGGTGAATAAATTTACATCGCTCTTGTAGACCAAGCGATAAACCGATAAAAAAAGCATCAACCGATACAATCAGACCGGATAAAATAGGTAATATCATAATAATCTCTCCAAATTCATATTATTTTGACACTTACTTTGAGTGTCCAAATAGTTTGATTCCTCAAAGTGCTTTGATTATCAAACTATTTACACTACTAGTATACGTCAGCTCATTTTGATTGTCAACACTTTTGTTTATCAAAATATTCGACGAATCAAACTATTTGGAAGAGCGTTTTAAAGCCAGGTATTACCCTGGCTTTACTCAAAAGGTTCGATAATGGCTTCCAAGAAATCTGGATTCAGGGCGGCATCTATTTCGGATAGGTCGTCGTCGTCGCTACTCGCATTCGCTTCGAACGTTAGTTTTGGTTCGGATCGTTGTTCGATAACTGGGCCTAAAATCGCCACGCGCATCTTTGTTTCACCGATCACTTCTATCCCTATTTCAAATGAGACGTCGACGGTAATCGTTCCGGCTTCAATGCCAACGTCCGTGGCAAACGGTGCGACTAGCGCTTCAACGGCGATTTCATCGCTTTCCAGTAAATGATACCTCAGCGCATCCACTAATTCAACACGCTCACTATAATCAACTTTCAGACGGACGATATCACTTTCGATTTCATCACTATTCGTGTACCAAACGTGAACGTCATAATGGCCCGCCACGTTAACTTCGTCTTTTGACTTGGTTGCCTTTAACTGATGATTCGTGATAAATGCGCCTAGTACACGCCCGATCTCGCCTTTTACCTGTGGCATTCGGACCGGAATGTCAAACGTTCTTCTTCCTTTTCCAATCACAGCCTTCGTTACAATTTCTCTGATATCATTCACCTTAAAATCGCCTCGCTTCACCGCTTTTCTACTAGTATATGTGACAAGCGCCTAAAGTGTGCTAAGATCAATGCGCCATTCCCCCAAGCACCTTCTAGCTAGGGCAGTCTGGGGTGATTTTCCCTAGACACCTCTCTCACAGCGCAATATAGGGAAATTTTTCCCTACATGACTCTCTCACAGCGTAGTATAGGGAAATTTTTCCCTACATGACTCTCCCACAACGCAATATAGGGAAATCGCATCACCGCGAGTGAGCCTCTAAGCCATAGAAAAAAGACCTTGCGGCCTTTTTCGTCTGTCTGTTAAGCTATTTCATCGTCGTTGGATCGAAATCCATCTCTGCGCCGTTTGAGGCGATGACTTTCTCGTACCAGTAGTAAGAGTCTTTTTTAAAGCGGTTCAGTGTGCCGCTGCCTTCTTCCTCTTCGCGGTCAACGTAAACAAAGCCGTAACGCTTTTGATACCCGTTTAACCAGCTGAGCAAGTCAGTAAACGACCAGGTGCAATACGCCCACACTTCACTACCTTCGTCAATCGCGATCTTAAGCTCTTCGATGTGCGCTTTCAGATAAGCGATGCGGTACGGGTCGTGAATGCGGCCATTTTCTTCTTGTTTGTCGAATGCGCCGAGTCCATTTTCAGAAATAACAATCGGCAGGTCGTAGCGGCTTGTAATATCGCGGCAACATACGCGCAAACCAACCGGGTCAATCGTCCAGTCCCAGTCCGTCGTCTCAAGGTGCGGATTCGCAGGGCGCTTAAACATACCAGGCACACCGCTAACCTCTTTCGTTGAACCTTTCTTCCCTGAATTATTCATCTTTTCTTTCGCTGCACCAACACCGTCAATCGGATTGTGCTCAGCAACGCCCGTCTGGTAATAGTTAACGCCCATAAAGTCAACCTTCGCAGCCGCGGCTTTCATGATGTCTTCATCACCAGCTTCAAACTGTGGCGCCACACCCATCTCCGTCAAATATTTCATCGTACGTTTTGGGTAACGCCCATAAGCATAAACATCCATCCACCAGTAGTTCCCCATATCGTTGCTATTCATTTGTGCCACGTGATTTTCAGGCTTGCAATCAAGGGCATAAGCAGGTCCAAAAGCATGACTTGCGCCAACCTTACTTTCCGGGAATAATTCTTTTAACGCAAGGACTGCTTTAGCGTGAGCCATGTTCGCGTGATGATTAACCTGATAGAACATCTTGTTGTTCGCAACATCACCAGGAGGGTGCATCCCAGCCATCCAACCTAGCATCGTGAAAACATTCTGCTCGTTCATCGTGATCCAGTGCTTAACGCGATCACCATAACGCTTAAATAATACTGTCGCATACGCCACATAGTCATCCACGATTCGACGATGCTCCCAGCCGTCGTAATCGTCAACGAGCGCTTGCGGTAAATCCCAGTGATAAACCGTCACCATTGGCACAATATCATTTTTGATACATGCGTTAATGATGTTATCGTAAAACTGTAAACCAGCTTCGTTAACTTCACCTGTTCCATCTGGAATGACGCGTGGCCATGAAATTGAAAAACGATACGTTTTTAATCCCATCTCTGCCATTAAACGAATGTCTTCAGCAAAACGGTGGTAATGATCCACGGCAACATCACCTGTTGTTTCTTTAAAGGTTTTTCCTGGAATACGCACAAAATGATCCCAGTTGCTTAACCCTTTACCGTCTAAATCGTGTGCCCCTTCAATTTGATAAGCAGCGGATGCACTGCCCCATAAAAAGCCTTCTGGAAATTGTTTGTTAGCCATTTTTCTCAACTCCTATTTTTATAACACTGCTCTTTATTATAGCTTAAAAAAACTTTTTTCACAACATGAAATTTTACCTTTAAAAACGACAAGCGTTTGTGAAGCTTGAATAAATGTGTTATACTTTACAAAAATTAATGTAAAACTACGTTTTACAACTATAAGGGATGGTGCCATAACATGATCCGAGTCTCGCAACTGAAAATTGACATTAAGCAAAGCAAAGACGAGCTGAAATCGCTGGTCGCCAAAAAATTAAAAATCAACGAAAGCGATATTCAAGAATTTCGTATTTTTAAAGAATCCACTGATGCGCGGCGTGGCACGATCACGTTTGTTTATACCGTTGATATCACCGTGCCAAATGAGGCGAAACTCCTAGCTAAAAATGTGACAAACGTCATTAAAACACCCAATTTAAGTTATAACATGCCTGACTCATGTGCGCAGCCACCTGCGAAACGTCCCGTTGTCATTGGGTTTGGTCCAGCAGGGATGTACGCGGCTTTGCTGCTTGCGCAATGCGGGTATCAACCGATTGTGTTAGAGCGCGGTGGTTGCGTGGATGAGCGTGCTAACACCATCGAAAACTTTTGGCAGAATGGCGTTTTAGACCCTGAGTCAAACGTTCAATTTGGCGAAGGCGGTGCCGGTACTTTTTCAGATGGTAAATTAACGACCCGGGTGAAAGATTTACGGGGTCGCAAGGTATTAGAGGAACTAGTGAAGGCCGGTGCCCCGGATGACATTTTATACGTGTCTCACCCGCATGTGGGGACCGATCTCTTACGCGGTATCATCAAACGGATCCGTGAAGAAATCATTCGTTTAGGTGGTGACGTTCGCTTTCATACAAAAGTAGACGATTTTATCATTCAAGATAACCAGATCCAGGGGGTTGTGACAAGTGAAAAAGAAATCATCGAAAGCCATGATGTGATTTTGGCCATTGGGCACAGTGCGCGAGACACGTTTGAGAAGCTTTATGAGCGTCAGATCGCGATGATGAGTAAGCCGTTTGCTGTTGGTGCGCGCATTGAACACCCGCAATCGGTGATTGATAAGGCTCAATATAAGGAGTTTGCGGGGCATGAGCGGTTAGGTGCCGCGGAGTATCGGTTAACGCATCAGGCGAGTAACGGACGCGGGGTTTATACGTTTTGTATGTGTCCCGGAGGCTTTGTGGTACCTTCTTCGTCTGAGCCGAACATGGTGGTAACGAATGGGATGAGCGAGCACGCACGTGCGGAGCAAAATGCGAACAGTGCGGTGCTGGTTCAGGTTGATGTCCGTGATTTTGGCAGTGATCATCCGCTTGCTGGTATTGCGTTGCAGCGCGATCTTGAAACCCGTGCGTTTGAGCTGGGCGGTTCGAATTATCGTGCGCCAGTTCAACGTGTTGCCGACTTCTTAGCTAATCGGCCAACGACTAAGGTGGGCACCGTTAAACCTAGCTACCACGTTGGGGCGACCCCTGCCAATCTGCACGCTCTTTTTCCTAAGGATATTTGCGACGCTTTGAAAGAAGGTTTGCTGGCTTTTGATAAAAAATTAGCCGGCTTTGCGATGGACGATGCCGTTTTAACCGCCGTCGAATCGCGTTCGTCATCACCAGTGAGGATCACAAGAGACGATGAATCGCTGCAATCGACGACTGTTGCAGGGTTATACCCCGCTGGTGAAGGGGCTGGCTTTGCAGGTGGGATTGTCTCATCCGCCATTGATGGCTTAAAGGCCGCTGAAAAATTAATTGAACACTTTGCTGGGAGGTTGTAACACAAATGGAACTTGCTTTTATTGCGTTTAGACAAATATTTATGATGCTGATGCTCATGGGGATTGGGGTGTTGTGTGCCAAGACCGGCTTGATTGATGAAGCGGCAAACGGCAAATTATCGGCTGTTCTGCTGTATATTATTACACCGGCGATTATTTTTGTGTCGTTTTTGCGTCCGCTTGAGGCTGAATTGGTGACGGGGTTAATGATGGCTTTCGGTTTGTCATTGCTTTCTTTTGTCATTAAGCTTGGCGTGACGACCTTGATCTATCTGAAAAATACGGATGATAACCGCGGCATTGAGAAATACGCTTGTATTTATTCCAACGCTGGTTTCATCGGAATTCCGTTAATCTTTGGTGTTTTTGGTTCTGAAGGCGTCTTTTATTTAACGGCTTATTTATTCTTTGCTAATTTTTTACAGTGGACACACGGGATTATGGCGATCAGTGGGCAGATGTCTTTCAGCTTTTTTACCAGAGCGCTTCGCTCCCCAGCGATCATTGCGAGTGTGATCGGCTTTATCGTGTTCTTTTTGCAAGTTGACATGCCAGATTTAATCATAGACCCGATCCGCATGTTAAGCGATGCCAACGCCCCGCTTGCGATGATTGTGGCGGGCTTTGCGTTATCAAAAGCAGATATTAGAAAAATTTTGATTAACCCAAACATTTATAAAGTGGCGTTTATTCGACTGTTGTTGCTACCGTTACTTGTCATTGGCTTGTTCTCTTTTTTTAACGTGCCGATGATCATTATTGGTACCGTTGTGATTCTAACCGCCTGTCCGGTGGCAATTAATATCGTCATGTTTGCTTACCAATATGAAAAAAACGATACGTTTGCCACTGAATTAATGATCTTTACAACCATCCTTTCCATTGTCACCATTCCGCTGTTGTTGCTCTTTATCTAATCGTATCTATCGCTTGAATTTTGCCGCTATTTCGAGTATAATATGAGAGTAATAAAGTATTTTTAATGAAAGGTTTGATTTTTATTATGCCTAGCTTAAATAGTTTAATTTTTATTTTAATCGCCTATTTAATTGGATCCTTCCCATCGGGATTAGTGATTGGTAAAGTTTTTTTCAAAACCGATATTAGAGAGCACGGTTCTGGAAATCTTGGCGGATCAAATGCCATGCGTGTGCTTGGTAAGACCGGTGGTGTTATTGTTTACCTCCTTGATATTTTAAAAGGTGGGCTGGCTGTTTTTGTTGCCATGAACTTCCAAACTGAGATGCACCCCTTAATCATTGCAATTTTTTCATTAATTGGTCATATCTATCCGATCTTTGCTGGTTTTAAAGGCGGCAAGGCTGTGGCTAGTTCTTCTGGTATCATTTTGTTTTATGCCCCGTTAATGTTCTTGACGCTAGCCGCCATCTTTTTTGGGTCGTTAGCTATTACGAAGATCATCTCTTTATCTTCGGTTATTGCAACGGTTTCCATGTTTTTAATTGTTTGGATTAACCCGCTTAACAATGACAATTTTGCTGATGCGGTGCCACGTGTTATCTTTGCCCTTTTTATGATCTTGATTGTCGTCAAACACATTCCAAATTTCAAACGTATTGCAAACGGCACTGAGCCAAAAGTTGGACAAAAAAAACACCAAGAAGCTAAGGTTTAGCCTTTGGTTCTTTCCTTGGTAAAACTTGCTACATAAAAAGCTGTTGTTTTCTCAACAGCTTTTTATGTGCGCTATTTTTAAATAATTTTATTAATTTGCTTCCCATCTAACCAGCTGTTTAAGCTATCAAACACAATGTCAGCTCTTCTTTCCATTGACTCATCTGAAGCATAAGCAATGTGAGGCGTTACAATTGTGTTC
>WRAJ01000044.1 GCA_009780245.1 Turicibacter sp.
ATTGAAACAATGCCTAAATGACATTAAAGATTTGTTTAACGCACAAGGCTAACACGCTTTATGCTCGATGATTCATTTTTTAACGATTGGGTATTCTATTTACACATAATTATTGACACTACCAGCAGGCAAGGGCAGACCTTCACTTTTTCGCGAGATTCACTTGATTTTGTGATGGTTCAACAAATTAATGAATCGCAGATTTCGGTGATCCAGTGGTTTTTCAGCATTCCTCAGATGCTAGCTTGCCATCTATCATCAAAACTGGATCAATTCTTCTAGAATATCCAGGAAGTCAAGGTTGTCTAAGCCGAATATCTCTAACAGCCATTCGTCTGTGATCAGCGGCTGCCATAAAAGGCCCGCTCGCTCTAGCTCAACTTCGACTTCTTGTGTCACCATCGTTACCCTAAGATTATCATTCACTAAGACGTCCCCGATAACATCTACTAACAACTCTTCAAGATTGATATCACCGAATAGCACGTTCAGGAAGAAACCAAAATCAGTTGAAACGCTGTCTATTGCTAGTTGAGCATTATCAATTAACAATCGTGGAATGTTAACGAATGTTAAATTCATCGTCACATACGCGGCTCGACCTTCGATGCGCGAACCGGTGATGTCATAAGTCAGTGTGTCCAACAAAAAGTCGCCTAGTATCACCACAAGCTCATGTTGACTATCACTCATCTCAACATCAAATTCTAGTTCTGCTACTTCGAGCTCCGTAATTTGTGCCATCATCTGGCCAACGACCCATTCAGGAATGTGTGGTCGAATCACGGCGTAACCTAGCCCCAGTAAAAGAAGCAATGCAACCACTGCTATTAAAATTTTGCGTTTCATATTCATTTTAAGCCTCCAAACTATCAGCTATATAAGTAAAGCAATAATCTTATTTATTTTATGTTATTTCATATTAGTTATTCATTTTCTTACAACAAGCGCTAAAAACATTAACGATACCACCTAAGGAAGGAAAATCACATATACAATTTAAAAAGGCTGCCTCTTAAAAATTGACAGCCTCTTGATGCCAACCAATATCACTTAAAAACCATTAAAAATTCTCCTAGACAGCTGCCTTACTTCATTATGGCTAACAGATTTTCTAATACTTTTACAACCCCTTCTTCCTCGTTCGTCGGTGCTGTAAAGTTGGAAACCGCCTTCACCTCAGGCAAAGCATTTTCCATAGCATAACTGTAATAAGCCTGTTGCATCATTTCAACGTCATTCAGCGCATCACCGAAAACCATCGTTTCTTCCGGGGTCGCCGCTAACATGTCCTGCAACTTACGAATCGCAACGCCTTTATTAATGCCGAGGTTCATAATATCCGTCCATTCAGCACCCGAAACCGCCAGTTGAAACTGATCGTGAAGGTGTGGCAGTCGCCCATAAATGTTCTCACGCGCCTTAAATTCAGGATCAAAAACAGCCAACTTAATGACCTCGTCGTCGTCTGGCAGATCATCCAAACTCTTGATCAACACCCGCTTAGGAAAGTGCGTATCCACCGTCTCAATCGGCAAGTCACTGATAATATTATTCCCTTCAAACAGATAAGCCGCTTGCAACGCACAAATCGTTACTTTCAACCCAGGGATTTTGTCAATGTCTGCAATGATCGCACGCGCATTTTCCTTACCGAGCAAGCTAGCATAAATCATTTCCCCTTTATCAATCACCACCCCGCCGTTTTCTGCCACAAGAATGATCTCATCTTTAATTTCCTTGTAAAGGTTCTGCAAACTTAAATAATGCCGACCACTCGCGACCGCAAATTTAATCCCTTTCGCGTGTAAGCGATCAATCACTTCGTACGTTTGCTTGGGCATCTTATGTTGACTATTTAAAAGTGTCCCATCCATGTCTGTTGCTACTAATTTTAACATCTCATGTCTCTCCTACGCACGCAATGTCGCGCCATGTTCGCTCGCTAACGTTTTCAACACTTTCGCGTGAACCGGATTCACCTCATCGTCCGTCAACGTTTTTTCCGCATCTTGGTAATACAAATTAATCGCCACCGATTTCTTCCCCTCTTCCACACCAGCACCCGTGTACACATCAAACACTTCAACTGATCTCAAAAGTCGCCCACCGGCTTGCTTAATGGTGTCGACTAAAGCAGACACCGGTAATATTTCCGGGGAAATAACTGCAATATCAAACGCAATCCCCGGATACTTCGATACTGGCGTGTAAGCCACATTCGCCGACCCAAGCGCCAACACAGCCTCTAAATCCAATTCAAACGCAAAGGTATCGTTAATCTCATACTTCTTTTTCATGTTCGGGTGCAATTTTCCGACAACCCCCACAACGCGATCACCGATGCTAACCGTCGCCGTTTGTCCCGGGTGAAAATCAGCGTATCCTTCAACAAGCGGTGCATAACTAGCCTCACGTCCAAGCGCTGTCAATAACGCATCCACAACCCCCTTCGCCGCATAAAAATCAACCGGCTCAACCTTGCCTTGCCACTTACTCGCAACCACATCACCGCTAAGAACCCCTGCAATCACAGCTTTTTCAGTATAATCATCGCCGTCTTTCACATGTGTCTTCCCCGTTTCGTAAATAAACACATCCTTGATCTGGCGCGCCTTATTATAAGCCACAACTGTCAGCAAACTCGGAATCAACGACTGACGCAAATGCGCATGATCCAGCGACAACGGCATCGACAAACTCACACGCTCTGCTACCACTTCCTCGGTTCGTAAAAAATCAGCCAACCGATCCTCATGCATTAAAGAATACGTGACAACGTTTTGCAACCCAGCTGCCTGTGCCGCATTGTGCAGCTCACGCATCGCCAACTGATCCGGCGACAACCTGCCGATCGTGTTCATGGCTGGCAATGTTGCCGGGATGTTGTTAAACCCATAAATACGCGCAATTTCTTCGATTAAATCGTGCTTGCGCGTCACATCGAGCATACGCGTCGATGGTATCACGGTGAAATCACCATTAGCTGCCTGATAGTCAAGGTTCAAGCGATCAAAAATCTCTTCAACGTCCACTTGATCAAAATCCGTGCCGAGCTTAGCGTTGACCTCGGCCACCGAAATCCCAATGGATACCGGCACGGCGGTAAAATCACCAGCCGCCACGGCATGCGGCGTAATAAACGCATCGCTGATCATGTGATTCACTTCAAACACACGGTCCACATGAATCCCTTTTTCAAAACGCGCCGAAGCGTTCGTTCTTAAATTCAACTTCGCCGCTGTTTTTCTAATTTGCATCCGATCAAAAATCGCCGCTTCAAATAAGACCGACGTTGTGTTCGCGTCTACGCTCGATGACAAAGAACCCATTACACCCGCGATAGCAATAATCGCATCGCCTGACGTGATCACAATGTCTCCCGCTTCTAGCTGACGCTCTTGTCCGTCTAACGTCACAACCGTCTCACCGTCGCTTGCTTCGCGCACCACAATCTCTTTTTCTGGCAATTTATCAAGGTCAAACGCGTGAACCGGTAAGCCCGTTTGCAGCATTAAGCCGTTGGTCACATCGACAATGCTATTGATCGGCTTATTCCCGGTTGCCATCAGTTGCATTTGCACAGCAAAATCAGAAGGATGAACCGTCATGTTCTCGACAATCCGCCCCAAGTATACCAAGCACTTCTCGGTTTCTAGGGTTACAGAAAAAGGGGTTTGGGCACTTAGAATTTGGTCTAGTTTTGGGAAACGAGCCACGGGACGGTTTAAAATGGCGGCCACGTCCGTTGCGACGCCGTACATCGAAAGCATGTCCATGCGGTTTGGCGTTAAGCCGAGTTCGAGGATGGTGTCGTCGAAGCCAAGGTAAGCGATGGCACACGATCCGACCGGTGCGTCTTCTGGTAGCACCCAAATGCCGTCTGATATCGCATCCGGAATCGCACTTGCGGCAATCCCGAGCTCCGTTGCCGAACAGATCATTCCGTTTGATTCTTGCCCACGTAATGTTGTTTTCTTAATTTTAAAGCCACCAGGTAGGACGGCGCCGTTCGTTGCCACCGGCACTTTCTGTCCCGCGTCAACATTTGGCGCGCCGCAGACGATTTGCACCGTTTCCGTGCCTAAATTCACCTGACACACCGAGAGCTTATCCGCATCCGGGTGTTGCTCTTTCTGCTGTACGTACCCAACGACAATCCCCGTTGCCTCCGATACCTTTTGCACCGACTCCACTTCCACGCCATGGAGTGAAATCAAATCCGCCAATTCCTGCGGATCGATGTCGTCGATTTTAACAAATTGATTTAACCATTTTAATGATACTAGCATCTTATTTCACTCCTCCTTTAAACTGACTTAAAAATCGTAGGTCATTCGTATAGAAGTGCCTAATGTCTTCCACGCCATATTTTAACATCGCAATGCGCTCAACCCCCATACCAAAGGCGAACCCTTGATATTTTTCTGGGTCAAAGCCAGACATCTGTAACACATTAGGATGAACCATCCCCGCATCTAGAATCTCAATCCAACCGGTTTGCTTACATACCGAGCAACCCGTGCCGCCACAAGCAAAGCAACTGACATCCACTTCTACTGACGGCTCCGTAAATGGGAAGAACGATGGGCGCATGCGGATTTCGCGTTCAGCGCCGAATAAATGTTTCACTAATGCCTGGAGGGTTCCTTTTAAATCGGCCATTGTGATATGGGTGTCCACGACCAATCCTTCAATTTGCATAAACTGGTGCGAATGGGTCGCATCGTCGTCGTCGCGGCGATACACTTTTCCTGGACATAAAATTTTAACCGGTCCTACACCAACTGCTGCTTCTAACGTGCGTACCTGAATCGGCGACGTGTGCGTTCTGAGTAAATGATGCGGATCGAGGTAAAACGAATCCTGCATATCGCGTGCCGGGTGATTTTGCGGTAAGTTCAGCAATTCAAAATTATAGTGATCCGATTCCACCTCTGACCCTTCCGCAATGGTATACCCCATACCAATGAAAAATGTTTCGATATCAGCTATAACAGCATTAAGAGGATGCAGCCCACCTTTAACCGTCTTCTTTGCTGGCAGGGTTACATCAATGGTTTCTTCCGCTAATTGCTTGTTGATTTCTGCGAGTTCCAATGCCTCTTTTTTCGCATTGATCGCTTCCGACAACGTTCGCTTTACATCGTTCGAAACTTGCCCCGCTGCCTTACGCTCATCCGGCGACAAGTCTTTCATGTTTTTCATCACCTCTTGAATCGGCCCTTTTTTCCCAAGGTATTTGACTCTAAGGTCATTCAAAGCATCCAAATTCGACACCACTTTAATCTCTGCTTCCGCCTGCACGGCTAGTTCTTTTAATTGTTCTAACATGATTTTACACCTACTCATTTTAAAAATAGCATAATAAAGATTATACCACAACCCACGCTCAAACTAAACTGCTTTGTTCAAAACTGTTTAAAACTAAGCTAAAAGCTATCTTAACGCATACTCTTTGCGCAAGATAGCCTTATTTTTATCCAATTGGGTTCTTACAGGTTGTCGATGACACAACTTCCACACCGGCAAACTGCTCCTTTAGCAAATCGCGAACCGCGTCTTGCATCACCACTTCGGCATAGTGATCAATGTCCACCAAGCTCAAGCCGATCTCCTGCGCCTCCACTGCCTTGTGGTACGTCACATCTCCGGTTACCAGCACGTCCGCTCCCGCTGCTTTCGCTTCCTTGGCATGATCAGCCCCACTGCCACCGATCACCGCTACTTTTCTGATCAGCTCAGAGCCGCCATACACGCGACCAGCCACCATCAACTCTGAACGCTTCCTAAAATCCCGCGTCCAATCGTCCAAATACCACTCTGTATCCAAGTCGCCCACACGCCCCAAACCGTGCACCTCATCCACCATCGCAAACGGCTTCACATTTTGCAAGCCTAGTTTCCTCGCCAATACATCGTTCATACCGCCCGGGGCAATGTCATAATTCGTATGCATACTATACACCGTAATATCATGCTTAACCAATTTCGCTATGTTCTTCCCTTGTGGCGTGGTCAAGTCAATGGCTTTGACCGGCGAGAAAATAAACGGGTGATGGGTGACGATCAAATCCACACCTTGCGCAACTGCCTCGTCCACGACGGGAGTAGTAGCGTCGAGTGCTATCAAGATTTTGCGTGTTTCTCGCTCAATATCCCCTAGTTGCAAACCAATGTTATCCCATTCATAAGCAAGACTAGGTGGAAATTTCTCTTCTAAAAATGCAACAACATCTTTAACTAATAACACCGACTAACACATCCTCTATGCGTTTTTTCTTTTTGATAAACACTGCTTTTCGCTCGTTACCAGCTGGCATTCTGCGTAATATCTCGTCAATCGCAGCGATTTCCTGAGTCCATTTTTTTCTGAACAGTTCTTGCTTAAAGTTCTCTCTTAGCAGAGGACCAAAAATCAAATCTAGTTCATTCAACTCATAAAGCGCAGCTTTTGGCTTTGCCGTTATAATCGTATAAATGATGCCATCTTCTTCTAAGAGCATTTCATTTGTAATCGCAAATTTATTGTCAGATAGTACCTTTCGCAGAGCCGCTTCCCCACCTTGAGGCTGAAAAACGAGTGTCTTCATCGACTTTGCGACCGATATACTAGCTAGCAATAGTTGTGCAATAAGGTGTCCACCCATACCTGCGATCACGACCCCTTCTACTTCACCCGCTTTTAACGGCTCCAATCCTGATCCTTTTCGCACTTCAATTCTTTCTCCCAAGCCGTAATCAGCGATCGTTTTTTTAGCTTGCATCAACGGGCCATCGATGACATCAATCGCAATGGCAGAGTCAATCGTGCCATTCGCAATGCCATGACACGGTAAATAAGCGTGATCAGTTCCAATATCCGCTATCTTTGAATGCCAAGATAGTTCCTTTAAACATGCAGTTAATCTTCTTGATAGTTTTTTATTCATCTTCCATAAAATCCTTTAACTTACGACTTCTAGATGGGTGACGCAATTTGCGAAGTGCTTTCGCTTCAATCTGACGAATTCGTTCACGCGTCACACCAAACTCTTTTCCAACTTCTTCTAATGTTTTCGTTAAACCATCGGTTAAACCAAATCGCATACGCAATACTTTTTCTTCTCTTTCGGTTAACGTGTCTAGCACCTGATCAAGCTCGTATTTCAGCATTGAATTAGAAGCAAACGACGACGGCGAAAGCGCGTCAGCATCCGGGATGAAGTCACCTAAATGCGAGTCATCCTCTTCGCCGACTGGGGCTTCAAGTGAAACTGGTTCTTGCGCTGCTTTCATGATTTCACGGATTTTTTCCGGTGGCAAATCCAATGTTTTTGACATCTCTTCTGGTGTTGGTTCACGGCCTAAATCCTGAATCAATTGCCTGTGAACGCGAATCAATTTATTAATCGTTTCAACCATGTGAACCGGAATTCGAATCGTTCGTGCTTGATCGGCGATCGCACGGGTAATCGCTTGACGAATCCACCACGTGGCGTAAGTTGAAAATTTAAATCCTTTACGGTAATCAAATTTTTCAACCGCACGCATCAATCCCATGTTTCCTTCTTGAATTAAATCGAGAAACAGCATGCCGCGACCAACGTGACGTTTGGCAATCGACACCACTAGTCGAAGGTTCGCTTCCACTAGCTTTTTCTTAGCCGTCTCACCTTCAGCAAGGATTTGATTGAGCCCTGTTTCATCTAAATCCAAAATGCCTTCGAGTAGCTCGTTGCCAGAAGTAGATTCACCTTTTTCTTGAATTAAATAGCTAATGCGTTCAACCAATTCTTCTGAAACGTTGTCCTCTTTTTTACGCATGCGACCGATTTCCATCGCAATCTCAGCACGCTCTGTCTTTTTTGATAATTCAATCTCTTCGGCAGAGTTTAATAATTCAACGCGGCCAATTTCTTTTAAATACATGCGAACCGGGTCGTTCATTTTAAAATTAGAACTTAATTCAAACGTTTGTTCAGCTGGCTTTGGTGGCGCCCCCGCTTCCGTCATTTCTTCTTTGATATCAGGAAACTCTTCTAACATATCAACAGGTACTGCTGCCGAGTCTGCTTCTTGAACCACTTTCTCAATGTCGCTCAAATCCAAATCATCTTCGTCAAGGACTTCATCAGGTTCTTGTGCTTTTTCAATTTTGTCAACAACGTTGATCCCTTCGGAATCAAAAACATCTAAAAAAGAATCCATCATATCTTTATCTAAACCAAAAGGCTTAAACCCCTCGCTAATCTCATCGTGCGTTAAAAACCCACGATCACGGCCAACCTTTAGTAAATCATCTTGGACTTGCTCCATTGTCACTACTTGATTCTTCGTTGCCATTCAATCACTCCTCAAACACTCATTGACCCACAGTTAATTCCCCTAACATTTTTAACTGATCGTCGTAGCTGGCATTGTAAAACATTTGCTTCTTCCCTGCATGCTCTAATTTCTTAGCACCTAATTGAACTTTATCCATTAATTCAAAAATCATTTTTCTTGACCAATTTTTCGGTCGATCCTTTAATCCCTCAACGATTTCACGGGCAATGAGCGCCAGTGATGGATCAAGTTTTTTAAAAAATTCTTCTTGATCCATGACGTTGTTTCTAAAATAATACGACTCTATTGCTTGTACAATTTTCCGGTGTGCAGCGATGTTAAAGGCAGTCCCAATATGCGCCATCACCAAGTCGAACACTTCTTTTTCAAGCGACATGTAATAAATCAATTCTTTTTCCGCTTTCACATCGTTTGGCATCACTTGCAGTCTTGGTGCAACCTGAAGGCCATTTCGATTAGCATCACCGTTCTGACGGCGATGTAAACCGACATCTTGCGAAACGTTTCGATTGCTTTGTCTACCGCGCTGCTGTTCATAAATCTCATTGCGCAGTTTCCGTAACATGGCCTGTAACATGTTCTTATCTGGCAAACCGTTTCCGAATGTCGTGAGCCGACGCTCAAATTCAATTTGTCCATCTGTGGTGTCTAATCGCACATCTTGCTTCAAATAGTGATACTGAAACTCAATGGCACCAATGGCACCTTGAATGATTTCAGCAAACTTATGCGCACCGTTTTGCCTCACATAGTCATCTGGATCAATCCCACCAGAAATGCGGGCAACGCGCACTTGCAACTGGCGTGCTAATAAAAGCGGAATGGCTTTTGCAGTGGCAACAAGACCAGCACCATCACCGTCAAACACCAGAATCACTTCCTTAGCATGACGACTAATTGCTTGAGCGTGCTCGGCAGTCATGGCCGTTCCCATCGTCGCAATTGACTCTGTGAAACCAGCTCGATGCGCGGCGATCACATCCATAAAACCTTCAAACAGTAATAAGCGATGCGAAGTTCTTGCCGTTTTGCGCGCCTCGTGTAAATGATACAACACGTGAGACTTCTGAAACACCGGCGACTCTGGCGAATTAACGTATTTGGCACCTTGCTCATCCTCTTGCAAATACGTCCGCCCACTAAAGCCAACCACTGAACCCCGCTCATTTGTCACCGAAAACATAATCCGGGACCTAAACGGCGAATAATAATCACCACTCTCACCTTGCTGCAAAAGACCTGCTTTTTTAGCTATTTCAAATGAATGATTGTTCGACCCTAATGCCTGAATGAGCAAATTACCATCGCGAGGCGCTAAACCAATACCAAACTGAATAATCGTCTCTTTTGTTAAGCCACGTTCAGCCAAATAAGCTAAAGCCGTGCGCCCTTCTTCGGTATTCAGTAAATAATAATGATAAAAGCCACTTGCAAAAGCTAAAATTTCGAATTCTTTTTCAAAATTATACCGTTGATCGTTTCGTCTAAGTCGCTTCACAACGGTTTGATCAACCCCAGCATCCGAAGCCAAACTCGTCATCGCTTCGCTATAAGAAATCCCTTCCATCTTAGAAATAAAAGAAATGGCATCCCCACCTTCACCACAACCAAAACACTTGTAAATCCCTTTGTCCTCTGACACTAAAAACGACGGCGTTGCCTCATTATGAAACGGGCATAACCCTTTATGATTCCGCCCCGATCGCGTTAATTGCACATAACGACCAACCACCTCAGCGATGTTAACTTTTTCATTGATCTCAGTTGCCAATTGTCGCAAATCCAAAGTGAACACCTCCATCCCAAAGTCCTACCCAACACCTAAACATTAACAATTATTTTTGGAATTTAATCGCTCGCGATTGAATTTCAAAAATAATTCCAGTAAGCCAAAAGGCGCGGTAGCTAAAGAGCAAAAAATTCAAGCAATGACCCAAAACAAACTCAGAAGTCGTTCACAAGTTAATCACCGAAAGGGCGCCCGCCCACAACCAAACTAAAGAGCATTCCAATCTAACCAGACAACTGCACCCTTCTGATAGCATTTGAAGCTTTGAGGTGCAATCAATCTCCCACACCTAAAACCCAATCCGCTCCGCAATATACCCCTCCAAATCCTCAATCTTAACCCGCTCCTGCGCCATCGTATCACGATGCCTCACCGTCACCGTCTGATCCTCAATCGAATCGTAGTCATAAGTGACACAAAATGGCGTTCCAATCGCATCTTGACGGCGATACCTTCTTCCGATGGCACCAGCCTCATCGTAATCAACCGAAAACTTTCCTGCTAGGTCTTCAAACACTTTAAGCGCCCCTTCATTAATCTTTTTCATCAACGGCAAGACCGCCACTTTATAAGGTGCTAGTGTCGGATGAAACCTCATGACTTCACGCGTAGTTTCATCTTCAAGGGTCTCTTCCTCATAAGCATCAATTAACAACGCGAGCAACAAACGGTCTAACCCTACCGACGGCTCAATGCAATAAGGCACATACTTCTCATTTGTGATCGGATCTTGATATTCAAAACTGACGCCCGAGGCTTCCATGTGCGCATTCAAGTCATAATTCGTTCGGTTTGCCACGCCCCACAGTTCACCCCAGCCAAACGGGAACTGATATTCAATGTCGGAAGTCCCGTTACTATAGTGACTCAGCTCGGACTCAGTATGATCGCGCATTCTCACGTTCTCTTCTTTCATCCCGAGGTCTGATAGGAAGGTCATACAATAATCTTTCCAAAATTCATACCACTTGACGTCCTCGCCAGGTTTGCAGAAAAACTCCAATTCCATCTGCTCAAACTCTCTGGTTCTAAAAATAAAGTTTCCTGGTGTAATCTCGTTTCTAAAAGATTTTCCGATTTGACCAATTCCAAATGGGATTTTCTTTCGTGCCGATCGCTGGACGTTCTTAAAATTAATGAAAATACCTTGTGCGGTTTCAGGACGCATGTAAACCACAGACGTGTCATCTTGCACAACTCCCATGTGTGTTTTAAACATGAGTTCAAACTGACGAATATCTGTGAAATCTTGCTTCTTACAATCCGGACAAACGATGTGATGTTCTTTTATATACGCCATCATCTCTTCATTCGTCCACCCGTCAGCGACAATGTCATCTCCGTGATCTTCAATCAACTTATCGGCACGATGGCGCGTTTTACAAGCTTTACAATCCATCAACGGGTCACTAAACCCACCAACATGGCCTGACGCTTCCCATGTTTTCGGATTCATCAGAATCGCCGAATCGATCAAAACATTTTCATGACGTGAGGTAATGAAACGATGAATCCACGCCTGCTTAACGTTATTTTTCAGAAGTGATCCCAGTGGGCCATAATCCCATGTGTTTGCAAGTCCGCCATAAATCTCACTCCCCTGATATATAAAGCCGTTAGTCTTTGCAACATTAACTATTTTCTCCATCGACACCTTGCTCACCAAACCACCTCTTTTATAAACTGCACACAAAAATTGCATGATACTCTATTATATAACAAACAGCCTCAAAAGACAATAGTCTGAGCGCGCCAAATACATAAAAGATCATGCAAAAATTCTATATTTTTAATCGCTTCGCAAATTTGATATTGCTATAGCTTTCGTAATAGGCTAACACCCAATTTTCCAGTGTCTCTAGTTCAGAAATCGCCAAGTCCAACGTCAGTAAGCGATCAACCGGAAGCTTAAAGCAGGCGCGCCATAAAGGAATTAACTCACTAGCCATCCAGATGCCGCTTCCAGCATAACAAGCTTCACAAATCAGGCCCCCTTCGTTCACACTAGCCGTCACAATCTTCGTTGTTTTTCCACAACTCACACACCCATCTACAGCAGGGAGTATCCCCATGGCTGACAGCATTTTTGCTTTAAAAATAACAACACCCCAACGAAATTTTATTTCATCAGATGCTGCTATTTCTAAGACGCTTTTTAACGTGCGATAAACGAATGGCAGGTGATACTTTTCAATGTCTGCTCTGATTGTCACTTCTGCCATTTCATAAAACATCATGACCTTTTCAACCTCACATTTCACCTCATAAAACGCATCCGTCATATCGCCGTGCATCAAATAATAAAGACCACTTTGTTCAGTCGGAACTTTGACTTGAATGGTCACACACGTTAAGGGCTCAGCGAGTGTGCGATAGCGGGATTTTTTCTTATTTGCATAAGGCATTAAAACACTAATAAGCCCATGAGATGGGCTTATCATTTTTACAATTTTATGGTGATCCTTATAATCAAAACTTTTTAGTACAATCGCTTCAAGTTGCACACTCACAAATGATAAGCTCCTTTTGAAACGTTAAGGGCATTTCTTTAACATCCTCACATCATCAATCATTGGCTTCTTTTTCGATATCAAACTCTTCTTCCATGGCGAATTCCTCGTCTAAAGAAGCCTGACTTTCATATTCACGTTGTTTCATGATTAAATAATTTCTAATTGTCCCTGTTCGTTTAAATACTTCCCATTCAAAGCTATCCATGTCTCTTGCCCCCAATATTAGTACGTCTCGTTATAGCAATATTCTATGCAATCAATTTGGCTTTTATGCAACCAGTTTAATATTCCTTATTGCTATAACCAAAGTCCGTTAAATGGACTTTTTTGTTGCGCCAATCCTTTTGAACTTTCACCCATAATTCAAGGTAAATTTTAGTGCCAAGCAGGTTAACAATGTCTTTTCTAGCTAACGTCCCAATCTCTTTTAGCATCTTACCTTGCTTGCCAATCAAAATCCCCTTTTGGGATTTTCGCTCAACGATGACGGTTGCCGCCACGTTAATCAAGTTCTCTTGATCGTGGTCACGGTGAATTTCATCAATCACAACCGCGACCGAGTGTGGCACTTCCTCATGCGTTAAATGCAACACTTTTTCCCGAATCAATTCTGAAATAATAAACCGTTCGGGATGGTCTGTAATAAAATCTGTTGGATAAAATTGCGGACCTTCTTCTAAGTTTTCTTTGACCACTTCAAGCAGCGTTTCAATGTTTTCGCCACTCACCGCTGAGATGGGAATCACACCGTCAAACTCGTGCTCTTTTTTAAAGTTAGCCACGACTTCCATCAGCTCATCTTTTTTGATTAAATCAATTTTGTTAATTACTAGAAAAACAGGCTTTTTAACGCGTTTTAAGCGCTCAATAATAAACCGATCGCCGGGACCAATTTTCTCGTCCGCTGGTGTCATAAACATCACCATGTCGACTTCATTTAACGTTCCCAGTGCTAAGTCGGTCATGAATTTTCCTAGCTCATGCTTAGGCTTGTGAATCCCTGGCGTATCAATAAACACCGTTTGTGAGTCATTATCTGTAATAACCCCTTGAATTTTATTACGCGTTGTCTGAGCTTTATCGCTCATGATCGCAACCTTTTGCTTTAAAACACGGTTAAGAAACGTTGATTTCCCAACGTTAGGACGACCAACAACCGCAACAAATCCTGATTTAAATGTTTGTTCTTTTTCTTTCTGCATGCGTTAGTTCTCCTTTAAAATCAATTCGGTGATAAACTGAAGTCTTCAAACGGCCAAAATCTCATCACAACCCGTCCCAAAATTTGTGATTCGTGTACCAACCCGTATTCACGGCTATCCCCACTCCGGTTGCGATGATCACCTAACACTAAGAAATAGCCGTCTGGGATGACGCCACACTGAACAAATTGACAAATTTCTTCTAAGGTAAACCCGTTTGCACTTGGTTCTTGCATAATATAAGGTTCTTCGACTAATTGCTCGTTAATGAATAAATGGCCTTCAATATAATCCACCCGATCACCAGGCGCGCCAAGTACACGTTTAATGTGGTGCTGACCATCTGTGTGCTCTAATACAACGACATCAAATAGATTCGGTGAATAAAAGAATTGCCACACAATGACGCGTTGCCCATCTAGAAATGTCGGTTCCATTGAAGCACCGTTCACTTCAACTGCCATGAAAATAAAGCGTCTAATTAAAATGACAACAATCATCGTTAGACAGATGGTTTTTATCCAACTCGTCACTTCTTGCCCAGGTGTGGGCTTTCGCGTAAACTTCAACTCTTCGCTTCTTAACGAAGTGACTTCTCTTCTTAGCGGAACAACCTTTCTTCTTAATGGTATAATTTCTTCACTCGTAGTGTCATTTTCTAGAAATTCACTTCCAGTATAACCTTTCATCCTCAACACCTAACCCTTAAACCAACTAGTAACTTTTAAAAGTATATGTCTTTCACTATCTTTGTATTAAGCTTTCTTTCGATTCAGCATGAAAACTAAAACAAAACCTATCAGCGCACACAAGATTGACGTCAGTATCACCATTGGGTTTGTTGGAACATTACCGTTCAATACCACGGGAATCGAGCCGATAACTAACCCTAAACTAATCGCATATAGGGTTGTTTCATTATTAGCCAATAGATGTTTAATGAGTCGCCCACAAACGATGAGCCCTAGAACCCCACCAATAGCCACACTGCTAAGCACAACTAGATTTAAAGAGCTAATACTTTCAAGTACGAAATGATAAGCACCAAGCAACATCAACATCAAAGCACCACTTAAGCCTGGTAAAATCATCGATGCACTTACAAGCGCACCCGCTAGCATCAAATAAAGTGACTTGACTAGTGTCATTTCACCGTCGAGATTGATAATCTCTAATGTTCCGGAAAAAACGAAAGAGAGGACAACGGC
>WRAJ01000045.1 GCA_009780245.1 Turicibacter sp.
AATGGCATCGAACATGACCGCAGACGGATCCGAATTCTCGGCCAAGGACACAACCGGGACGTCTAGTCGCTCGCCCCATACCTCGAGTTGTCGAATCGCACCTGCCCGGAATGTGTCACCGGCAGCCATCATAACCCTTTTCCCCTGTGATTTCAACTGATGCGCGACTTTTGCGATTGACGTCGTCTTCCCAACGCCGTTCACCCCGACAAACAGGATCACCGTCAGGCCATCTTTGTTCATTTTCAGGTTCGTGTTGACAAATTCACCTTTTACATAAATTTCAAATAGTTTGTCAACCATCAGGACTTGCAAATCTTTTGGATCCGTGACTCCCGATTCGCGGGCGGTCTGCTTTAACTGATCCACAAAATCCATGACCGTCGCCACACCGATGTCTGCCATGATAAAAATCTCTTCTAATTCTTCAAAGAGTGCCTCGTCGATTTCGGTGTAGTTGGCGAACGTGGCTTGTAGTTTATCAAGTAAGCTACCGCGCGTTTTTTTAAGCCCGTCTTTGTAATTGGCTTTGGCACGAATTTCCGTTTCGCTCAACTCTTTACGCGTAAATGCTGTTTTAATTTTATTGAATAAACTCATAAACTCAACTCCTAAATCTGGTACCGTTAGCTAGTCCCTAGTAAAAAGTATAGCACAAACGGCATCAATTAAACAGTCTTTCACTTGTTTTTTATGTTTGCTAGGCTCTTGCGAACTGACTTTCATACAACTTACGGTAATAGCCGTCTTCCACGTCCATCAATTCATCGTGCGAACCTGCTTCTTGCAACACCCCTTGATTAATATAGAAAATCCTTGAGGCATTCTTAATCGTTGACAGCCTGTGAGCAATAATAAACGACGTACGGCCCTCAAGCAAGCGATCTAACGCGGTTTGCAGTAACGCTTCTGTTTTCGTATCAATGCTCGCCGTGGCTTCGTCTAAAATCAAAATTTTCGGATCAGCCAACAACGTTCTGGCGAAGCTGAGTAATTGCCTTTGACCGGCAGATAAGTTGCTACCGCGCTCGTTGATTTCCGTCTGATAGCCGTCTTTCATTTTTGAGATAAAATCGTGCGCTTGCACCGATTTAGCCGCTGCGATGATTTCTTCTTCGGTCGCGTCCAATTTCCCATAGCGGATATTATCCATAATGGTGCCCGAGAAGATGAACGTGTCTTGCAACATCACGCCCATTTGCGATCTAAGCGAATGTAACGTCACTTGGCTAATGTCCTCACCGTCGATAAAAATAGTACCTGCATTGATGTTATAAAAGCGTGAGATCAAGTTAATGATCGTTGATTTGCCCGCACCGGTTGGTCCCACTAAGGCGATGGCTTCCCCCGATTCGACATCAAAGGTTAAACCTTTAAGAATTTCTTTTTCTTCGTAGCCGAATCGCACTTGATCGAACACGATGTTCCCCAGAATAGGCGGCATTTCTTTGGCACCCGCAGCGTCCATCACACCAGGCGTCTCATCCATGGTTTCAAAAATCCGCTCAAGATACGCAGAACCTGTCACCAATGAATTGTAGAAGTTTCCGATGTTCACAATTGGTCCCCAGAAACTTCCGAGTAAGCCAATAAACGCCAACACCGTCCCAATGCTCACCTCGTACCCCATGGCTTGCGCACCTAAGAAATAGATCAAAGCAGTGGCCAAAACCTGAACGTTTTGCACAGCAGGTTGCATCAAAAACATGGCTCCGATCGCTCTTAACCAAGCGCTACGATATTCCGTTTGTACTTCATCAAAAACATCCGTGTTTTCTTTCTCACGTACAAACGACTGCGACGTTCTAATCCCAGAAATGCTCTCGTGAATGTATGCATTCATGTTCGATTGCTTGTTACTCAACGTCTGGAAATTTTTTCTTTGCATGTTCTTGATAAACAACGCAATAAACATCAAAACCGGTACAAACAGCAAACTAAATACGGTAAACCTCACGTCCATAAACACCATCATTCCCAGTGCAATAACTAGGCTAAACAGATCGGAAATTAAATTGATTAACCCGTTAGAAAGCAAATCACTTAACGTGTTAATGTAATTAACAACCCGAATCAAAATTTTCCCGTGCGGCCTTGAATCGAAAAAATCAAACGAAAGCTTTTGCAAGTGCGTAAACAAATCAAGCCGCATATCACGTAACGCGTTCTGTCCAATCTTCGCAATGTTTTTAATTCGGTAATTCGCACACAACCCTCCGACAACCACCGCAACGAAGAAAATCGCTGCCAAGATCAATAAATAACCAACGTCCGCGTTTGGAATAGCGTAATCAATCGCTTGTTGAACCAGCACCGGGCTAATCAAAGCCGCAAAATTGGCGATCAAAATCACCACTAAAGCGAGGAGCAACTGACGGCGATAAGGTTTGACGTAATCAAGCACGCGCTTTAAATCTTTGACACTCAACTGATCTTCAAGCTCTTCATCCACGTTGAAGGTATTGCGCTTCACTTTTGTGTTCTTATTTTTCACAGTTTCTGCCATTATTCGCCGCCTCCTAACCCAATTTGCTCGTTATAAACCGTTGCGTAATAACCGCCCTCAGCCATTAACGACTCGTGATTGCCCCGCTCAACAATCTCACCCTTATTTAACACCAAAATCAAATCTGCATCTTTCACCGATGACACGCGGTGGGCAATAATAAACGTGGTTTTATCCACGCCCACTTTTTGCAAATCCTGTTGAATTTTATATTCCGTCTCCATATCAACCGCACTGGTCGTATCATCGAGAATCAAAATCGAAGGATCTTTCAATAACGCACGAGCAAGTGAAAGTCGTTGTTTTTGACCCCCTGATAACCCCGTACCACGTTCGCCGACAATCGTGTCATAACCGTCCGATAATGCTTCGATAAAATTGTGCGCATCCGCCAGTTGCGCCACATGCTTGATGCGTCCCATATCTGCATTCGTATTGGCAAAGGCAATATTCGCGGCGGTTGTGTCTGAAAATAAGAAAACATCTTGCATCACAGTTGAAATGCAGTCGCGCAACTGACGAGCGTTCCAGTCTTTTACGTTTTTACCGTCGACGAGCACTTCCCCTTCGACCGCATCGTAAAACCGAGAAATCAAGCTGACCAACGTCGATTTCCCAGAGCCTGTCTCACCTAAAATCCCAACCGTCTCCCCAGGCTGGGTTTTAAAAGAAACGTTTTTCAAGACGGCGATGCTATCATCGTCTTCAAAGTGGAAGCTCACGTTTTTGAATTCAACAAAGCCTTTCACCGCTACGTCTTCGTTTACATCCACATTGCTTAACGGGATTTTCGGTTTTACCTCTAACATCTCTTTAATTTTTTCTAAAGACGCTTGGCAACGCTGTAAATCATTCAGCAACCAACCAAACATGCGCATCGGAACGGCCAACATCCATAAAAAACCGTTGAAGACCGCTAGCTCACCAATGCTAATGCGATCGTTAATCACAAACAGCCCCCCAACCAAAATAACCACCACACCCAATGTGCCAGAAAGGGAATCAAGCACAGGTAAATACTTCGCCCAAACCCCAGCGGAGGTCAAATTTTTCGCTCTAAAATCAAGGTTTTGTTTTTGAAATTTTTCTACCTCGTGATTTTCCCGAGCAAACGCCTTCACCACACGGTTACCCCCAATATTTTCAGCCACCACCGAATTCAAAGTGGAGAAGCTCTCGCGAATGTCAGCAAACGTCGGGCGAACCTCCTTGACCAACCGCGTCGCAAAGAAACCGATAATGGGCACCACCAAAATCAGGGTAAAGGTTAAGAGCGCGTCAATACTAAATAAGACAACTAAGGATAAAGAGAGCCACATAAAGTTTTCAAATAAACTATACACCACCCAAGCGATAAAATGACGCACCGTTTCAACGTCTCCGGTCATTTTGGCCATAATATCGCCGACTTTATGAGCCGAAAAATAGTCGAAATCCATCTCGTGTAGTTTCACGTACATATCACGACGTAATTGACACGTGGCATCTTGGCTAAACGTTTCGAAAATCATTCTGAAACACCAAGTAATGGTCATCCGAGCAAAAACCAACACGATCATCAGAATCAGCAGCGGCAACAGCGCATCTAATTCTCCGTTATAAAAAACACGGTCGACAATTTCGCCGATAATTAACGGACCAATGATGGCGAGGATCGAGGTGATCACCACCAAAAACATGGCACCGAACATCTTCATGCGAAACGGGCGAACGTAATTTTTCCAAAGCCAACTGATAACAACCATCGTACCAACTCCCAAAAGATTCAAGTACTTATATTTATATCATTTTCCGTGAATAAAGTCCATGAAAAAACGCCAATTAAGCCACATTTTTGCACTTAATTGGCGATTCGATTCGTGCGATCTGTTAATCGCGACTCAAAAAATATTCGTAAATCGTAAAAGCATCTAAAATATGAGCCGTAGACTCCCCTGCGTACGCATCTGCACCGAACGAGATCAAGATAAACTCATCCGTGCCGTTCGTTGCTAAGCTGGCTAGGCACCGGCCGGCCGCGTACGTAAATCCTGTGCGACCGCCGATGATGCTGCCACCTGTAAATTCATTGGTCCACATATTTGTAAATAGCGTTGAGGACATCACCCGGTGCTCACCCCAGAAAGTTATAAAGGTGTACTCACGCGCGGTGAAGATATCGCGAAAATGCGGATTTTCCAAAGCGTAGCTTAAGAGGATCGCCATATCACGAGCGGTTGTGTAATGATGATCATGGTGCAAGCCGGAGGTGTTTGTGAAGTTTGTGTTGGACATGCCGAGCTCTTGTGCGCGTGTGTTCATTAAGGCAACGAACGCCTCGTATGAGCCGGAAGTGTTGTAGGCAATCGTCGCGGTGGCGTCTGCTCCTGATGGTAGCATGGCGCCGTGCAAGATTTCATTTAAAGTCCGCTCTTCGCCGTATTCAAAGCCGGCCACTGAGGCGTTGTCGAGGAGGAGGCGATTAAAATCCGCTCTGACCGTCATCGTCTCACCCCGTGCTTGTTCGATCCCGAGTAAAACCGTCATGATTTTCGTTAATGAGGCCGGGTAAACGCGCTCGTCGGCGCCGTGTTCAAACAGAAGTTCTCCGGTGGTTAGGTTAAGCAAAAACGCTTGTCTACTGTGCAGTTGAAAGTTAACATCTTGGTAGGAGAGAGCCGTTGCTAGTGGTTGTGGATCAGGTTGTGTTGGCTGGCTCCTGCTATCTCTCGTCGGGCTAGCCACTCCTTCGTTGTTCGTCACCATCATCGTCTCTGCCGAAACACCTAATGGCGCGGGGGACAATGCCATGCTAATCCACGGCTGATAAAGAAGCACCGCACCAATCAATGACAAGGCTAAGTAAATAGCCGGTTCATGCTTAATGGCTTTCGACGCCACCTCTTTGCGCGCCACCACGTCAACCCCTCGTGCCGCCCATTTGTACATCAGGTAAAACATCCCATAACCAATGACCGCACCTGCTGTGTTCGTTATTAAATCACTCGTCGAACTCACGCGCAAACTAAACAATTGCACAAACTCAATGCTGAATGAGAACAAAAATCCCGCCAGCGCCACCCGACCTATCTGTCGAAACGACGGCCAAATTAGCGGTAATAAAAAACCAAGCGGGATTGTCATCAACACATTCAAAATATAAGGCACCACGTCCGGTGATGTCGTAAACGGCACTAAATAAATGCGCGACGGATCAATCGCACCTGCCCACCAAAACGCCCCCGCGGTCCCCGTCTGAATGTACACCATCATCACGTACAAATAAAACACGTAACGCCACACGCGGTATTTAACCCCCGTTTTCAATCCTTGCTCTTTTCTTTTATTTGCGACCACCACGGCATAGAACACCTCCCCAAACAAAGAGACGCAAATAAACAGAAACACAGCTGGTCCCAAGCCACCAAAGCCGTTGATTAATCGTGTAACAATATTACCATGACCTGTAAACATCATAAAAACCTCAACTTTCAAACTTATTGTAGGTTTATTTTAGCCTACTAAGATTAAGTCGAGGTAATGCTGCGATCAATTTTTGGTAAAGAATTTATACTACCGGCATGTTGATGGTAAAGCGCACGCCTTCTTCCACGTTTTCCAGTGTGTATGTAAAGCCGTGTAGCTCTAGAATGTTTTTCACGATAAACAACCCGAGGCCGCTGCCGCCCGTGTGCCGATTGCGTGATTTGTCAACTCGGTAGAAAGGGTCGAACAAATGGTTTAAATCCGCTTTCTCGATGTGGGCACCCGTGTTTGTCACCACCAGTGTTGCCACGTTCTTTTCTTGCTTAAGGCGAACGTTGACCATTTCGCCTGGTTGTGAATAGAAAACGGCGTTGTTAATGACGTTCGACAGGGCGATTTGTAGTTGCGGGGCATCTGCGTGAACGGTTAACTCGGCATCAAGGGCTTTGTTAAACCGCACATGCTGGCTATCTGCTAGTGCTTGGTGTATTTCACAAATTTCTTCGATCAAAGCACTGATATCGGTTGGTGCCAGATCAAGGTTCATCTTCTCGCCTTCCAAGCGCGAAATCGTCAAAATTTCACCCACTAACTTTTCCAGCGTTTCGGTCCAGCCATAGACACTAGCGAGATAAGCATCGCGGTCTTTATATGCGCCCACCCCATCAATCATCCCACCGATTTCACCTTTGAGAATTGTCAGCGGTGTTTTTAACTCGTGTGAAATTGACGTGAACAGATTGCGACGCTGGCGTTCTTGCTCACGTTCGCGTGCCATTTCTTCTTTTAGCTTTTCATTTGCAGATTGTAATTCATCTAAGGCCTTTTTTAATTCGAACGACATGAAGTTTAAATTGCTCGACAGTTCACCGATTTCATCGTTACGTTTAATGGCTACTTCTTCGCTAAATTTGAGCTCACGTAGTTTCTTGGATTCCGTGGACAACTGCATAATCGGTCGTGCCAAATAACGTGAGAATAAAAACGCCACACTCACCGAAATGAAAATCATGATGAGTAAAAGTTGCCGCTGCAACCCGGAAATGATCGTTAAAACACGATAAGCGGGTTGAAACGTCCCTGAAACAGCAATGGCAAAACCACCCGTTGTCGGGTGATAAAAATTTTGTTGCCGAACCGCTGCTTCACTAACACCAAGCGTTGTCATAAAATCCTGCTCAGTCCCACGCCCTTCTATTTCAATTAAAACCTCGCCTACCTCCCTGGTAATCGGCTCAATTTCCCAAATAATGACACGCACGTTGTTCAACGTCGCAAATTCATAGATGATGTCCTCGACAATCCGAAACGCATGTGAGCCATACAACTCGGCATGATCGCGCAACTGGCGTAGATTAAACCATTGCACATCTTCCGTTGCCGCAACGTCCGTCCAGAATGTGACTTCTTCTACCAGATAAGCCGTTTCTGCTAGCTCTGTCAAAAGCGCGACACACATCTCACTATCATCCGTGTAAACCACAACCTCTAGGTGTGGGATGATCCACCACCACTCAGCAAATAAATGATCACAATGTGCCTCGTATCTCATCACAATCTCTGAAATATCGAAATGCTCTAATACCTCATCCACCCAAGCCTCTTCGAATGCCAACTCCACATGCAAACCACCACGCACCTGAGCAATCAATTCCCGCTCTAATTCTCTCATTAAACCGTCATAATCAGCCACCAACTGACGACGATACAAAGTCGGCAACACCCGCTCAATCACCTCAAACGAAAGAAAAAACGTCGTCATCAAAACCGTGAAAGTGATCAGAAAAATTTTGAAACTCAAACGAATTCTAATTTTCTTTCGCAATTTTATATCCCACCCCTCTCACCGTCTCAATGTAATCGGCTGCAAGCTTCTTGCGTAAATTTTGAACGTGCACGTTCACCACTTTTGAATTCCCAAAATAATCGTAACCCCACAACTTCTCAAGCAACACTTCCCGTGTAAAAACCTGATTTTGATGCGTGAGTAGCAACTTCAAAATCTCAAATTCCTTGTGCGTTAACTCCAACTTCACCCCGTTCTCAAACACTTCCATCCCTTGTAAGTCCATCATCAATTGCCGATACAAAATCTGGTTTTCATCCTTTTGTGACCCACGCGCACTAACTTCACTTCTTCGCAACACCGCCGCCACACGCGCCAAAACAAGCTTCATGTCAAAGGGCTTCGTCATGTAATCGTCCACTTTTAACTCGAACGCCTTCATTTGATCGACCACGTCCCCCATCGCCGTGATCATCATCACCGGCATCATCGAACTCTTTCTGATCATTTCCAATACCACATAGCCGTCGATTTTCGGCATCATAATATCAAGTAAAATTAAATCAAACGAACCGCTTTGAAACGCCGCATAACCTTCCATGCCGTCAGCAGCAAGCGTCACTTCATAACCGGCGTCTTCTAAGTAGTTTTTCAAAATATCTTGGATGGCTAACTCATCTTCAATCACTAAAATTTTATGACTCATCGCTCTTGCCTCATTTCTAAGCTAATAATAAGTCCTATTATTTTATCACATTTCGCAAAAGTTATGGGGTGTTTTTGGCATAGATTTGATAAAGTTCTTAGATTAGATGATGACTTCAAGTATTTGGATGTGCGTAGCAACCAGCTCACCGCTTACTTCTTCGTAACGTATATTCAGTGAAAAGACAGCGGCCGAGTTATTGATGAACATTTCGAACTCACTTCTTGTTATTTCCTCTTGACTAAGCCTCGTAAATTGGTCATTAGTGACCCATTCAAACGTTGTTTCATCGGTCAGTAAAACCGTCATTTGTTCTGTTTCGTTAGGATCAAATCTACCCATCATCTCAATCACTTCATCACCGACGCTAAAACCTTCGCAAATCAAAAGATTATTTTGCTCGTTTGCCCAGCAACTAGCCGACTCATAACCAGTGACAAAAAAGTCGATAATACGTGCGTCGTTGCTAAGAAGAAAATTCAATTCATCTCCGACTAACGCTAGACCCATCGGTGCAACGTTTGCTGCACAGGTCCCCATTAAATGACACAATTCCCAACCTTCATCGTCAAACAAAATTGCTAATTCGTGAGTGGCTAGTTCCGTCAGTGGTAGCACATATGCCCCTTCAGGAATGTCAGCTAGATCATCGTCCGTTACTTCCGCTATCTCAGCATGACTTACATCAGGTATCGCCCCTGCGCTTGGCATCACCGTCGCTGTTGGCTCGGTATTTTCTTGTGGTTGTGACGTGCCTTCCCCATTATCGCCACAGGCTGTTACTGTTAATAGGGTTGCAAATAATAGCATTAATAATCCTAGTTTTTTCATTAATTTTTCGCCTCCATGAGGATTTTTTTCGGGTTTAACCGGATGAGATAGACCATGGGAATGAGCGTTGAGACGACGACCGTTAGTGTGCTAATGCCGTAGAGCAAGCCGATTGAAGCTGCGTTCATATCAATATCAAAATGTTGCATCATGTCGTCTGGTGACATTTCGATCATAAAGCCGAGTTCGTCCAAGCTGACATCACCGCCAAAGGACATATTTCTCGGCGCTTCGGTGACTTGTGAAGTTAAATTATGACGCAACATGCTCTGTGACATCTGTGTGGAAACAACGTTACCGGCAAAAATAGCCAGTGTGATACCAAAGAGTGCCACCACAACAACTTCTAGCATGACCTGCGTTACGATCCGTGCTTTTTTCTCGCCAAGTGCTAAGTAAATCCCCATTTCATACCGCCTGTCTCGCAAGAATAACGTAATAATCAAGCTTAAAATTAGCACGGTCATCAGCGTCGCCGCAATAAAAATCACATCCCCAATCCAGAGCATCGTCTCCATCGAGGATTGCATGTCTTCAAACCCACCCGACAGGTCAGCAACGCGGTAATAATCCGGGATCAGTGGGAGGACGGCCGCTCTAAAATACGCGATTTCCAGTGAATCGTTTAAAATAAAAATCGCGGTGACGTGCGTTTCGTGCTCTGCGTCGTCTTCTATCCACCAAGCATCAAAACCATGCTCATCCAAAATGCCCATAAAGCGGTCGAAATGTTCGCGATTGATCGTCTCTGCCGCCCTAGCAGGAATGAAAGCGGTGTTTAACCTGCCGACTTGTCGATTCCATTCGTTCCAATCTGCGTCAATGTCAACCGATAAATCCGTTTGTCTGTCAATCAAGTCAAACAAGCCAACGATGATAAAGGTATAAGGTGCTTGTGCGAGTAATTCTTCTTGCCAACCTTCCACCCAAGAAAATTCGAAATCGTTCACGATCATGTCATACAACGTAAACGTTGAGCCAACAGACAAGCCGTTATGCGCAGCTAGCGGTTCGGATATGACAATGGGGATCACTTCCTCCGTGCCAGTCATTTCATGTTCTTCGAACATTCTTCCCGCTACCAGCTCAACGTCTTCACGGTATGCAATGTAAATAATATCTGCACTTGAAACACCCGTTACGCTCATAAAATTCGGTGCGCCATCTACACGCCATGAACCATCACCAGTGTCACCTGTGATTCCGGGGTCATACGTTTCAAAATCAAAGCTTGATAAGAAACTGCCGATCGTATAATTAAAGTGACTCACATACGGTAGTGCCCCTACTTCACGAACAAAATCAGCCGTTAAATTCCAATGCTCATAGTCACGGAGTTGATTAAAATTGGTCATCCATTCCTCACGATCAAATTCAATCGCTACGATCGGCGGCATGCTGCGTCTTAAATTTTCCTCCGTGTTCATCACCGCCCTTTGAATCGACATCCCACCAGCGATGAGGGATACTAACACAAAGACTAACGTGAGTAGCGTGACGCTCTTCCCCATCCTTCTCGTCATACTGGCTATCACTCGTTTAAATAGTCCCATAGAACCATCCTCCTTTAGTTAACTAATCCTAGGATAACGGATGAAAGCCAAGTTTTGATCAAGTTTGTGACTGACAACCGACAATTTTTGGCAAAGAAAAAAGAGTAGCCATTTAGCTACTCCAACTTTAGTTTTAATCGTATTCTTTAATCGCCGCTTCTAAGGCTTGCACCGCTTCGGAAACCTCCCCTTCAAAGCGAGCCGCTGCGTTCGTCAGATGACCACCGCCACCGATTGCCTCCATCATTAGCTGCACGTTCACTTCACCAACTGAGCGCGCACTAATTGAAACTTCGTTTTCGCTCGTTTTCCCTAATACAAACGTCGCTTTAATGCCTTGCACATTCAGTAAGTCGTCTGCGGTTGCTGCAATTTCAGTTCGATCAAACACTCGATCATCGCTCGCCTCTGAAATCAAATAAACCGCTTCAAACACGCGCGCACGATGCGTTAAGTGAGCCCGTGAATAATAATGATCAATCGGCGCTTTTAACAGCTTCGATACGTATTTCTCATCCGCCCCTTTTTGCTTTAAAATCGCCGCTGCGTCGTAAGTCTTCTTACTTGTGTTATACATGAACCTTCTGGTATCTAACATAATCCCTGACAACATGATGGACGCTTCGGCCACGGATAAGTCGATGCGCTTTTTAAAATAGTCCAGCATGTCTACCACGAGTTCCGATGTTGAAGAAACCGATGGGTCCGTGTACGAAAGCGTTGCATCAATGTGGCTCACACCACGTCTGTGATGATCAAAAATGGCCACTTTATTTGTAATCCTAAGAAGCTTCTTATCGATCACTAAATTCGCATCTTGTGTGTCTGCAATCACGAGTAAACTATTTTTAGTCATGAGCTCGACCGCTTTAATGCTTGAGATAAAATAGCTAGCCAATTTCTCATCTTTTAATATTTCCCCGATAAACACAGCGTTTGCTTTGTCTAGCTCCGATTTGTTTAAAATAATGTAAGCCTCTTTCCCCATGGACATCGCGATCCTGAGCAACCCAATGCTTGCGCCAATCGCATCTGCATCCGGGAAACGATGACCCATGATCACCACATTATCACTGTCTAATACTAAGCGTTCATAAGCCCCAGCATTCACACGTGCGCGAACCCGGTTTTGACTCGCAATCGGATTCGTCTTTCCACCATAAAACATAAAATCATCGATGCCTTTTTTCTTAATGACCACTTGATCCCCGCCACGCGACAACGATAAATCCACGAGCGACGACGCGCGATTAAAGGACGCAATCGAGCTTTCATAGCCCGATGCAATCCCGATGCTTACCGTGAGCGTCACCTCATCGGTACCAATCGCTCTAATGTCATCTAAAATAGCAAACTTATTTTCACACAGCGATTCTAGCGTTTTATGTGTCATCATAATGAGATAACGTCCGTCTCGCAATGTTCGAAATAAAATCCCCTGTGAACTAGCCCATCGCGACAACTCATCCACAACCGCTCGTCTGTAATCGTTTTGTTCCTGCTCGTCTAGGTTTTTCACAACTTCGTCGTAATTGTCCATCACGATTAAACCTAACGTCGCTTTTTCATCGTTGTACTTATCCAATAACTTGGCATACGTCGTAATGTCATCAAAGTACAAAACACGCTCTTTTTTCTTATGCTCAACCTGATACACCAAGTCTTGCTGTTTGTATTCAAAAATCGCTGAAGTGGCTTTCATGTTTGAATATAAGGCATTATCGATGTCAAGAATTTCAAGATTATCCACGTCTTTTCTAAAGATGCTTTTCACATGCGCATTCGACCACACCACCTTATCGTCTTCGTCGTACAGTAAAATACCCAGTGGTAGATGGTCAAACACATATTCACCCGCTTCTTTGACCCGATGCGCAATCGTTTTTTTCTCGTTTAAGAATAGCTTGCTTTTTCTCCGGTTATAAAAAATAAAATAAGCTAAGTTTATAAACGGTGTGATAAGCAATAAAATCACAGCAAAAAGATAGCCATCCCCAAAAAGCATCATAGCGGTAATCGCAACGATGTTTAAGGTAGCAAGTATAACGAGTTCATAGCGTGAATTCCATTTTTCTTTCATTCCGACACAACCTAACAATATTCCAAGCAATCACAGCGTATACAAATCAATTTATCTTGGTTCTAACCATTATAGCATACTTCCGCTCAAACGAGAACGATAAAGTTTACTCAATTGTTAAAATTTCACCTTGATTAGTAACAAAAAACACTTGCTGCGCTTCAAATTCACCGTCGTAGCGCTCGGTCGGTACTAAAAAAACATAAAACCCGACACTGCTTGTGCCAACTTGGCTAGGCGTTCCGTGATAAACAAACTCATAACCATCGGGTGCAACGCCAAAGTATGTCATTACTTTTGCTGCCGCTGCACTACCAGTAAAAGGTGGCGGGTCTTCTCTGTTTGCCAACACTTCCGACAGCAATTCCTCAAGTGTATGGACACGTGCGCGTTGATATTCCGTAATGTCATGCCCTTCGATCACCAGCATCAGCCTTGCAAAAGTTGAACTAGCAGAGCGCGCATCGCCTAATCCCGCTTCAAGCTCAGCTTGCGCAAGCAATTCCTCGATTTCATCGTAATGCGGTACAACCTCAGGGATTGCATCTACTGGCTCCTCTATTATTTCTGAGTGCAACTCAAATAAACTGCAGCTTGATAAAATAAATAAACACCCTATCATCGTTAACCATTTCAAACCTACCACCCCCTACCACTTAGTTATACCACATTAGTCTTGAAAATAATGTCAAATTTAGTTTTTCAAAAAAAACTATTGCAATTTGAAAGCGTTAATGCTAAAATATAAGTGTCTGAAATACTCGTATAAATGTTAGTTCTTTGAATCCGAACACTTTGAATTCGGGAATCTGATTATCTTATATTGTGTCGAATGCCTGCTTTGCAGTTTTCTGTATCGTAGGAATCCTAATGTATAAGATGAGATACCCACCTGCTACTAAGCGGGTTTTCTATCCTAACATATACGATATTTTGGATATTCAATCTATTTGAATTAGCGCATAAAAACACCTTCGCAAGGCTCTATTGACCCTGATGAAAGGTGTTTTTTCCTTTTCATATCAAATCTATCCTGGCTTCCCCATACAAAAGTCACGGCTTCACGGTTTTCCGCAATTCTGTGACTTTTTTACGGTGATTTCGGATGCTAATAGTCACGGTAGCGCGAGTTTGCGCAATTCTGTGACTTTTCTACGATGTTTTCAGATGTTAAAAGTCACGGTAGCGCGAGTTTGCGCAATTCTGTGACTTTTCTACGATGATTTCAGATGTTAAAAGTCACGGTAGCACGAGTTTGCATAATTCTGTGACTTTTCTACGATGATTTCGGAAGATAAAAGTCACGGTAGCGCGAGTTTGCGCAATTCTGTGACTTTTCTACGATGTTTTCAGATGTTAAAAGTCACAGCATTACGAGTTTTCGCAATTCTGTGACTTTTCTACGATGTTTTCGGAAGATAAAAGTCACGGCAGCACAGTTTTGCGCAATTCTGTGACTTTTCTACGGTGATTTCAGATGTTAAAAGGTAGTGTCAATAATTATGTGTAAATAGAATACCCAATCGTAGAAAAATGAATCATCGAGCATAAAGCGTGTTAGCCTTGTGCGTTAAACAAATCTTTAATGTCATTTAGGCATTGTTTCAA
>WRAJ01000046.1 GCA_009780245.1 Turicibacter sp.
CCTTTACTTGTTCCAGTAACATCTACGAAGTCACCTTCTGCAAAAACATCAACCTTAACCTCTTGACCTAATTCGTACTCGGCAACGTCTAAGTTGCGGAACTCACGAATGAAGCGCTTAGGAGCTGTATTTGCTTTTGTAACGTGTCCTTGTTCCGGCTTTGTCGATAACTTTTCACGCTTATCTTCAAATCCTAATTGAACAGCTTCATAGCCATCGGACTCCATTGTTTTTAATTGTAATACAACATTAGGATCAGCTTTGACAACAGTGACTGGAATTTGAATTCCTTCTTCAGAGAAGATCTGAGTCATACCGATTTTTCTACCTAAGATTCCCTTAGTCATAGGTTACACCTCTTTTCTTTTTTATATTTTATAATTTGATTTCGATATCTACGCCAGCTGGTAAGTTAAGTCTCATTAACGAATCAACTGTTTTAGAGCTTGGTTCTAAGATATCGATAAGTCTCTTGTGAGTTCTCATTTCGAATTGCTCACGCGAATCCTTATATTTATGAACCGCTCTTAAGATTGTGTAAACTTGCTTTTCCGTTGGTAATGGGATAGGTCCCGCTACCTTCGCGCCCGTTTTTGCTACACTTTGAACGATCTTTTCAGCTGACTGATCTAAAATTCTGTGATCATAAGCTTTCAATCTGATTCTAATCTTTTGTTTTGCCATCGTACTGCCTCCTTCCGTCTACTTGTAATAGACTCGCTCCGCGAAAATAACTCCACACACCTGCCATGGCAAATCGGCCTGGCGTGTCGACAACCTCTCGCATCCTAGCTATAGTCAACCTGAACAATTATACAGAAGTCGTCAGGCATTTGCAACCTTTTTTCATCAAAAAACTTATTTTTTTTAATGAAACCTTTTTCCAACTTAAAAAGTCATCAAAATCCGAGCAAAACCAACACGAAAAGCTGTGTTATCAGCCAAAACAAAAGCAAGCCACGCGCGACTTGCTATCCCCATTATTCGTATATCTCTTGTCTATTACAGGTCATGAAAAATTGGTTGCATCTTCTCAAACGTACAAAATTGAGTAAAACCTATTTCTTTTAACGTTTCCCGACAGGCTTCAATGTGAGCGCCCAGGTGCTCTTTTTGATGGGAATCACTGCCAATCGTCAAGATGGTTCCGCCTAACGCGTGGTACAGTTCTAAAATGTCACGAGACGGCATCAAGTCTGACAACCCATACCTGAACGAAGAAGTATTTAACTCAATGCCTTTCCCGTCCCCGATGATGTACGTCAGAATTTTCGTGATCATCTCTTTGCTTTTTTCAAACGGGTAAAGGCCCGCTTTATCATACCGTTTCATCAAATCCAAATGCCCTAAGACGCTATAGTCGTGAAAATGCGTGACAACGTCATATAATTCTTGATAATACCCATCGTTATATGCCTGTTGCGTTTTGCCATCTTGATAATCGAAGGTCCAAAACTCCTCGTCATTCACTTGATGCACAGATAAAATAACAAAGTCCATCTCCCACTCGTTGAACAACTTCTCATAGTCCGCAATCGTATGCATCTGAATCCCAAATTCCAACCCACGCTTGATCGTGATCTGATCGCGATACTTTTCTCTTAATTCATCAAGCTGCGCAAAGTAGCGCGGGTAATCCACATTAGACACCGCTTCACCGATCGTGTTATACATCTGAACCGCGGCTCCCCATTCCGATTTGACCCCGTAATCCACGTGATCCGTAAAACAAATTTCCTCAAGCCCCATCTCGATGGCATCTTTCACGACCTCTTCCATCGGGTATTCTGAATCGTCGCTGTACGCCGTATGTACATGATAATCTGCTCGCATCGTACTTCCTCCTCTTATTGTAAATTAAACCTTGTTCACTGCACCTTTTTGCTTGTAATAGAGCTATTAAGGTGCACAGTTGCACCCTTTTGCTTGTATTAGAGTCATTAAGGTGCACAGTTGCACCCTTTTGCTTGTATTTGAAGCATTGAGGTGCACGTTGCTGTCTTGAACATGGCATTTCGCAATTATTTTTTATTAGAAAAAAGCTAGTAAACGCGTTACTAGCCCTATCAAATCTTTATTTCAATCTCGCTTCAAGTTCCGCCTTCAACGCTTCGTTTCCTGGCTTTCCGAGTAATGCAAACATGTTTTTCTTATAAGCTTCAACACCTGGCTGATCAAACGGGTTGACACCTAATAGATACCCGCTCATCGCACACGCCTTCTCAAAGAAATACACCAAATAGCCAAATGCATACGGCGTCATTTCTGGTAATTCAACGATCAAGTTCGGTACGCCGCCATCCACGTGCGCCAGAACGGTCCCTTGAAACGCCTTTTTGTTTACAAAATCAACCGTCTCGCCTGCTAAGTAATTCAACCCGTCGAGATCCGATTCCTCCGCTTCGATGGTTAAATCAAAACGAGGTTTTTCAACTTGCAAGACCGTCTCAAACAAATCACGACGACCGTCTTGCACGTACTGCCCCATTGAATGTAGATCCGTTGAGAAGGCTGCTGAGGCCGGGAAGATCCCTTTGTTATCTTTTCCTTCTGACTCGCCGAACAGCTGCTTCCACCATTCATTAAACAACGTTAACGACGGCTCGTAGTTGATTAACATTTCAATCGTAAATCCTTTAGCATAAAGTGCGTTTCTTACAACTGCATACTGGTACGCTTCGTTTTCCGCTAATTCTGGGTTGGCGTAACGTACCGCTGCATCAGCCGCTCCTTGCATCATTTCTGTGATGTTAATGCCTGTCGCTGCAATTGGCAACAATCCTACGGCTGTTAACACTGAAAAACGTCCACCAACGTCATCTGGCACGACAAACGTCTCAAAACCTTCTCCGTCTGCCAGCGTCTTCAAAGCGCCAACGCGCGCATCTGTCGTGGCATAAATACGTTTAACTGCTTCTTCCTTACCCACTTTTTCAATCAGTAACTTCTTGAAAATACGGAACGCAATCGCTGGTTCAGTGGTCGTTCCCGATTTAGAAATCACGTTGATCGAGAACGATTTCCCGTCTAAATAGTCGATCAATTCTTTCATGTAAGAAGATGAAATGTGATGGCCAACGAAAATAATTTCCGGTGCTTGACGACCTTCCTTATCTAACAGGTTATAAAAATGGTTGTTTAACGCTTCAATTGCGGCACGCGCTCCTAAATATGAACCACCGATTCCGATGACTAATAATACGTCTGAATCTGATTGGATTTTAGCCGCTGCTTTTTCAATGCGTGCAAACTCATCTTTATCGTAATTCATTGGCAAGTCAACCCATCCTAAAAAATCGCTACCTGCGCCAGTTTGATTGTGAATCATTTCGTGCAAAAATGTTACTGTTGGTGCGCTGTATGCTAATTCTTGTGCGCCAACAAATTCAGTTGCATTGCTAATATCTAGATTTAAAAACTTTGACATTTTCATACCACCTCTTCATCCTATTTTGAGGCTTCACTCAAACGATCCCCTTTGCGAAGTACTCATCTAAGAATTATATCACAAACTTGCGTTTTTTCAAGCTGAAAGTGTATACCGACCTGATTTTGTTCTTGCGACGTGCGCTAGTATTTGGTACAATAAAAAGAATTTATAACCGAGGTGAGGCCGACATGAAAGAATTATTAAATCATCGTTTAGAGCATTTGGAACAAAGTTTAATTAGAAAGTTTAACGAGATCGCCCTGTCACTTGGTGCCAAGCATGATCTAACGCTTGGTGAGCCGGATTTCGATACACCAGAAGAAACCAAGCAAGGTGCAATTCGCGCGCTTGAGGCGGGGAAAACCAATTACGGGGCCTCTTATGGCAATTCAGATTTCCGCACCGCCATTCAAGCTTTTGAGAAGCGTGTCAACCATGTGGATTACGATATTTCTGAAATCGTGGTCACAACGGGTGCGACTGAATCTTTAACGGCTGCGCTACTTACCATGTTAAACCCAGGCGATGAAGTCATCAATTTAATCCCTGCTTATCCGTTATATAAAAACGTGGTGACGTTCGCCGGTGGAAAAACCGTTAATGTTGATCTTTCAAAAAATGATTTTCAATTATCAACCGAGATGCTTGAAGCAGCCATTACTGAAAAAACAAAAGCCATCATCTTGACCTCGCCAAACAACCCAACCGGGACGATGCTGTCCGATGAATCTTTAGCCGTCGTTTACGAAGCCGTGAAGAAGCACAAGTTTTTAGTACTTAGTGATGACGTTTATAATCAAATTGTTTACGACGAGCGACGGTTGGGAATTTCAAAGTACCAAGACATCCGTGATTACATCATTGTCTGCCAAAGCTTCTCTAAACCTTATGCCATGACCGGGTGGCGCTTGGGCTATCTGATGGGACCGTTATGGTTCATCGAAGAAGCTTTTAAAATCCATCAATACATGGTCACAGCGGTTAACACGTTCATTCAAGACGGCGGCATCATTGCCCTAGATTATGACGTGTCGGAAATGATTGAATCTTACCGTGAACGTCGCAACTACACACTAGAGCGCTTGCAAAAAATGGGACTTGAAATGCCAAGTCCAGATGGCGCCTTTTATGCCTTTCCTTCCATCAAGAAATTCGGATTAACCTCGTGGGAATTTTGTGAGCAACTGGCTCGTACCGAAGCGGTGGCACTTGTTCCAGGCATTTGTTTTGAAGCAGATGATCACATTCGCGTAAGTTATTGCGTTGATTCGGAAACACTAACAGCAGGGATGGATGGTTTAGAACGATTCATTGCGACGTTGTAGAGGGGGATGACGATGAAAAATAGCGAAAACATCAAAGAAGGCGACGTGGTCACTGGTAAAGTGACGGGGATTCAATCGTATGGCATCTTCGTTAAACTGAATAACGAATGTAGCGGCCTTGTCCACGTCACAGAGCTAGAAAAGTTAGAAAGCGAAAACCCCATCCGATTTTATAAAATTGGTCAAATCGTGAAAGTTAAAATATTAAGAATTAAATCTGGTGGCAAACAAGCCGTCTTGCGCATCCATCGACCGATTCAAAAACGAAGGCTGGGCGCAAGTGGTTTTGAAACTGAAAGTGGCTTCGGTGCACTAGAAAAAGAAATTCCCATCTGGATTGAAGCAGCAAAGAAGAGGTGAGTATATTGACACAGCAAAACATGACAACTGAACTTTTAAGCCGCGACATCAAATTATTAGGTGATATGTTAGGCGAAATCTTACTGACGCACGGTGGGACTGGCCTGGTTAGTACGGTTGAAAAAATAAGAAAATTATCACAAAAAGCACGCCTTGATATTCGTTCAAGTGCTAGTGCGGATTTGAGAGAGGCGATTGCCCATTTAAAGTCTAACGAGCGCCAAGATGTAATTAGAGCTTTTGCAACCTTTTTTCATTTGATTAACGTGGCGGAGCAAAACCATCGGATTAGACGCAACCGGAGCTATCAATTAGAGGATACCAAGACGTCGCAGCCATTTTCAATTGAGAATGCAGTGGTGAATTTGAAAGAAGCTGGCTATACCGCGGCTGATATTCAGGATGCGTTGCCTCATTTATCGCTGGAGTTGATCATGACTGCGCACCCAACTGAGGCGACGAAAAGACAAGTCTTAGAAATTCAGAAACGCCTTGGTTTGCGTTTGAAGGAGCTAGACAATCCGATTCTGACGGAAAAAGAAATCGCCTTTATTAAAGAGAATATTTTGAATGAAGTTGCGATCTTATGGCAGAGTAATGAGTTGCACAGCGCCAAACCAACCGTTCCCGATGAGGTGAAGAGTGGGCTTTATTATTTTGATGAGACCCTCTTTGAAGTGCTGCCTGATATTCATCGTGAGCTTGGTGTTAGCCTGCGCAAGCATTACCCAGAAGAGGTGTGGAAAATCCCTAACTTTTTACGATTTGGTTCGTGGATTGGCGGCGATCGCGATGGGAATCCGTTTGTGACGCACGACGTGACTTGGAAAACACTAGAAGCACAACGCTCACTGGTTATTAAAAAGTATTTAGAAGTTGTTGATTATTTAATTGATCGTTATAGTTATTGCACCTCGCGAATTTCTGTCAGCAAAGAGTTGGTAGATCTTGCGTATGAGTACGAAGACCTTTATTTGGCGCCTGAGGATCATTGGAAAACGGAAACGGAAGTTTATCGACGCGTTTTGGTCGGGATTCGCCATCGTTTAGTGTTGACAGGGCGTGGTGATGTCGACGCGTTTAAAGATGTGGAAGAGTTGCTAGCAGACGTTAAAGTGATTCGTAACAGTTTGGCAGGGCATTTGCCATCGCAGGATGAGTTGCGCCGTATTAACCGTTTTATTCGTCAGATTGAATTGTTTGGCTCTCACTTGGCATCGCTAGAAGTGCGTAATCACAGCGGTGAGCACGAAGCGGCGATGACAGAGATTTTAGCGAAAATTAATCTTACAGCGGATTATGCGGGGTTGCCTGAGGCGGCGAAAATTGAAACCTTAAATGCCGTGTTGACCGATCCACGCCCGTTGTTATTGCCGCGAGAGAGTTATTCGGAATCGACACGCGAAATAATTGCCACGTTTAACACGATCAAACGGGCGCACGATGAATTTGGACCAGTCGCGATTCCCATTTACTTAATTAGTATGACCCAAGCGCCGAGCGATATCTTAGAAGTCCTAGTTCTGGCGAAAGAAGTTGGCCTGTATTACCTCCACCCAGACGGGCACATTACGAGTACGTTAAACATTGCGCCATTGCTAGAGACGATCGATGATTTAACGGCGGGGCAAACGATTATGCGAAAGCTATTCGAGATGCCGCTTTATCGGAAGCATTTAGCGTTGCTAGGCGATCGGCAGGAAGTCATGCTTGGTTACTCAGACGGCAGCAAAGACGGTGGGACGCTAACGGCTAACTGGAAATTATATCAGGCTCAGATCGAGATCAGTGAATTGGCAAATGAATACGGCATTCACATTAAATTCTTCCACGGACGTGGTGGATCACTGGGACGCGGCGGTGGGCCGTTGAATCGGAGCATCGTATCTCAACCGACACAGACCGTGACGAGCGGGATTAAGATCACCGAGCAAGGTGAAGTGTTAGCTTCCCGCTACTTGCTGACTGACATCGCAACACGTAGCCTTGAACAAGCGGCTTCGACCCTGCTTCAAACGGCCGTTTCAGCTTTAAAAATTGCAGCTAGCGCTAAGCCGGAACACCAACAACCATATTGGTTAGACACGTTGAATGAAATCGCAGAAGTCTCGTTTGTCAAATATCGCTCATTGGTGTTTGAAGACGATGATTTCTTCGACTACTACAATCAAGTTTCTCCTTTGAATGAAATTGGCGCATTGAACATCGGCTCGCGTCCCATGCGACGTCAAAACCAGCCAAGCTTTGAAAACTTGCGGGCCATTCCGTGGGTGTTCGGATGGATGCAAAACCGTCAGCTATTGCCAGGGTGGTACGCGGCGGGAACTGGGCTGGATGCGTTTGCTTCGCGTGATGCAGGCAACCTTGATTTGATGCGTAAACTGTATCAAGAGTGGCCGTTCTTTACCGCCATCATTGATAATCTGCACTTGGCTTTGATGAAAGCCGACATGCAAACCGCGAAGGCTTATATCCCCCTTGCTCGAAATCAGGAGGCAGCTGAGCGAATCTTTGCCAATATTTTAGAAGAATTTGAAACAACCAAACGCATGGTGTTGCAAATTTCTGAAGTAGACGAATTACTAGACAACTACCCACGCATTAAAGATTCCATTCGGCATCGTAACCCTTACGTTGACCCGCTGAACTTTTTACAGGTTGACCTGTTAAAAGAGCTTCACGAAAACGAAGGGTTAGACGAAGATGAACAGCGTCAACTACTAACACACATTTTATTAACCATTAACGGCATTGCAGCCGGATTACGAAACACAGGGTAAAAGCTATGAGATGATTCTCATGGCTTTTTCTATTGGGGTAAATCACACCCTCAAAAACAAAAAAAAGATGCACTTTATCACTAAAGTACACCTTCCGCGGTCTCCCCCGCGACCCCCTAAATGTAGTAATGTAAAAATTCCATCACTGTTGGAGCTTGGTAGTGAGGTCGTCGGTTCATAATATTTTGTTGCTGCATAAGCTCGCTATCCATCGTTTCCCACGTTCCTTTGATAGCGCGGCTCATCGCAGCTCGTATACTACTCTCCTTCTTCCCATACCTGGTTGCCAGCATATCACAAATTAAATTCTTATCCGTTCCCTCTTTTAGTAACACCAAAGCATCCAATAAATATCTTCGACCCGTTAAGCTTAACTTCATGCCTAGATCGTCCAACTTCTTTGAGTAAAACTCACTCAAGTCGACGGTCTCCTCTGCAGAAACAGCTGTGCCATTTACTCTCGTAACAGAATTGGCATCCTTTTCGTAATCACTTTTTGATATTTCCCAAACAAATGCCTTGCCTGATGACGTTACTAACTGAACATTTGGATTTGAACTAATGTAGTTGATGATATCTTGACAATCACCTTGATTGCTTGTACTTAAGAAAATCATTGAATTTCCTTTCATACAATTATTTCCTCTTTTTGCTCTTAGCAAGCGCCGCGATTGAACCAATTCCAACAAGTGCTAGTCCAGGCAAAGCTAATCCTGCTACCACTGCACCTGCGTCTGGGATCGCTGGTCGCTCTTGAGGTGGACGCGGACGAACGATCACTTTCATGTCATCCTCCTCGTCTGGTGGAATCACTTCATAATCCTTGTCATCGTAACACACATAAACGTAAATGTCATCTGGCGTTAGACCCGGTGGGAAGTAAATCACAACCTCATCCGTTAACTCATATCCGTCAGCAGGTGGGGTTACAGCAATCACATAATTACCTGTGTAGATAAAGATAAACTCATAAGTCCAACCGTAAGAAGCGTAAATATCAAAGTCGTCTGGGTTTACACCAGGCGGTAAAACAACAACTGTCTGGCCTTCCTCGCAAATCCAAGGTTCAGGATCAGGAATGATTAATTCATCGTCATCTTTATCCTCATAACCTTCACGATCACCGTCTTCGTTAATCACGATATCGTCTTCATCTGCAAAGATATAACCTGTATTTACGACCTCTCCCGCCGCAACTACACGTGCTTCAAACGTAATAATAACATCGCTATCAGCCGGTAAATCAAGTAACACGCGTAACTCACTAAAGCCAGTTAACGCATTGTGATAGACGGCATGAGTAAACGTCATCTCTGGGTAAACTGCCACGTTTCTAACCTCGGTTAACGCGCCATTCGCTAAGTTATCAATCACTAAGTGATCGGCTAACACAACGTCATTCGGGTTGTTAATAACTAGCTGATACGTCACAAAATCACCAAAGTAGACTGGGCCATCAGCTAGCGCTGTCTTCGTGATTGTCGGAGGTAAAAGAACAGGCCTTTCGTTCACCTCGTGATACACATCGTCACTTGGAATATCGCCGTCTTCATCTCTGATAACAGCTACGTTATGTAAAATGTGACCATCTGGCGCGTCTTCATCTACTGTTGTCGGGATAAGTAGTGTAAACGTCTCACCAGCTGCAAGTGTTGCGATCGTCCATGTTACGGTTTGACCAGTTACTTCAACAATGACTCCTAGTTCCGCTAAGGCTTCAATGTCTATAGGTGTGTCATCATTAAAGTGACCCATAATACCTGCTTCATTGATTGTTAAATAAGTTGGAATCACATCTTCGACTTCCACATCAGATGCTGCTACGTCTCCTGTATTACTCACAACAATGATGTAGTCAATTTCGTCACCACGCTCAACAATTACCGCATCAGATGTTGTGTCGCCACCTGCTGGGTTTGATGATTTTGTGATGGTTAAGTAAGGGTAAAGCGAATCAACTTCATGATACACATCGTCACTTGGAATATCGCCGTCTTCATCTCTGATAACCGCTACGTTGTGTAGAATCTGATTGTTCGGTGCGTCTTCATCTACTGTTGTCGGGATAAGTAGCGTAAACGTCTCACCAGCTACAAGTGTTGCGATCGTCCATGTTACGGTTTGACCAGTTACTTCAACAATGACACCTAGTTCTGCTAAGGCTTCAATGTCTACAGGTGTGTCATCATTAAAGTGACCCATCATGCCTGCTTCGTTGATTGTTAAATAGTTTGGAATCACATCTTCTACTAAAACATTCGTAGCCACTGCAGTTCCAGTGTTGCTGACTGTAACATCATAAACAATCTCATCGCCACGCTCAACTAGTGCCGCATCACCTTCAGTGTTGCCACCTGCTGGGTTTGATGATTTAGTGATTTCCAATACTGGGTAGATGTCTTCCACTATGTGGTTAACTTCGTTACTTGGAAGATTTACTTCTTCTTCATCAATCTCAGTGATAACCGCTACGTTGGTTAAAATATAACCATTTGGTGCTGTTTCTTCTACTGTTGTTGGGATAAGCAGTGTGAACGATTCACCAGCTTCTAACGTCGCAATCGTCCATTCCACTGTTTGATTGTCGCCATTAGGACTAATCACTACGCCTAAAACTAACAATCCTGCCAAAGAAATTGGCTCATCATCATTGAAGTGACCCATGATATTAGTTCTATTGATCGTTAAATAGTTTGGAATGACATCTTCTACTACAACATTATTAGCTCTACCTGGTCCAGCATTAATTACTGTTATTTCATAAATAATCTCTTGATTACGATCTACTAATACTGCACTTTCTTCATTAGGTCCACCTGCTGGTGTTGATGATTTAATAATTGATAAATCTGGTTCAAGGATTTCATTACGAAGCGTCCAGTTTGAAGATGTTCCACCAAAGGCCGGCGCTCCTTCTCGTGAGTGAACAGTAACAACACCGTTAGTTCCTACTACTAACTCCCAATAACCTGATGGTAATTCAAAGTTGTCTGGGGCTTGCGTTTCGCGAAGTTGATACCTACCACCAATTGACAAACCGGTGAATCTCACAATACCATTCGCTGGACTTGTTACGATTTGTAAGGCGGTTGTTTCCCAACCTGTATCTGCTGCATTTCGTGCAAATAACTCAAAACGTGCTCCCGCTAATGGTTGTCCAAGATGATTATGTTTCGTAAATTCAAAGTTTGCTGGCACTCTTTCATTGCGAAGTGTCCAATTTGAAGACGTTCCACCAAAGGCTGGCGCTCCATCTTGTGGATGGATCGTAACAACACCATTTAGGCCGACTCTTAACTCCCAATAACCTGGTGGTAATTCGAAGCCTGCCGGGGCTTGCGTTTCGCGGAGTTGATATCTGCCACCAATTGACAAGCCGGTGAATCTTACGATGCCAGTTGCCGGACTTGTTACTGTTTGTAAAGATTCTGTTTCCCAACCATCATTCGCTTCATTTCTTGCAAACAGCTGGAATTCTGCTCCGGCTAACGGGCTTCCTACGTTGTCATGCTTTGTGAATTCAAAGTCTACTGGCGCTCTTTCGTTTCCAAGTATCCAGTCCTCTGCATCTTCATCCCAAATAATATTTGGTTGATATTCATCACTTGGTGTGATCGTAATCTCTCCATTAAGATCCACTTCA
>WRAJ01000047.1 GCA_009780245.1 Turicibacter sp.
AGATCTGGTATAATTTTAAATTAGAGCAACAAGGCGTAATGGGTAGTCATCAGCTAATCTTCACCTTTAAGGGGGAGAAAGGCAGGTGATACTATGGCTAAAATTTTGTTTGAACTCATGTGGATTTTCATCACATCAGCTGTTAAAGCAGTTGCAAAGGTTCTCGTCAAAAAATATTTTGACAAAAACAAAAAAGCCACCCTTGCGTCTGACAAACGTAATACCAAGGGTAGCGAATCAAGCGACGCGTAAGCGTCGTACAATGATGAACTATCCATTACGGAAAGCTCGGCAGATGTGTTAGCGCACATCTGTTTTTTATTGTATGCTTATTTTAACATAAGTATACGAGAAAATCAAGAGGGACTAAACAGACGGTACAACTGTTATGTGGCTGAAAAGCAGGCGAAATCATACATATGATTCATTCATTATTCATAAATTTTAATTTCACAATCTTTACGATAGAATGCTATCCCATACTTAATCACATCGGTATAGCCTTCCCTTAGTAATTCATCATCGTATTTCTTTTCTTCAATTTGCTTCAACGCTTCATCACATTTCTTTGTCAAATCTTTTGCAACATCAGCAACCTTTACCTCAATAATAACAGCTGGCTTCCTAATAGAAGAAGGTCTAATGAAAATATCTCCACGTCCATTACCAGATTCACGATTAGACTTCGTCGTATAGCCAGCCATTGTGCTTGTCACAGCTGCCAAGAAGCCATGATAAAATTCTTCTTTGCTATCAAAATAGCTAATAGTATTTTGAAGCATCTCGGTTAACTCATATTGGAAAGTCTTTGTATCTCCATTCAAAATAGCCTTGTACATTGGCGTTAAATCAGTAGCTTTCACTCTTTCGTCAAACCATTCTCGGATGTGACGGTTATAAATATACAAAATTTCCTTATTAGGTATGCCTAGCTCTAAATGATTTTCTACTCCTATCTGCATTTTTGAAATTTTCTTCAAGTAGCCTGTGAAAAATAAGAAGCTCCATAAATTATCCATGTTTTTTTTAATGTCTGCATATACAATATCTTCTATGATTGGTTTGGTGATAGTTCCACCTACCATTAATCCTTCAATTTCTTCTTTCACTGTGTTGTCAGAAATAGAAATCAAATCTCGAATGATTGCATTTGAGCTAGTATTAGACCAATGTGCATCAGGGGTCTCTTTTTTTCCATAAATCACGTCATACAAATATTTAATGCTACTCCATGGATTATAAACCACTGTCTGACCAAATAAATAGCCATTATACCAGTCACGCATTTCATTAGCTCTATTCTTCAAATCGTAATAGTCTAACATTTCCTCAACTTCTGGCCCTGTAAAGCCAAAGTATTCGCCAAAGCTATCTGAGGTGATAGAAACAATATTAAGGTTATTGAGTCCAGTGAAAATACTCTCTCTACTCACACGCAAGCACCCTGTTAAAAGTGCAAAATGAAGGTTTTTATTTGTTTTAAGAGCAGTACTAAAAAAACTGCGAATAAACTTAACCATCTCAGGATAGTATCCTTCAAAGTGAGCTTTTTCAAGAGGAACATCATATTCATCAATTAGGATTATAACTTTTTGTGCATGATGTTTTTTCAGACACATAGATAAGAATCTTAAGCTATTCCTATATTCTGAAAACTCAACTTTTCTAGCTAAAATAGACCGATACAGTGTTTTTTCTTCATCATCAAGTTCATCACTATTAAGAAGGTACCTATGGCGATCGAATTCAGTTGATAATTCAAAAGCAAACATTTCCATTGCACCTTCAAAATCAGACGCTTCTACATCTTTAAAACCTAGTTTAATAACAGGATACTGATTTTGATGTTTCAAATAGGCCTCACCTGTCTCTGAGATATTAAGTCCATCAAAAATCGATGCCTTATCAATCATTAGGTTGTCAAAGAAGCATTGCAACATACTGATATTTAATGACTTCCCAAATCTTCGTGGACGTGTAAATAGATTGACTTCCCCTTTCTTATCAATAATATCTTTGATTAGCAAGGTCTTATCAACATAGTAATAATCATTCTCAATCATTTTATCAAAAAACTCAACACCAATAGGCAATGCTTTTTTCTGTGTCGTTGACATTATACTCACCACTTTCTAAACGTTGTAATGACTCACTCTATTATACTTTATTCTGTCTAATTTTTCTACTGCTATCATTTCAAATAGTTAATAAAATGTAACATCTCATATTCCCCTTTAAGCAACTCGCATAATTCCATATCGTGCGTGGCCGCGAAGCAAAAAATATTTTTCTGAGTAAGCGCCAAAAGCAACACACTCGAAGCAGCAATGTGTTTCACTTAAGTTTATTCGCTCATTACCAGATACCTAAATAAGTCAAAATATCAATGCCCACGGTTAGCATCATAAAATAACCGTAAATGCCACCGATGCCAGCTGTTAATGTAATGGATAGAATTGATAGCAATATCTGATTCCGTTTACTCACCTTGTATTCACCATTTTTTGCTTTAATCCAAAAACCTACCAAACCGGTGGCATAGGTTGCTGACATGCAGTAAAACCAAAAAGACACAAGTGATACGATGAGTAAAAGAACTGACCGAGCAAAACCACCCGTTAATAAAAACGCTAGACCCACAAACACGACCGCAAACAATAACGCAAAACCAAAGTGTTTAGCAAAAGCGACTAACCATTCATCGCGCTCAATTCTAAACGTTTCTTTTAAAGCTTCTGCATCGGTATAAATCGGCGCTGTTTCCGCTGGTGCTTTAAACACATAAATACGACAAGCATCTTTTTTCTTCACTTGCTCGATTTTACACGCCTCAATCACTTCCCAGCCTGCTGCTCTAAACGTTTCAAAATATTCATCTAAATCTTCCGCCTCCCCTTTGTACATATCAATGTTATAAACCACATTCTCAGGCGTGCTACGCTCGAGCTTATAATAATAAATACTTCTTTTGAATCCCGTTAGTACCCAACCTTCGCCTGCCAGTTCACTCAGTTTCTTCATATCGTCCTCGGCATTGAAAGCATAGCCATTGTTACGAATATACATCACATCTTTATTTTTCTTTCTCATCTTGATTTCCTCCTATTGCACGGATGGCATGCTCAACCATTTTCTTTCTTCTTTCAACATCTAACTGCCATTTTCTTAACCCAATAGCGGTGATTTGATAAACTTTTTTTCGATCGACTTCGTGCAGCAGCTCAATCCATCCCTCTTTAAGTAATTTTTTGATCATGCTGTAAAGCGTTGCTGGCCCAATTACGAATTCACCGTCACTAATGGCTTCAGCATGTTGCATAATTAAATACCCGTGCCGAGGTTCTAGTAGTGACATCAAAATATAAAAGGCCGAATCGGTTAATACTTCAGTGTCTATCATTTTACTTTTGGACATGCCATTCACTCCTTTATATCAACTTCAGATATATCATTAAACGATATAGCATTACACGACATAGTATATCATCAAACGATATAGTTGTCAACCCTCTCTAAAATTTCAAAAAAACTAGCCTATCTCCAGGCTAGCTTCTCACTTTGTTCACTTCCTACATGTTGAGCAGAATAAAGAAATCTTTTTTAGCTATGAATCTGCATGTTTCAACTTCAATACTGCTTCTTCTGATAAACCGGTACTTTCAATAATAACATCTAGTGAAATCCCATTGGATATTAAACTTCTCGCTATCTCTTGTCGCTCTTCTTCACGAGCCCAACGTGCATAATCTTCCTTTTGCTGCTCAATTGTCCATCTTTCCGTTACCATGGTTAGGAATTCCTCCCGAGAGTGTATTATCTTTTTCTTTAATTTGTAATTGATCATAATTAATATCAATCAACTCCGTGTTAATTGTAATATCTCCAGCTGTTATATAGGTATCTTCCATCCATGGTTTTTTCCCGTTATACGCCACGTAAAATTCAGCTTTTGGATAATCAACTGGAGCTGCGCCATAAATATTCAGTCCATTTCTTTTGATATACATTTTCAATAGTTCAGCATAATATATGAGCATTCGCAAACCGATGTTTGATGATTTTGTACTCTGATGCTCAACTAGAAATATAAAACGACCATCTTTCGTAATAAATGAAATATCATTTTTTAAATCTTTCGACATCACGATGGAATCGGTATCTCGAAATTCAATGTCTGCTAGTGATAATTTTTGTCCTGTAAAAACTTCATACATCTCTACGAAGTTCTCTTCTTTTTTAAACAAATGCCGGAAAATTCCATCATTAAAATTGTATTTTACTTTTTCACTCATGCTTAAAAAGCTCCTTATAGTATTTAATCTCACACTAATCGCACATCCGATTCTCTCCCGAAGGTCGCCCTGAAGATGTGTCATTCAACTAGTGTATTTTTACTGTAAACTTTTTCGCTCTGCATGAGCCAATATCTTTTCATTTTACATCATTTAAAATGCTTTTTCAAGATGAAGCGGAAAAATCACTAAATAAATACCTAATAATTTATCACCGTGCACACGGTTTACATATACAGCCGCTCAGTATAAAGGATGCACCCAAGAAATTTCAGTTAATTTAGGGGTTGCATTCATTTCCTAATTGTGCTAGACTAAAACGAAATAAGGGAGTAGTTGCGTCGTTCTTACTTAGACGATGTGGAAGCTGTCACCAACACGAATCAATAGATTCTGGCACTTTCTTAAAAACGAGACTTGTTGAATAGAGCTTATGGCTTTTTCAATGCGAGTCTCGTTTTTTGTATGTTAAAGTCTAAGCTTGTAAATACTATCTTATTAGAGGAGTGTTATCACCATGAATAAAGGATTTTTCACCGCGTCGATTGACCAGACTGTTTCAGAATTAGATTCCAGCTTAGAATCTGGGTTGCTCACCGAACAAGCGACAGCTCGTTTTGAGCAAAACGGGCCAAACGTATTAGCAGAAGCACCAAGAAAGCCTTGGATTTACAAGGTTTTAGCTCAATTCAAAGATTTCTTGGTCATCATCTTGATCATTGCAGCCGTGATCTCCATCGTTGTCGGTGGGGAAATCGTTGACGGCGCCATCATCATCGCGATTTTAGTCGTCAACGTCATCATCAGCTTGGTGCAAGAAAGCAAGGCAGATAACGCTTTGAAAGAGCTGAAAAACATGTCGGCACCGAAAGCGAAGGTGTTGCGTGGCGGCGATATCCAGCAATTAGATTCCCATGAGTTAGTGCTTGGCGATGTTGTGATGTTAGATGCAGGTGATTACGTACCAGCAGACTTAAGAATTGTCGAGAGCATCAATCTTCGAATTGATGAGGCGGCGCTAACCGGTGAATCGGTTCCAACTGAAAAGCAAGCAGAAATCGTGCTTCAAGATGATACGCCGCTTGGTGATCAGAAGAATTCGGCGTTTATGGGGACAGTCGTGAATTATGGTCGTGGAAAAGGCATTGTTTGCGCTACTGGCATGGAAACGGAAATGGGTAAGATTGCCACGATTTTAAACGCTGTGGAAGAGCAGGCGACGCCGTTACAAGTGAAATTGGATGGCATGGCAAAGAAGCTCGGCGTTGTTTTAGTTGCGGCATGTGCGATTATTTTTGGGATTGGCCTGCTGTATGACATGGATTTAATCGAAATCTTTATGGTATCGGTGTCGCTAGCCGTTGCGGCGGTGCCTGAGGGTATTGCGATTGTCACGACGATGATTTTGGCAATGGGCGTGCACCGCATGGTGAAGTCGAACGTCATTGTGAAACGGATGAGCGCAGTTGAAACACTCGGATCAACGACAGTGATCTGCTCCGATAAAACGGGTACTTTAACGCAAAACAAAATGACCGTGGTAAAAGCTTTTGATGTCGACCATGTGTACGAGGTGACCGGTACCGGCTACAGCTCAACTGGCGAGGTTGTGGCGGATGTGCCACTGACAGCGAACATTGCCAAGATGGCCGAAATTGCCGCGTTATGTAACGATGCGTTGTACGAAGTAGACGAGGGGAAAGTCATCGGTGACCCAACGGAAGCGGCGATGTTGGTATTCTGTGAAAAATCAGGCTTGGCGCACAAAGCACATCAAGTAGCGCACGAGCGCTTACGAGAAATCCCGTTTGACTCGGATCGTAAGTTGATGTCAACGTATAACGTTGTGGATGAGCACATTGTCATGAATACAAAGGGTGCGCCGGATGAAATTATCCGCCGTGCGACAAAGTACTTTGATAACGGTCAAGTCTTGCCAATGACAGACGAGATTCGCGGGAAACTCCTTGCTCAAAACGAAGAATTTGCTAAGGCAGCGCTGCGTGTTTTAGGGTTTGCATATAAAGAATATGCTAGTGAAGCGAAAATCGATGAGGTTGAGCAAGAGCTGATTTATGTGGGGATGATGTGTATGATTGATCCACCGCGTGAGGAGGCAAAAGATGCGATTGCTAGTTGCCACCGGGCGGGAATCAACGTGAAGATGATTACCGGTGATCATAAAATCACCGCGAGTGTGATCGGGCAACAGTTAGGGATTGTTAAAGATACCAGCGAGGCGCTTGAAGGGGTAGAAATCAATGCGTTAAGCGACGATGAGTTGCGTGAGAAAGTGAAGACGGTGAACGTCTTTGCCCGTGTATCGCCGGAACATAAGGTGCGGATTGTGCAAGCGATCCAAGCTAATGATCATATCGTGGCGATGACCGGGGATGGCGTCAACGATGCGCCGTCGTTAAAGCAAGCGGACATCGGGATTGCAATGGGCATTACCGGGACGGACGTTTCCAAGGAAGCGGCTGATATGATTTTGACGGACGATAACTTTGTTAGTATCGTAGCCGCCGTTGAGCAGGGAAGGACTATTTACAATAATATCCGAAAGGTGATTGGGTACCTCTTGTCTGCGAATATCGGGGAGATTTTGATCATGTTACTCGCGATCATGTTCAGGTGGCCGGTACCACTGGTCGCCACACAATTACTTTTTGTTAACTTATTGACCAATGCGTTTCCGGCCTTTGCGTTAGGGATGGAGGAAAGGAAGACGGGATGATGGAGAAGCAGCCGCGTGATCCACAAGAAGCGATCATTAATAAGACGATGCGAAATACGATTATTTATAAGTGTGTGTTCCTTTCTGTGGCGGTTCTGGGGTCATTCTTTTATGGGTGGCAGACTTACGGTGAGGCTGTGGGGATTACGTTCGCGTTTTTTACGCTGGTGGCGAGTGAGTTGCTGGTGACGTATGCGGCGCGCACGGAGCGATTCTTGGGGTTGAAAAAGGAAGCCTTTGCGAATCGGTTCTTGAATGTTTCGATCTTCGTGTCATTTTTGATTCTGTTGGCGGTGATCTATGTGCCTTTCTTAAGCTACATGTTCTCAACTGAGGCGCTGGCTCCGTTCCAGTTGCTTGTGGCGTTCTTGTTCTCGTTGATTCCGATTTTAGGTGCTGAGACGTCGAAATTGTTTTTTAAGGATAAGTAAGGTTAAGTCTTGGCCGAAAAGTCACGGGCTGATGAAATCCGAAGTTACTGTGACTTTTCTCCACGGAATTTCACCCTCAAAAGTCATGAATTTTCAAAAATCAGCGATTCCATGACTTTTCACAACCGAAACTGTCTTTTAAAAGTCACGGAATTTCGATATTCGATGTTCCAGTGACTTTTCGTTTGTAATACCATCATGATCTGCCAACCAAATAGGCCTGCAAAGCTACTTTTCACCAAAATCACAGCTTTAGTGACTTTCACTTTTTGCTACGGCGTGTTATAATCTTTTTTTGAGGTGACGTATGAAAACTTTGACGATAGAAGAAGCAAACGAGTTACTTGCAGCTGGCGAAGTTGTGGCGATTCCGACGGAGACAGTATACGGTTTGGCGGCGGATGCTAGAAGCGATGCGGCGGTGCGTAAGATCTTTACCGCAAAGGGGCGCCCAGCAGATAATCCACTGATTGTGCATATCGGTGATATTGGCCAAGTTGATGAGCTGGTAACGGGCGTGACTGACAAGGCCCGTCTTTTAATGACACACTTTTGGCCTGGTCCGCTAACGGTGATTTTGCCGAGCACAAACCGCGTTTCAAATTTAGTAACTGCCGGTTTAACAACCCTAGGTCTAAGAATGCCAAGCCATGAAACAGCCTCGGAGCTACTAAGAACATCTGGTATCCCACTTGCAGCGCCTAGTGCCAATCTTTCCGGCAAGCCCAGTCCAACTTCAGCTGCGCACGTCAGGCACGACATGACAGGACGCATTGCTGGCGTGGTAGACGGTGGTGTTTGCAACGTTGGGCTAGAATCGACGGTGATCGACATGACCAGTGACATGCCGGTGATTTTACGCCCGGGTGGCGTGAGTCAGGCGCAAATCGAGGCGGTGATCGGCAGCGTTGACGTTGCGGAAGGATCAGCTGAGAAACCTAGATCGCCTGGTATGAAATACACGCATTATTCGCCAGATGCTCAGGTTTACTTGGTGGACGGGAGCGACTTGTACTTTGAAAGGATGATCGACAAGTATCAACATAACGGTCTCAAGGTTGGCGTGTTGTGTGGTGATTTGCATATAGCGAAATACCCGATCGGGGTGGTTACAAAAGGCATTGGAAACCAGGGTCGTCATTTGTATGCGGCGCTAAGGGCGTTCGATGCGCAAGGGGTTGAGGTTGTGTTGTGCGAATTTTTTGAGGACGCGGCGGTGATGAACCGGTTGTTAAAGGCAAGTGAGGAGCGAGTTTTACGTGAAGTGGAAGATTAGAGAAGTTGAAATTGATAATCCGGTTGTGCTGGCGCCGATGGCCGGGGTGACGAACGCGGCGTTTCGGGTGATTGCAAAGGCGATGGGAACCGGGCTGATTTACGCGGAAATGGTAAGTGACAATGCCGTGAATTACCGGAATCAGAAGACGCTGGACATGTTATATGTGGACCCAGCCGAGCATCCGATGTCGATGCAGATTTTTGGGGCCTCGCGCGAAACGTTTGTGGAGGCAGCAAAATACATCGATAAGCATTGTGATTGTGATGTGATCGACCTTAATATGGGGTGTCCGGTACCAAAAGTGACGAAGAACGAAGCGGGCGCGCGATTATTATTGGAACCTGAGAAGATTTATGATATTGTTGCCAGTGTTGTCGAGGCGGTAGATAAGCCCGTGACGGTGAAGATGCGCACCGGTTGGGATCATCAGCATATTTATGCGGTGGAGAACGCGCGCCAAGTAGAGGCGGCTGGTGCCAGTGCGGTGGCGTTGCACGGACGGACGCGCAGCGACCAGTATACCGGGCGTTCGGATTGGGGGATCATTAAAGACGTGAAAGACGCGGTAAAGACGATTCCCGTGATCGGCAACGGCGATATTACGACGCCTGAGGAATTTGAAGAGGCTTTGACGATAAGCGGGGTAGATGCGGTGATGATCGGGCGCGCGGCTTTGGGGAACCCGTGGATCTTGAAGCGCATGGTGCATTACCACGAGACCGGGCAGCACATCCCAGATCCAACCGTTCGCGAGCGGATCGTTTTGGCGACGGAGCACATGGACCGGTTGATCGATTTGCGTGGCGAGCGCATCGCGATGATGGAGATGCGAAGCCACATGACTTGGTACATGAAAGGTTTACCGGGCGCCGCGACTGTGAAGCGTGAGATCGTGCAAACGGCAACCCGCGCAGAGATGGTCGCGTTGCTCAACCGCTACGAGGATTATCTAGTTGAGAAATCCGCTACACATCGCTAAAGGAGACTCCCCATGTCTAAAAAATTGAAGCGTTACGTTAAGCTACTAGCCACTTTCACATTGCTCATCCACATTAACCCAAGAGTGGCATCCGCTGATGAAGCTGAAGCACTCACCGAACTACTCGCTGAGGTTAGCTACTTTTACCTTCATCCAAGTGCCACCGATTTTATGAGCACTTTTTACACACAGGAATCTTATGAACATCTGAGAAATACGTTCAGCCATGTGCAGCAGTCACAAACAACTGGCTGGGAGACGGCGCTTAGCGATGCTGAAATAACCGAGCTATATCAGCTTTTGCATGCAGCAACCACGAATTTGCACCCGCTTATTATTCGCCGTGGGGAAGCGACTAGCCAGGGAGAAAATCTGAACTTCCGCGCGCAACCAGCCACTGAAACGCAAGTTTTTCATACGTTGACTTACGGCACGTCTTTTGAAATATTAGCCGAAGTGCAAGGTGGTACTGTCACTGGGACGGATGGCATAAGTAGCGATCGCTGGTTCCGCATCAGACACAACGGGCAACCGGGGTACGTCCATGGCCGCTACGTTAGGGATCTACCTGTCTCAGAGGGTCGTGTCACATTAATCGCTAATATTGGTCGTCAAACGTTATGGATCGAATCCTTGATCGACGGGTGGCGAACCGACTTTGCCCCGACAACACAGCAACAGTTGCACCAGGTTTTAACGGATACGCAAGCCCTACAAGTCGGTAACTGGCAATTCGAGGCTAGCTACGCGGAATTAGAACATATGTTGGCCAGCCTATCCTACGAACACGTCAATTTTGTCACGCTTGTTCGGTACAATTTGATTAACACCATCACGCAATTAGTAGCCGAAATTGAAGCCAACATGGCTGGTTCAGGCACAGCAAGCCAAATCGATTTCACAGAAGAATCGTGGGAGCGAATGACCACAGCACTAACAGATGCCCAAGCGTTACTGATCGAAAATTGGCAAGAAGAACTAAGCGATGAGGAACTGGAGGTAGTGCGCGGTACCTTACAAGCAGGCCTAAATAGATTGGAACGACTCCCAGAAGAAGCACCCGCTACAACCCTCTGGCAAGACACCAACCTCGAACTCGCCCTGATCATCGGTGTGTTAATCGCCATTGGCATCGCACTAGTCATCGTCCTTTTCAAAATTGTCAGAACCATTCAAAATAGAAAATTTCACGAATAGAAAAAGTTGAGCCGCACTGATTTGGCTCAACTTTTATTTTCGATTCAAATTCTCCGCAACAATCGCATTTGTCAATACTTTTGAAAAATTGACGCTACATCGATTACCTAAATCGTTAACCCATTTTGGAATCGTCAACGTCTTTTTAACCGGGGTTGTGTCCTTTAAGTATTCCTCTAAGTCAACTTTGACCATCGTGACAAAACCACCTGGTGGTGCTGTTAGTTTATTAATATCGCTAGGATTTGGTATCGGTTCATTATCCTCAATACAGCTAGATAACACCAATCCTAAAACCTCTTCTGCCATACTCAACCCAAATGCAATGTCATCCTCATTAATACCAGTATAAGCACCTTTAACATCTGGAAACTGAATAAAATATCCCCCATCTTCTTCTGGGGTAAAAGTCGCTGGATAAGCTTTCAATAACATATTTATTCCTCCTACATATCTTTTCCAGTAA
>WRAJ01000048.1 GCA_009780245.1 Turicibacter sp.
ATTGAAACAATGCCTAAATGACATTAAAGATTTGTTTAACGCACAAGGCTAACACGCTTTATGCTCGATGATTCATTTTTTAACGATTGGGTATTCTATTTACACATAATTATTGACACTACCGTAAATCTTTGGTAAATTCACTGTGACAACCCTTAATAGATGATTTACAGTGAATTTTTTGCTCGAAATAGCGATATATTCACTATAAACACCTCATATAGCAGCTTTACAGTGAATTTTTTGCTCAAAATAGCGATACCTTCACTATAAATACCTCATATATAAACTTTACAGTAAATTTCGGGTGCAAACTCATCAATTATTCCCTATGAATCCTTCTATTTAAGGAGTTATAGTGAGTTTTCACATCAACCCCAATCAAAAATGACCACGATATCCTGTATTTCACGATTTAGGGTCGTTCCACAAGGCAAATAAAAAAATCACCACTCAGACAATGTGTCCAACTGGTGATTTTCTTTTAATTATCGGTTCAGTGCTTGCGCGCTTCCCAACAATTACAGCTTAACGATGTTAGCTGCTTGAGGTCCGCGATCTCCTTCAACTACGTCGAAGCTTACGTCTTGACCTTCTTCTAAACTCTTGAATCCGTCTCCTTCGATTGCTGAGAAGTGAGCAAATACATCTTGTCCTTCTTCAGTTGTGATGAATCCGAATCCTTTTTCCGAGTTAAACCATTTTACTGTACCTTGAGCCATGTCTAGTACCTCCTAAAAATTGAATCCTTAACGCAAGCTTAATCTAAAGAAAAATCAAATGATGCCTGGAGCAACAAACGCCGTCTTTGAAACACGCAAGAACATTAAGTGTCTTAAATTCTAGCACATTTGCCTCGTACTTGCAACTGATTTCTTGGTTTTTTACATGTTTTTAACATAAAATTCGATATTTGCAATGATTCTACTACGAGCGAAAGCCGAAAACCATCTCCTCCAGCAAAATCAAAAAAACTGACGCGCGTGTTTTATCTCTAAAACCACCGCGTCAGTACTATTTATTTTGCTTATCAGATTACCAGGCGTAAGCGCAGCTTCCGATGACAACTAATAAAATAAAAATAACTAGAATGAATGCACCGTTATTTCCAAAAAACATAGATAATCGCCCCTTTGATTTTAAAATTTAAGCTCATCTAAAGTATTAAACTAATAACCCCATCCGAAGCTTGAGTAACCAATGATTACTAATAAAATGAATAAAACTAAAATGAACGCAAAGTTATTTCCACCTAACATGATACCAACTCCTTCGTAATATAAACAGCTCTATGAGAGCTTACTAAAAATCCGAAGCGAATACTAAAGTCGTATTGCCTCTTGCTATATACTATGTGATTTCCCTTATAATGCGATTAAATTTTGTATTTTTCTTCATGTTACACTTTGTATGACTTTAATTTTATTGAATGGTAGGTTAAAATGTGGTATCATATTTGACGGTATTCTTTTAAAAGGAAGTGAAAGGGTAATGAAGTCATTACTAAAATACATAGGTTTACTTACAATAGCAGCTACGACATTGGTGTTAACGGCTTGCGGAGGATCTAGCTTTGATGTGACACTTGACAACGGGTCTCATGTCATTATCGAAACGGATTCGATTGAAATAACGAACCAAGAATTATTGGAAATGATTGCAACAAGTGGCGTTGGCTTAAACATGGCTAATTCAACGATTTTAGACTGGGCCGATTACATCATGCTAGCTGATCTCGTCGAAATCGATGAAAGTCAGATCACCATGCAAGTGGAAATGGTGCAAATGGGTCTCAGCGATGCCGAATTTGCAGAACTACTATTGGTTCACGGTTTTGTTGATCTAGACGCTTATATCAGAGAAGTCAGGTTAGGCTTAATGCGCCAACAAGCCGTGACAGACGCTATCGAAATCGATGAAGACGAAATCATTGAAATTTACAACGAGTGGTTCGCTGTTGACCCAGATGATAACGACGATGCGTATGGCGAAAGCGATGCGGACAATGATGGGGAAGAGGACGGCGACTATGAAGATTCAGAGGTTGAGACCGATGAAGACGATGAGGATGCGGACGAGTACGAAGAAGCACCACTGACGTTCGAGGACGTTCGTGATGACATCGAAGCGTGGTTAATCGACGAACGCCTGAATGATCAAAGCTTCGGCCAAGAAACGCTGGCGAACATTCGTTACGAAGCTGGTCTTGTCATTCATAGCAGTTACCTCACAGATAACTATGAAACCTTCTTAGAACTGTGGGAAGTTGAAGACATTAACGTTAATTCGTCAACGAATCACGGGACGGCAATTGCCACATTAGGTGACGCACAATTAACAGTGGATGAGTTGTTCGAACAATTAGTTGCTCGCTTTGCTTTAACTGGCAATTCTGCTGCAATGTCATACATTGACCTTAACATTTTAGATCAAACGTTCGACGTTGATCACGATGACGTGAGAGAGAACATTAATGTGGCGATGCGTAACATGATGGGCTTGTTCTATCCGCAAATGGAAATGATGGGCTTAACCACTGAGCGCGAAATTTTTGATCACTTTTTACTCATGTTACTACAAGAAGTTGCGTTTGAGTCTGCTGATTTCCAGCCGGACGAGGCGCGTGTGCAAGAATTATATGAAAACTATGTGCCACACCGAAGCGTGTTTCACATTTTAGTCGAAACTTACGATGAAGCAACTGAGATGATCGATGAGCTTCAAGAAATCGATAACAACGACTTATTGGTCGAACGCTTTGCAGAACTGGCTTTTGACCATAGCTTGTGTGATTCGTCTTTCTCTGGCGGATTCTTAGGCTCATTGACGATCCCGAGCCGCATGGTTGAGGAATTTGAAGTGGCTGCGTTTGCACTAGAAGAAGACACTTTCACAACGGAGCCGGTACTAACGGAGTTTGGTTACCACATCATCTTCGTTAATGAGTTCAGCGAAGGGTTAACGCTAGAGGAACATCGCGAATTTGAAATCGCACGTCTGCAAATGAATCCTGAGCATTTCACTCATTTTATGATTGGTTTGAGAGCGGAGCATCATTTAACGTTCCACCACGAGCTATTGCAAATACAATACGATGCGATTGTTCGCCAAAATGAAGAGGCGCTTAATCAATAATTACAATGACCATCATATAAAAAGAATTGATTCTTCAGAAATTCCTGGAATCAATTCTTTTTTATATGTCTTTATTTCCCGCTGGAACCAAGCGCGCCGGTTCCGCGATCCGATTCGAACTTCATCAGATCAACGCGAGACACTTCTTCGATCGCCAGCTTTGGCACAACGACCATTAAGCATTGTGCGATCGCTTTTTCATAAGGGTACACCAACGCTTGCTCGAAATGCTTGGCCGCTTGCTCTTTGGCAATGACGAGCGGCTTGTCATTGTGATTGGTAATCGGAATAAACCATTCGCCACGATACCCGGAATCGATGACCCCGCAACGTTGCCCGATGCCTTTCGTGCCCGTTGAACCACGCTCTTTGATCACCGCCACGTAGTCCGCTGAGAAGGCCGAAGCAATTCCCGTCGGCACCAGCTTCGTTTCGTGCGGATCAAGCAATAAATAATCGTCCTCAAAACAGGCATACACATCAAACGCCCCGTCTTCTTCGCGTTTAGATGGGATAATTCCCTCGTTCTTCACTTTCGCAAAATAAATTTTCTCACTCATCTTTTATGCACATCCTTATTCACTAACTAACAGCTATCCACTATACCCCAGTAAGCCAAAAGGCACCACAAGCAGAAAGTTTTACAACTTTCTAAGCTTTGGCACTGGTTCAACTAATGCGAATAAAATTCGCAAGTTTCACGGGCGCGCGGTAGCTAAAGAGTATAAAACAAACGCAATGACCAAAAACACATCAAAAGTCGTTCACATCATGGTCACCGAAAGGGCGCCCACACTCAACAAAACTAAAAAGCACACCCTACAAATGCAACACACGATCCTTAATCTCAGCCGTCTTCCCTTTGTTCCAGAAATTATCGCCCAAGTAACCGCAGGTGCGGCGAATCACGTTCATCTTTGCCATGTCAGTGTTGCCGCAGTTCGGACACTTCCACACCAGATCATCCGTCACCACGATCTCACCCTCAAAATCACACTTGTGACAGCAATCCGATTTTGTATTAAACTCTGCGTACTGGATGTGATGATAGATATAGTTAATCAATTGTTTTAAAGCATCCATGTTATGGAACATATTCGGAATTTCAATGTACGAAATACAGCCCCCAGTTGAAATCGGTTGGAATTTCGCCTCAAAGCTCAGCTTCGCAAACGCATCGATCTCCTCGCGCACGTCCACGTGATAGCTGTTCGTGTAATACCCTTTGTCCGTCACGTCACTGATCTCGCCGTACTTCATCAAATCGATTTTCGCAAAACGATAGCACAACGACTCCGCTGGCGTCCCGTAAAGTCCGAACCCAATCCCCGTCTCCTCTTTCCAGCTTCTCACCGTCGCATTCAAGTGGTTCATCAACTTCACCGCAAACGCCTCGCCACGCCTTTCAACGTGCGAAACCCCCGTCATCAGTTTCGTTAATTCATAAACCCCGATATAACCGAGTGAGATCGTGGAATAACCGTCCATTAACAACTTATCGATCACTTCCCCAGATTCCAATCGCGCAATCGCCCCGTACTGCCAATGAATCGGCGACTCATCGGATAACGTGCCTTTCAACGACTCGTGCTTACACATCAACGCTTCAAAGCACAGATTCAAGCGGTTATCAAGCAGCGACCAGAAACGCGCCTCGTCACCGCCCGCAATGATCCCGATCTGAGGCAAATTCAAACTCACCACGCCCTGGTTAAAACGCCCTTCAAATTTATACTCGCCATCGTCATCCTGCCACGGCGATAAAAAGCTACGACACCCCATCGGTGAAAACACGTTCCCCTCGTAAATCTTACGCATCTCTTTCGCCGAAATATAATCCGGATACAAGCGCTTGGCACTACACTCCGCCGCAATTTCCGTCAAATAATCGTACTCCCCACCGTCTAAACAGTTATGATCGTGCAACACGTAAATCAGTTTCGGGAACGTCGGCGTCGTATAAACGCCCTTCTCATTCTTAATGCCAACAATGCGTTGGCGCAAAATTTCTTCAATGATATCCGCAATCTCAGGCGCATACTCGTCCGTCGTGTCCATGTTCAAAAACAACGTCACAAACGGGCTCTGACCGTTCGTCGTCATCAACGTGTTAATCTGATACTGAATCGTTTGCACACCCGATGATAATTCTTTTTGAGTTAATTTTTCAACCGCCTCTACCAGTTCAGCCTCGTTGGTCATCGTGTCCGCTAACATCTCGCGATACTTGTTGCGACTAACCCGTAAGTATTTACCAAGATGACGAATATCAATCGATTGACCGCCGTACTGAGACGATGCGACTTGAGCAATGATTTGTGTCATGACTGTACAAGCCACCTGAAAACTTCGCGGCGTTTCGATCATGCGCTTATTAATGACCGTCCCGTTATCAAACATGTCTTTAATATTAATCAAGCAGCAGTTAAAAATCGACTGCATAAAATAGTCCATGTCGTGAAAATGTAACACCCCTTCATCGTGGGCTTGCACGATACGAGCCGGCAATTTCAATCTGCGTGTGATGTCTTTTGACACTTCACCGGCAATCAAGTCGCGTTGGGTCGAAGCAATCAAAGGGTTTTTGTTTGAGTTTTCTTGCATGACGTCTTCGTTGGCAAAATTGACCAAGCTTAAAATGCTGTCATCCGACGTGTTCGTCTCACGCTTGAACTGCTGAATCGCGCGGTATCCCTCGTACGCACGTGCCGTAGACTCATGTCCACGTTCTGATAGTTTTTTAAAAACAGATTCCTCAATGCGCAAGATCGACGGTGTCTGACCGGATGCTAGATATTCTCTTTCAATCTCTTGTGCCACGTCATAGGCCACTTTTTCATTGACGATTCCGCTTCCATAACGCATCGCCTTTAAAATCGCTTCGGAAATTTTCGAAGCATTAAACGGCGCTTTATTACCGTCTCTTTTAATTACATCTAGCATACTTTTCACTCCCATTTTTACACATAAAAAAACAGCCATCCTGTTCAAATAAGTGTCTTATTCTATATCGACAAAATTTCACCTCCTCATTATACTACAGAAATGGGTGAACGTCGATAGCAAATTGAAATGTAACTCAATTACATTAAGTAACCCAACAACAAAAGGAAAGCACTCCCGAGAATGAGCCCGCAGTGCCTACCATGTTCTTTCTTATTTAATATTTTTAGTTGCTATTCTAGTGCAAAAAAATCTTTGTACACAACCACCAAATCAATGCCATCGCTCAGCACGTGAATACCGGACGTGCGTGCAAAAAACACTTGCGCATCAACCGCGTCCAAGGCCACGATCGTCTCTTCGTCTGCTGGGCGTTCGTACGAATCCGTTATCACGGCGTACCTTGGACGAATGGTCTGGATAAATTCACTACTGCGACTCATGTAACGACCGTGTCGCGGCACTTTAAGGAAATCATACTCTAACCGCATGAGGTTCTGATTCGCCATTACCTCTCGCATGCGCCTGGATTGAGCATCGCCTGTGAAGAGAAAATCATTCTCACCGTGGGAGATACTCACAACGATGGAGAAATTATTGGAACGTGGTGCTTCATCACCCACGTCGCTGCCATCGCCGAAAGCAAAATAGGGCTTGTGTGTGGGATCGATAATAAACGCAGCCTCATCAAGGGTGAAACGAAGTGCCTCTGTTAATACAAATGGCTCGAGATTAGCGTCTCCCATCGCCCGATATAAATTGGCCACGTGTTGGGTGTCACGACTGTAATTCGGGACAATCACCGTCTGCACATCAATGGCATCAATCATATGATGCGCACCCCCGACGTGATCGCGATCAAAGTGTGTAATGATCAAATAATCCAGCGTGGTGATGTTCTGACTAAGCAAATAAGCCACAATATCAGGTCCGTGCTGATTCTCACCGGTATCAATCATCACCGCATGATGTTCGGTCGTAATTAAGATCGCATCCGCACGTCCTAACCCAAAAACAACCACTTCCATCGGTGATAGCGGTGCATGATTCTCGGTAAAGATACAACCTGCTAAAGCGACCGTGGCTAACACACTCACGATCGCTAAGCACAACAATTTTCTTTGGTACCTATTTTTCATTCTAGTCGCTCCGTTTCATGCGGAAATTGCTACGTCTATCATAGCACGTCCACCCCGTTACTTCAACACCATTTCCCCGTCGACCACATCCACCAGCACCTCGGTATCTGCCACGATTTCCCCGGCAATGATCGCGTGGGCCACTTTTGTTTCAATGGTCCGCTGAATAAATCGCTTCAACGGGCGCGCGCCGTACACCGCATCAAAACCTTGCTCGGCGACAAACGCGTGCGCGGCTTCCGTTAACGTGATCTTTATCCGATCGTCCTTTAACCGCTGATTCAAAAGATCAATAAATTTGTCAACGATTTTGTAAATGATCGCCGGTGATAACGGGTTGAAAGTAATCGTTTCATCGATTCGGTTCAGGAGTTCGGGCTTAAAAGTCCCACGCAACACCCCTTCTATTTGCCGTTTTGCTTCCTCGAAATCAGGTTCTTCCAGGAGGATTTGCGATCCGATATTCGACGTCATGATGATAATGGTGTTTTTAAAGTCAACCGTGCGGCCGTGCGAATCCGTGATGCGCCCATCGTCTAAAATTTGCAACAGAATGTTAAAGACGTCCGGATGGGCTTTTTCGACCTCATCCAAGAGGACAATCGCATACGGTTTGCGGCGAATCGCTTCGGTCAGTTGCCCCCCTTCTTCGTAGCCGACGTAACCCGGGGGCGCTCCGACTAAGCGCGAAACGGCGTGCTTTTCCATGTACTCGCTCATATCAATCCGCACAACGTGCTCTTCGCTATCGAAGAGGAATTCTGCTAAAGCTTTAGCCAGCTCCGTTTTCCCAACGCCGGTTGGGCCAAGGAATAAGAATGAGCCGATCGGACGGTGCGGGTCTTTGATACCAGCCCGCGCACGGATGATCGCATCGCCGACCACATCGATCGCCAAGTCTTGGCCGGAAACGCGGCGCTTGATATCGTCTTTTAGGTGCAGCAATTTTTCGCGCTCGCCTTGCACGAGTTTCGCGACCGGAATCCCGGTCCAGCGCGAAATGATGTCGGCGATTTCTTCCTCGGTGACGTTTTCGCGCAGCAAGCGTTTATCTGAATCGCCGTTCATTTCGCCAGCTGTCTCAGCTTCGGTGATCTGCTTTTCTAATCGAGGGATTTCCCCGTATTGCAGCTCCGCTGCTAGTTCGTAGTCACCGACACTCTGAGCTTCGTCGAAGCGACGCTTCGCCGCCTCAAGCTCGGCTTTCAAATCCGCCACGCCGTGAATCGCTAATTTTTCTTGTTCCCACTGCAGGCGCATGAGATTCAACTCGTCCTTTAGATTACCGAGTTCTTCTTGCAGCACTTCCAGCCGTTTCTTGCTATTCTCATCGGCTTCTTTTTTCAGCGCGGCTTCTTCGATTTCTAGCTGCGTCACGCGGCGTTCGATGCGATCCAGTTCTTCTGGGAGGGAGTCGATCTCGGTACGGATGGTCGCGCAAGCTTCATCAATGAGATCGATCGCTTTATCCGGTAAAAATCTATCGGTGATATAACGATTTGACATCGTAGCCGAGGCGACAATGGCAGCGTCGGAGATGCTGACGCGGTGATGGACTTCAAAGCGTTCTTTCAGGCCACGGAGGATTGACACCGTGTCTTCCACCGTTGGCTCGGCCACTTGGATTTTCTGGAAACGGCGCTCGAGGGCCGGGTCTTTTTCGATGTATTCGCGGTGTTCTTTAAGCGTCGTCGCCCCGATACAGCGCAGTTCCCCACGCGCTAGGAGCGGCTTCAGCAAATTACCGGCATCCATCGCCCCTTCTGTTCGGCCCGCGCCCACGATGTTATGAATCTCATCAATAAACAAGATGATCTGCCCCTCACTGCTTTTCACCTCGTTCAACACGGCCTTCAAACGCTCTTCAAATTCACCGCGATACTTCGCCCCCGCGACTAGCGATGCCATGTCCAGCTCAAAAATCGTCTTCTCCTTCAAACTTTCCGGCACATCCCCGCGCACAATGCGCCACGCGAGACCCTCGACAATCGCCGTCTTACCAACGCCTGGCTCACCAATCAATACCGGGTTATTCTTCGTCTTCCGCGACAAAATCCGCGTCGCCCGCCTGATCTCCTCGTCGCGCCCAATGACCGGGTCAATTTTCCCCTCGCGCACATCCGCCACAAGGTCACGCCCGTACTTCTCAAGCACCTCGTACGTCGCCTCCGGATTCTGTGTCATCACCTTCGCATTCCCCCTGATCTGCGCAATCGTTTCCTTTACTTGTTTCTCGTTAATCCCAAACTTCTTAATGAGTTGCTTTAGGTCATGATTACCTGATTTTAATAAGCTTAAAAAGGCATGCTCAACCGATAAATACTGGTCATCCCACGCTCGTGCAAGGTCATCTGCCTTTAATAGGATGCGGTTCAAATCAGCCGAGATGTGCGGTTGCGCGTTGCCACCACTCACCGAAGACTTACGACTTAATATCTGGGTCACTTCCTGCTTGATCTGCTCAACCGGCAATGCCATTTTCGTTAAAACACGCGGTGTTAGTCCATCGGCGTCTTGCAGGAACGCCTGGAATAAATGTGGCGTGTCGACTTCCGGATGATTCATACTCATCGCAAGCGAACTAGCGTCGTTTAACCCGTGCTGTAATTTTTCTGTCATTTTATTAATGTTCATGTCACTTCTCCTTTACTTGTTATTTATTATTTCCTATTCTGTTAAGTATTATAACACACTTTTGGCACTCAGTCAACAAGAGTGCTAATAATTATAAGGCAAAAAAAAACTACAACTTAATTGTAGGTTTATTTTAATAAAAAAAATGGCATCCCGGGAGAGATTCGAACTCCCGACCGACGGCTTAGAAGGCCGTTGCTCTATCCAGCTGAGCTACCGA
>WRAJ01000049.1 GCA_009780245.1 Turicibacter sp.
AAAACCAGCTGCGTCTTCGTCGATCGTTTGAGGCGCAGAAGTACCGATGAAGTAGCTAGCAGCACCGTCCCAATCAAAACGGAAAGGCACATCGCTTGCGATGGTTGGCTTGAATAATACTGGTCCATACTCATAGCCGTATAGGTCTTCAAGTACCGCTACTGCGATTGACACGTAGTCTTCGCCGTCATTGAATGCTGTACTAATTGAAACTAATCCTTCTCCCCACGCCACTTGAGCCGCTTCGATTTCTGCTACTGTGATTGGGTTAATCGCCTCAGCCTCATCACCATTTTCAGCATCGTCTGCCACTTCTGTTGTCTCTGGCGTGTCGTCTACGTCTGTGTCATCGTCGCTGTCGCAAGCAACCAAGAATAACATTGGCACGATGAGCGCCAATAACCATAATTTACTAATCTTTATTTTCTTCATAATAAAAACACCTCGTCCTCGTTTATTATTGATCATTCGACGTTAATTGTCAAGGTTCTCAACAGTGAAGATTATAGGTGTTTTCAAAAAAAAGTCAATAGCAATCTTGTTTCACTCGTACGATCATGCCAAAATCTCGCTTAAATTATGGGTATTGTTTTGATTAGGATGATTTCATCGCCACGCCACAGTACTCGCAAACCGCGGCTGCATTGTTATTCTCTGCGCCACAGCCCGTACAAGACCACGCGTGCATCTTTGCAAGTTGCGCCGTAGGTGTTGCCGGTTGGTGAGGACTTTCGGGTTGAGACTGCATATTTTGTTGTGGCTGTTTCATGGCAGCTTGGATTTCCATTTCTCTTAAATACGTTGTACGCACGACGAAAATCATGTAAAAAATTAGTCCGATTGAAAAAGCGATAAGTAATGACGTGATCGTTTCTCCGAAATTGTCTATCGTTGGGTTGCTAGCTGCCATACCAGCCATCACAATGAGCAATACCCACAAACCAAGCTGCGTCATCCCTAACATCGTCCACTTTTTCTGCTTGATTTTTGATCCAAGCACCAGCAGCGGGATAAAATTCAGCAAGCCAAAGGCAGCGATAACCGTCAACCAAAACCACCATGGCATTCTTTGTTTTCTATTCATCATCGTCATTCCACCTTAAATAAAGTTAATACTTATTTCATCGCAACGCCACAATATTCACAAATCGCCATCGCATTGTGATTCTCTGCACCGCAGCCTGTGCACGACCAAGCATGTAACTCATGCAAGTGATTTGGATGAATCGTAGGCTGTTGGTGCTGCACAGGTTGAGGGCTTTTTAATGCACTTTGCACTTCCATTTCCGTTAAGAATTGCTTACGAACCACGACGACGGTATAAATCGATAAACCAATCGAGACTAGTCCGATAGACGCGTCTGCCGGTCTAAGCATGAACCAAAAAAGATGAAACACACCGAGACCTGTCCACAAGCGATTTTTAGTTTTATTCCCAGCTGCCAAAAGTGGGACCATCGCCACACCAATAAAGGCAAACCCAAACCACCACGGTGCTCTTTGTCTTCTATTCATAACACTAACCTACTTCCTTAAAACTTCCCCCGCTTAGCTTCCCAACCTTTTTCTTCACGCTCCACTAACGTTTTTTCGATGTCCTTATTTACTTTATGCGAAAACGCGTAAAGTAATAACGTTAAAATGATCGCAACAAAGAAGAACGTCAACTGCAGAACCATGTAAAACGTGAGTGCACCAGTAAATAAGCCTGACAATAAAGCTAATATCAAGGCCACTCCCATGTACAAAGCTAAGATCGTAGCTGCGCCAGATGATAGTAACGTGCCATTATGTTGGGGCTTTGATTGGGTAATAAACGGGACGCCAAAGAAAAACATGACTTCCGCTGCAACTAGGAACAACAATCCCATCCAATGGGTTGCGTACCTATCCGAAGTACTCATAAAAAATAAAATGAATGTTAACAGGATAACCAATCCCCCGATAATTTTCATAATCGTTGGACCTATTTTTTCTAAGTTAAACATCACTATTAACCTCCTAACTATCTAAACCAGTTCCACAAGACATACAGAATTTTGCATCCGCTGCGCATTCAGCGTCGCAGTTTGGACAGTTCTGATGCATTGGCACAACTTGCGAAGCACCGCAATGCTGGCAGAACCTTGCGCCTTCTCCAATTTCTTCGTGACAGCTAATACAAGCGTTCGCAACCGGTGCGCTTGTGCCACATTTTGGACAGAACTTATACCCTTGCGCGTAGTTGTGTCCGCATTCGCAGGCAATCGTTGGGACGTCCGGTTCTGGAGCTGCTGTTACAGCTTGTGTATCGTGCCCACAGTTGCCACAGAAGCGCACATTTTCATCCATGCTGTTGTTGCAATTTTGACAATTTTTCGTTCGCTGTGTTTGAATGTTCTGCGTCATGTCCGCCATGCCCTGACCCATAGCACCGCCCATTCCGAAGCCCATGCCCATTCCCATGCCAGCGCCCATCATGTTACCCGCTTGACCTTGATTACCCGCTGCGGTTTGCATCGTATCAAACGAGCGCTCTTGCGTGTAATCGAAACCTTTGATATCCATCTCTGCTCGTTTAGCAAGGGCTGACTTGAGCTGAGCTACCCCCGGGTCGTCTTCCGGAATGCTAATATCATTCACAAAGAAGTTGAGCAACCGAATGCCGTATTCACTCCGTAACCTTGAATCAATACTTTCTTTTAAATCATCAGACAGTTCCAACAAATACGCATTTATCTCTAATATACTGATTTCCTTTTTCGCAATGTACTGGGAAATGACCGTGCGCACTTTCGTCAAATAGAGACCACGGAAAAAATTAATGATTTCCTGCGACCCAAACGTCGGCAACGTTCCTACCAATTTCGTAATAAAAGGCTTTGAATCTTCGACCGTGATGCCGAACTGACCGAATGCACGCACCGGGATCATGATGCTATACCGCGGATCCTTCAGCTGAATCGGCGTTGGCGTGCCCCATTTAATGTCCAGTGAGTGCTGCTTATTAATGAACCACACCTCAGCGGTAAACGGCGAACGACCGCCAAATGGTAGATTGATCAGCCGATTTAAAATGGGGATGTTTGCGGTTGACAACGTGTGACGCCCCGGGCCAAACACATCGTACGCTTGACCGCCTTTAAATAGAATGGCCTCTTGCGATTCGTTAACGATCAACTGCGTCCAGGTTCCTAATTCCGTTTCTGGGAAGCGCCACGCGAAGACGTCCGGGCTTCCGTTATACTTTACTACTTCTACTAAAGCCATGTTTCAAAACCTCACTTTTTAAAATTAATCTCATTTACATATTACGCCCTCTTGCCTTGAAAAGTCATTAATCCTTGAAATTTAATCATTCCGTGACTTTTTGACGTGATTTTTAGCCCTGAAAAGTCATTAATCCTCGAAATTCAATCATTCCGTGACTTTTTGACATGATTTTTAGCCCTGAAAAGTCATTAATCCTCGAAATTTAATCATTCCGTGACTTTTACTATGCCAATTAAACCGGTGAACCGCAGTATTCACAGAAATTCTGATTCGGCTGCGCCACAGCACCACAACCTTGACATTCACGGTTTCGTGGCGATGCCGTAACGTCTGGTGTTTGCAACGATGACTGTCCTGATCCAAATTCCGTCTGCATGTAGCGCGTTAATTCATCTAACATCGCGGTCGCTTTGGTCGTGTCGTGATTGGCATCAATTTTGAATTCTTGCCCGCTTTTTGGCCGTACCGTAATGGTTGAAAAATTCCGGGACATTGAAGCAATGTCATCGTAAACAATAAACATCGAACCTTCACCAATTCCCCTAGCGTACATGCCTTTTGTCGTTAAAAGCACACCGTTTTTTCCAGAGCCAAAAACCGTGTCGTCATACAACAGAAAAATTTCCTCGTCATCGCCCATGCCACGCCCCATGCTTTCTTTCGCATTCTTTAATTTTCGGGGTTGAATATCTTCAAAAACGCGTGTCTGCATCGGCTGGTGTCGGTTAAAAATATTTCTGATTTCAGTGCGTTGTGCATCCGTTAAACGATTCATCTCGTCACCCTTTCACTTAAGAAAAATTAATTCTACTATTATAACACAATTCAGCGCTTTTTTCCATCACTAAAGTAGTATTACCCACATCAAGTTAGTTATTTTAACGTTACCACCGTCGCTCCCATTCCGCCTTCCGCTTCGCCACCGTAGCGGAATTCGGCCACAAACGGCTTTCCTCTTAAATACTTTTGCACGCCGTTACGAATCGCACCCGTGCCGTGACCGTGGATGATGGTCACCGTGTCGTAATTCGCCAACATCACTTGATCAAAATACTGGTCAAGTAACAACATCGCCTCTTCGTAACGTTCACCACGTAAATCCAGTTTCCCTCGCGCATTGGTGTTGCCTTTGACCGACATGCTACCACCGCGTACGTTACGCTTTTTCTTTGGCTTGCCTGGCGGCTTGATATATTGCAAATCGTCCGGTTTCAAATTAACCGTCATCACGCCCATCGCCACCGTCCATTCGCCGCTTTTATTCAATTTCACCAGCTCACCTTGACGCGCCAGCGACAGCACCATGACCTCATCGCCCGGCTCAAGGGGTTTTTCATTTTTCGCCCGCTTCTTAAATTTCTCTTGATGACGCGCCTCCTGCTCAGAAAGTTCCGACAATTTCGACGTCAACTCGTGATCCTTCACCGCCGCATTCTTCTTCGTTTCGCGCAGCTCTTTCACAATCCGCTCCGCTGTCTCGCGCGCCTCTTTCACCGCCTGCTCACCCTCCAAGCGCGCTTTTTCAATTTCCTTTTCCCGCGTAACCTCAAATTTCGCTAACTTTTCCTCGTAGTCCTTCCGTAACTGAAGCGCCGCCTTATTTTCCGCCTCTGTCGTCTGCAACAACTGATCCAGCTCCAACCCCTTATCCTCAATCTTCGTAATCAACTCACTAACTTCCGTCTGATTCGCCGCATTGCCAGCGTGCGCAGCGTCTAAAATCACACCCAGCAACCCTAATTTTTTAGAGATTTCAAAAGCGTTGGAACGACCCGGAATCCCAAGCAACAACCGATAAGTGGGAGATAGTGTCTCCACGTTAAATTCGACCGATGCATTGACCACATCGGTCGCGTCATAAGCATACGCTTTAAGCTCCGAAAAGTGGGACGTCGCCACCGTTAGCTTCGCCCGTATCTTCACATAATCCAAAATCGCCATGGCCAGTGACGCCCCTTCCTTCGGGTCGGTCCCCGCACCAAGCTCATCAAATAATACCAGACTATTCGGTGTCAATCGCTTTGTAATGTGCACAATGTTCGTCATATGCGATGAGAACGTCGACAAGCTCTGCTCAATCGATTGCTCATCCCCAATGTCCGCAAAAATGTGATCAAAAATAATCATTTCGCTCGATTCATGCGCCGGTACTAACAACCCACTTTGCATCATCAGCGATAGCAAGCCGATCGTCTTGAGCGTCACCGTCTTTCCCCCTGTGTTCGGGCCGGTAATGACCATGGCTTTATCTGAGGATGCAAGGACGATGTCATTGGCCACGACCGTTTCCGCATCGATGAGTGGATGACGGGCTTGGATTAGTTTGAGTTCACCTGTGCTGCTTGGTCGTGGCATAATCCCTTTTATCGTTTCAGCGTAGCGTCCCTTGGCAAACATAAAATCGAGCTGACGAATGACGTCCACGTTTAGTGTGAGCGCTTCGACGTGTTCTGCAACCTGGTTTGTCAGACGGCTTAAAATGCGCTCAATCTCCGCACGCTCCTCGACCTGCAACGCCTGTAGCTTATTCGAGAGTGCCACCACTTCTGCCGGCTCGATGTACGTCGTGTGCCCACTGGCCGACTGGTCGTGAATGGTGCCTTTAAACGTGTTTTTAAATTCCGCCTTGACAGGTAATGTGAAACGACCATTTCGCAGCGTAATGAGCGGCTCCGTCAATTTATCTTTACGGGAATTCAAAATACTCTGCATCCGTTCGCGGACATTCCCATGCGCCGCGTGAATGCCGCGCCTGATGCCCCTTAATTCAGGGGAAGCCGCATCTAGCACTGCACCTGTCTCGTCAATACAGGCACCTATCGCATCTTGTAGCGGACGGATCGGCGTGGCATCTGCTAATTGTTTATCGAAAAGCGGGGTCTGGATGTCGCTGTCTGCCAGCCTGACTTTGAAGTTATTCAAATCCGTGATGCAGCTGAGCAGTTGCCGGATCGCAAGTAGATCTTCCGCGCTTAAAATTGACCCAATTTCAGCCCGTTTGACCAGTTCCGTGATATCGGTTGCGCCACCGAGTGGGGCTGCGCTTAGCGATCTGATGATCGTCAGTGCTTCTTGGGATTCGTTTAGTCGATACTTAATCTGTTTCTCTAACGTTAACACGCGCAATTCATCCACCAGCGACTGCCCCAGTTCCGTCTGACAGTGTGTTCTTAGCACGCTTTTAATTTTGTCAAATTCTAAAATAGTTTCTGTGTTTAACATTATTTTTACCTCGTGGTTAATTTGTGATATAATTGTATCACAGATTCACGTTTTTTGAAAGGTTGATAGGGATGACATTACCAGTAAATATTAAGGATTTAAGCGCAGTTGGCAGTGATGAGGTGGGAGTGGGTGATTATTTGGCACCGCTCGTTGTCACTTCTGTTTTTGTTGAGAGCGGGCAGATTGAAACGCTAAGAGAACTTGGTGTGCGAGATTCAAAGAGCATGAACGACCCGCGAATTGTGGAAATCGCTGAGGCCATCAAGGGCATTTTACCACATAAGACGGTTGTTTTCGAGAATAAGCACTATAATGCGATGATAACGAATGGTTTAAACGCGCACGTTGTGAAATCGTTTTTACATAATCGCACATTAAGGGAATTGGTAGACGCGTTGCCGGAATATCCGTCGCACATCATTGTCGATGAATTTGTGAGCAAGGAGCACCATTTTAAATATTTGCAGCAACTCCCGAAAAAACCGGAAATTTTGGAGCGCAACCTTCATTTTGTGCGCAAAGGTGAATCGGTGCACATCGCGGTTGCCGCTGCTTCCATTTTAGCTCGGGCAGCTTTTATTGCTTACATGGACGAGTTGAGCGAGCGGTTGGAGATGGACGTGTTAAAAGGGGCTAGCGCCAAAGTGGATGAGTGCGCTAGGGAGATTGTGACAACGCACGGAGAAGCTATGTTTAAAGACTTGTGCAAATGGCATTTCGCCAATACGAAGCGGGTCTTTGATTAGATTGGTTAAGGTTGACAATGTGAGCGGTGTCATTTATAATAGACACATCCTTAAACTAATTCAGCTTTTGGGAAAGTCACTGGATCAGTGGTTTTCAGGATTTAGTGACTTTTCTGAGCCCATTTGGCTTGAAAAAAGTCACTGGACCGGTGGTTTTCAGGATTTAGTGACTTTTCTGAGCCCATTTGGCTTGAAAAAAGTCACTAGATCGGTGATTTTCAGGATTTAGTGACTTTTTTGAATCTATTTGGCTCGAAAAAAGTCACTGGATCGGTGATTTTTTCAATCTAGTGACTTTTAAAGACTGATATCAAATAGAGATGCACATAGGAGGCAAATTAAATGGATAAAGTGAGACTAGGGCGGACAAACATTGTAGTAAATAAGAACGGCTTTGGTGCCTTACCGATTCAGCGGATTTCGCAAGCTGAAGCCAGTGCCATCATGCGCAAAGCCTACGAAAACGGGGTTAACTATTATGACACGGCTCGCTCGTATAGCGACAGTGAAGAAAAAATTGGCGCAACCTTTAGCGCAGAAGAACGAAAATCGCTTTTCATTGCAACAAAAACGAGTGCTCAAGATGCTAAAACATTCTGGTCACACCTCGAAACCAGCTTGAAAAATCTGAAAACCGATTACATTGACATTCAGCAGTTCCACAACCCACCGTTCATGCCAAAACCAGATGGCGAAGACGGATTATACGACGCGATGCTTGAAGCCAAAAGACAAGGAAAAATCAAGCACATTGGCATCACTAGTCACAAGCTTCACGTTGCAAAAGAAGCGGTGCTATCAGGGTTATATGAAACGTTACAATTTCCTTTCAACTTCTTATCCGAAGAGCAAGATGAGGCCATCGTCAAATTATGCGAAGAACACGACGTTGGCTTTATTGTCATGAAAGGCATGTCAGGCGGCTTAATCACAGATTCTGCTTTGACTTATGCCCATTTAAACGAGTATAAAAATGTGCTGCCGATCTGGGGCATTCAAAAAGAGTCTGAGCTGGATGAATTCTTGTCCTATCAGGACGAAGCACCTGTTTTAGACGACGCAAAACGAGCAAAGATTGCCGATGAAAGAAAGCAACTCGCAGGCAACTTCTGTCGCGCTTGCGGCTACTGCCTACCGTGCCCAGCTAAAATCGATATTCCACAAGCCGCACGGATGTCTTTGCTATTAAGACGAGCGGTTGCAAGCAACTTCACCAACGAAGACTACCAGAAAGAAATGGCCAAAATCGACGATTGCATCAACTGCGGACGTTGCATTAGAAATTGCCCTTACGGGTTGAACACCCCTGAGTTACTAAGAGAAAACTACGAAGATTACAAAACTTTTTTGTAAACAAATAAGGACTGAGCCCGAGCAATTCAGGTTCAGTCCTTATTTTCAGTTAACCGAATACTTTCTGTAAACTCCCGTACGCGATAATGAACACGATATTCACTCAAAGCCATGTCGTAGCTAAAATTGCCGAACACTTTATCCACCACACCCACGCGCCCTGAGAACCAATACACCAAAGGGCCAAGACGCCTCACTAATTTCAAGTTCTTCCCGTGAGCAACGGCGATCGCACGTACTAAGCCACTTGTGCTGGTATGTTCCATGTTCTGCGGATGAAATACACCGTCGTCCCCCTTCACCATGAGCAAACGAATAAACTCGCACAAATTATCAATGTGGATGATGGAACGTTCGTTAGGCACATTCGGAAAAAAAGGCATTTTACGAGCCAGACGAGCCAATCGCGGATAGTTCCCTTTCGACCCCCACCCATAAACCATCGGCGGACGAACCACCGCCACCTTGAAATCATCGGTACGAAGCGCAGCTAGTCCAAGCTCGGCTTGCCATTTTGAATCACCGTAAAAATTAGCTGGCGCTGGCACACTATCCGACGTGATACGCTTACCGATCCCCAACGGCGCACTATCACCGTAGACAATCGCACTACTCATAAAAATAAATTGCTTCACCCCTTCAGCCCTTGCTTTTTCAGCGACAGCAATCGCTAAATCGCAATTCACTTTGTAATACAGCGCTTTCGTTTCGTCATCGACCGTGCCAACATCAGAATGAGCGATGCCAGCAACGTGAAAAACAGCATCGTAGACCGTGAAATCCGTGCTGTTCCATTGGTTATCTTTGACGCAGAGGTCGTGAATCATAAAATCTTGATGGTATTTTTTAACCCAGCTTTTTACCGCTTCCCCGATGTAGCTGTTTTTTCCAGTAATTAAAATACGCTTCATTGCTCAGGTCCACCTTCCATGACACCATCGGCAGTCGACACCGATTTAAACGTCCTTAAGATGCATTGTAGATCAAATGAGAAAGACATTTGACGCACGTATTCCGCATCAAATTTAACTTTCACATCAATTGGAAGCTCATCTCTGCCGTTCACTTGCGCCCAGCCCGTTAAGCCAGGGTGAATGACATTGGCGCCAACTTCGTCTCGCTTCGCAATCAGATCATACTGATTATAAAGGGCTGGGCGTGGACCAACGATGCTCATTTGACCGACGATGATATTAAGTAGTTGCGGGATTTCATCTAGTGAGGTTCTTCGTAAAAACTTACCCACACGTGTGATGTGTGCATCCGGGTCTTTTAATAAATGAGTCGGTTGATCCTTCGGTGCATCGGTTTTCATGCTACGAAACTTTAAGATTAAAAATTCTTTCTTGTCTTTTCCAATCCGCCTTTGCTTAAAG
>WRAJ01000050.1 GCA_009780245.1 Turicibacter sp.
TACATGGTCAAAGAGCTCAAAGCAGCCGGGGTTCCCATTCACGGCATCGGTATGCAAGGACATTATCACACGAACACTCCGGTTCACACCGTTACAGACAGCCTGAAATTATTCAGCGAATTATCCGACATCGAAATCAGCATCACCGAACTTGACGTTACGGTAACAGGTTCGGAAAAAGCAACCACCTTGTCACACGAACACGCGCTTCTCCAAGCGCAATACTACGCGCAATTGTTCCAAATCTACAAACGCTACGCAACCAGCATCAAACGCGTGACCTTCTGGGGCCTGGACGACCAATCAAGCTGGCGAGGCGAACGGTTCCCAACGATTTTCAACAAAGACTATTCCCCTAAAGCAGCGTTTCATGCTATAATAGACCCAGAAAAATTTTTACAAGCACATCCCTTAGTGGCACGCGACACAACACAAGTCGCCACAGCACAACGCGGCACCCCTGAACTCGGTAACGAAAAAACATGGCTCACATCGAAGCCCCTCGCAGTCTCAAGGCAACTAACCGCTTGGGAAGGTGCAACGGCAATCGCGTACACCATGTGGGACGAAGAAAACCTATACGTGCGAGCGGATGTGGCAACCTCAGAAACCCACAACAAAGATGCCATCGCGATCTACCTCAACGCCCCTTTCGCAACCACGCATCACATTACCATCACGCTTGAAAACGAGGTAAGCTTCAACGGGAAAGCCGAAGTCCCAACACTTAAAACCTTTGTTACAACCACACCAATCGGGTATCAAGTAGAAGCTAAAATCCCGTTCCAATCAGGCTTATCCGCCCGTCAAACCATGGGCTTTGACATTGAGGTTAACGATTTTAATCAAGAAGGTTACCGTCAAAGTGCGGCCGCATGGAACGACGTCACAGGGTCTTTGCCATACACCACAGAGAATTTAGGAAGTTTAACATTAGAAGGATGATTTAAATGAGCAGACAAAACCGTTTTGGACCGAGATTTGCGCGTGAATTCACCGCGTATTCTTATTATTTTATGTTATCTAATATCCTCTTTTACTTGAGCATATTAGTGCCCGGTGCGTGGATCGTATTCACGACTCCGAATTTTTTTGATGTGGTGGCGATCGGGCTGATGCTTCCGGGGTTAGCGGCTTTAGTGAGTTGTACCATCAAATTTCGAGAATCTGACGAAAAAGCGACGTTTGGCGTTTTCAAGGAATTTATCGAACGTTATAAGAATAATTTTAGAGATACAATCAAGTATTGCTTTGTTTACGCGCTCGTTGTGTTCACCGTGTTTTTTACAGTGAGGCACGGTGATGATTTGTCGCTGTTTATGCGGGTGTCGTTGATCGTTTCGACTAGTGTGAGTACGTTGATTGTGACGTATATGATGATCGTTGCGGCCCGGTTTGAGTTTAAGAAGACCCGGCATTTACTGCGCGTGAGTTTATATTGTTGTTTGATGCACTTTAAGATCACGGCGGTGCTGGCAGTGGCTTATTTTGTTTTGCTGTTTTTGACGTTGTGGTTTGGTCTGTTGATGCTGTTTTTATTTGCGAGCCCGATTTTGTATGGGATTATTCGGTTGACTTATCCGGTTTTGGATGATGTTTATGAGATGTTTATTGAGAAGGGGGATGGGGGGGAGGCTGTTTAGTTTGGTTGAGGGTGGGTGTTCTTTTGGTGATTAGTTTAGTGTGCTCGTTAGTTTTGTTGTTTGTGGGCGCCCTTTCGGTGATCATGATGTGAACGACTTGCTTGTGTTTCTGATCATTGCGTGAGTCTAATGCTCTTTAGCTACCGCGCCTTTTGGCTTACTGGGGTAGTGATTGACTGTTAATTGCAAGCAATTAACAGCCAACCACTACCGTTTATGTTGGGTGTGTTTGTTTGTATGTTGTTAAATTGATACTATTGAAGTGAATATTATTGAATATTATAAGAAAGCAAGATCTCATCAGACGAGAATCTTGCTTTTTTCTTGTTATCACCTTGATAAAATATGTCTTTTCCTGTAAAATAGACTTTGTAAAAACAATTTACAAAGTCTCTAAAATAAGATAAAAGGAAAGTGATGAAAAATGAAAATGACTTTACGTTGGTACGGGCCAGGATACGACACGGTGTCACTGAAAGATATTGGGCAAATTCCGGGGATTCAAGGTGTGGTAACGTCTTTGATGGGCAAGTTGCCCGGTGAGCTTTGGACGGATGCGGATGTGGCGGAGATTCAAAAAGCCGCACGCGAGGGTGGTCAGGAGATTTTAGCGATTGAATCAATCAATATTTCAGACGACATTAAAATCGGAACGCCAAAGCGTGAGGAGCACATTGCGAATTATATCAAATCGTTAGAAGCGGTTGGAAAAGCTGGCATCAAAACGGTGTGTTATAACTTTATGCCGGTGTTTGATTGGACCCGAACAGACCTGTGGCGTGAGCGCGAAGACGGGTCGTTTACGCTCGCTTATAATCAAGAGATCATTGATAAAGTAGACGTGACGAAGTTGAAGGAATCGATGGAAGAGATGTCTGGTGGTCATTTATTACCGGGATGGGAACCTGAACGAATGGAGCGCATTGCGGAGTTGTTTGAAGCTTACAAAGATGTCACCGAAGAGATCTTGTTTGAGAATTTGGTTTATTTCTTAAATGCGATCGAAGAAGTGTGTAACAAATACGACATCAAAATGGCGATCCACCCGGATGATCCGGCTTGGCCGATTTTCGGGTTGCCTCGTATCATCACGAACAAGGAGCAAATCGTCCGCCTCTTAACAACGGTTGACAAACCACATAATAATTTAACTTTCTGTAGCGGCTCTTTAGGGACGAACCCGAAGAACGACATGGTGGCCATTATTCATGCGGCAAAAGGGCGCATTCCGTTTGCTCACCTGCGAAATGTGCGTCACAACAGTGACATTGACTTCGAAGAATCAGCGCATTTATCAAGAGACGGTTCAGTGGACATGTTTGCGATTATTAAAGCGTTTCACGATACCGGTTTTGATGGGATTTATCGACCGGATCACGGGCGCATGATTTGGGGAGAAAAGGCGTTGCCAGGGTATGGCTTGTACGACCGTGCGATTGGCGCGTCATACATGGAAGGGATCTGGGAAGCATTGGAGAAACTAAAGAAATAAAACTTGCAAGTTTCTGACCAATTGGGTCGAAAGTTGTTTTTGAACACAGTTTTTTAACCTAATGGGAAAATAAATGTGACGGAGAGGATCGAAATGAACTTAACATTAGCAGGGATTAAAGAAACAAATGCTTGGGAAAAGCACGGGATTCGGCTTCCGAAATATGACGTGGAAGCGATGATTAGCAAAACCAAAGCGAATCCGACGTGGGTGCACTTTGGCGCGGGGAATATTTTTCGTATTTTTCTAGGCGGTGTCGCCGAAGATTTGTTGGAAGCGGGGTTCATGGAAACCGGGATCACGTGCGTTGAAACGTTCGATGAACAGATTATTGACGACATCTACGCCCCGTTTGACAATCTGGTACTGAGTATTTTGCTAAAGGCAGATGGTCAGACCGATAAGCGAGTGTTGGCGTCTTTGGCAGAGGGAATCAAAGCGGATAAGGCAAGACTAGCGGAGATTTTCAGAAACCCATCGCTACAGATGGCATCTTTTACGATCACGGAGAAAGGGTACGCGTTAAAAGACGCAAACGGTGACTTCTTCCCTTGGATCAGCGGTGAAGTAGCAGGCGGTCCAGCGGCTGCTATGTCGGCGATGGGCATTGCCACGGCGAGCATTTACGAGCGCTATTTAGCAGGGGGATACCCGGTGGCGATGGTTTCAATGGATAACTGTGCGCACAACGGTGCCATTTTAAAAGGTGCTGTGACGACGATGGCTGAGCAGTGGCTAGCTTTAGGGTTTGTTGAAGCGGGATTCTTAGATTATTTAAACGACGAATCAAAGGTGACGTTTCCGTGGTCGATGATTGATAAAATCACGCCACGCCCGGCTGAATCTATCGCGGCTGAGTTGGCAGAGCTTGGCATTGCCGACATGGCGCCGGTTACGACTGAAAAGCGGACGTTTATTGCGCCTTTTGTTAATGCGGAGGTCCCGCAATATTTGGTTGTCGAAGATAAATTTCCGAATGGTCGCCCGGCTTTTGAAAAAATTGGTGCCGGGGTTTATTTGACGGATCAAGAGACGGTGAATAAGGTTGAGCAAATGAAGGTGACGACGTGCTTGAATCCGCTGCACACGGCGCTTGCGGTATACGGGTGTGTGTTGGGGTATACGTTGATTGCGGATCAGATGAAAGACGAGCAACTGAAAAATTTGGTGTTGCAGATCGGGCCGGTTGAGGGGATGCCGGTGGTGACAGATCCAGGGATTTTGTCGCCGGATGAGTTTGTGGATGAAGTGATTAATGTGCGCTTGCCGAATCCGTTTATGCCGGATGCACCGCAACGCATTGCGACCGATACGTCGCAGAAGGTCGGGATCCGGTTTGGTGAGACGATCAAGGCTTATGTGGCAAAGGACGGCGATGCGAAGAAGTTGCAGGCGATTCCGTTGGCGCTTGCCGGGTGGTGCCGTTATTTGCTGGCCGTTGATGATGACGCTCAGCCGTTTGAATTATCGGATGATCCGATGCTAGCAGAATTGACGGCGCTGGTCGCAGGGATTAAGGTGGGAGAGCCTGCGAGTTATACCGGGCAGTTGAAGCCGCTGCTTTCGAATGCGAACGTCTTTGGTGTGGACTTGTACGAAGCGGGATTGGGCGAACTAGTTGAAGCGATGTTCGTTGAGCTCATCGCCGGCCCAGGCGCGGTACGAGCGACACTGGTTAAATATGTTGGTTAGTAGCTACGACAGAAGGCGAGTCAAATATTAACTCGCCTTTTTTTGGACGAAAGAGGTTGTGCAGTCTGATTTCGACCGCCTGAAATGTCAGTTATGCCACTAAGGCTAGTTTTTCAAAGGAAAAGTGGCAAAACAGCAATCAATCACCTCTGAATATGGAAATAATTTTATTTTCAACCCGATTTCACAGGCTTTAACATTAGCTAAAGGTCAAAACATGCCACTAGAGTCTGTTTTTCAAAGAAAAAGTGGCAGAGCAACGAGCGCGATTAGTGCAAGAGAGGAGACGTGACAGATGAATCTTTTCAAAAGAGGCTAAGTCCGAAAAAGGTATTGTTGTAGTCGATGCGAATTTAAATGTGGTTCATCTTTTTCGGATATACTGCAGCTATACAAGGTAATTGCGGAAAAACAATCTAAACCTTCGGTATTTCGTTGGTTTCACTGATTTACCGAATGTTTATTGTTTTTGCAAGTGCCTAAAATTGATAAAGACGGGAGTGTTAAACATGGAGTTAAATAGATTTGAGAATTATCGGAAAAGTGTGATTGACAGTTGTTCGAAGGTGATCGTTGGGAAAGAAGAGGAAATCTTCTCTTTGCTCGTTTGTTTTGTTTGCTCGGGCCACGTGTTGCTTGAGGACGTGCCGGGGACGGGGAAGACCATGTTGCTGCGTGCCTTTGCTAAAACGATCGGTGGCGATTTTAAACGCGTTCAGTTCACACCGGATTTGCTGCCTTCCGACCTAACTGGGATTCACTTTTTCAACCAAAAAATCACCGACTTCGAATTCAGACCAGGCCCGTTATTTACGAACGTCGTGCTAGCGGATGAGATCAACCGCGCCACGCCGCGTACGCAATCAAGTCTGCTTGAAGCCATGGAAGAATTTCAGATCACCGTCGATGGCACCACGTTCCCACTAGCGAGTCCTTTTATGGTCATGGCGACGCAAAACCCGTTGGAATCGTATGGCACCTTCCCGCTACCGGATGCGCAAATGGACCGCTTCTTTATGCGGCTATCGCTAGGTTACATGACGCGCGCCCAAGAATTATCCGTTTTAAAAAGGGAATCGACCATCGATATCATTGCAGAACTCGCACGCGTGGTGTCGGACGAAGACACAACGTACATCCGTGAAACGTTTACGCAGGTAAAAGTGCACGACGATGTGGCAGATTACATCATGGATATGATTGAGGCAACCCGTAAGGACGAACGCTTCACTGTTGGCATCTCGACCCGTGGCGCCAAAGCCCTTTACCGTGCATCACAAGCGTGTGCGGCACTTAACGGGCGTGACTACGTATTACCAGAGGATGTAAAATTCGTTGCCCCGTCTGTGCTGGCTCACCGCTTGTCTATGGGCGGCAGCATCCACACAGGCGATAACTTCGCGGCGATTATAAAACTGATGGACACCATCACCGTTCCCCTCGAAGAGCGGTAAATGACTGCCGTCATGCAGACCGTCACAAAATCAATGATTTCCGTGAGAAAAGTGAGGGTTTAGCCCTGATTTCTATGCCAGACCGTCACAAAATCAATGATTTCCGTGAGAAAAGTGAGGGTTTAGCCCTGATTTCCATGCCAGACCGTCACAAAATCAATGATTTCCGTGAGAAAAGTGAAGGTTTAGCCCTTGGAATTCGCAACAGGGCTTGGAAAATTTCGAAATTGCCAAAATGATCAACTAGACAAGAGGAGCGTTTTTATGAAGACAAAGTTAACATTCAACACATCGCGCGCGATCAACATCGCAACCGAAGCGCAGGCATTTGAAGGGGTGAAACGGATTGCCGAGAAGGTAGCCAAGGATTTTGAAAAAGTAGTCGGCGTCAAGCCAACCATCGCCACTACGATCTCCCAAGACACACACATCGTTTTCGCCACGTTAGGGCAAAGCCCTTTTGTCGATGCCCTGATAGCAAAAGGAAAATTCGACCCCGCAACCATCGCAGGGAAAAACGAAGTCTACGCGACGCAGTTCATCGACAACCAACTCGTCATCGTCGGTAGCGACAAACGAGGCACCATCTACGGCATGTTCGCCCTATCTGAATACATCGGCGTCTCACCCCTGCATTTCTGGGGCGATGCAGAACCAGTGCCACGCGACGAAATCACCATTAAAGATGATGTGACAACCCTCTCCAAAGAGCCAAGCGTAAAGTGCCGCGGCTTCTTTATCAACGACGAATGGCCTTGTTTTGGTAACTGGACAACGAACCATTATGGGGGCTTTACCGCCGAGATGTACGACCACGTCTTTGAATTACTCCTGCGCCTCAAAGGCAACTACCTCTGGCCAGCGATGTGGACCTCATCGTTCCCGCTCGACGGACCGGGCCAGTTAAACGAAGAACTCGCAGATATTTACGGCGTCGTCATGGGCGCTTCGCATCACGAACCGTGCTTGCGCGCGAGTGAAGAATGGGACATCTACCGCGGTCCGGAAACCGAGTACGGCAACGATTGGTGCTATTTCACCAACAAAGAAGGCCTCAACAGATACTGGGAAGACGGCATTAAACGTAGCGGGAAATACGAAAAAATCACGATGCTAGGAATGCGTGGCGAACGCGATAGTGAGATTTTAGGGGAAGAAGCAACGTTAAAAGATAACATCGACCTGCTAAAAGACGTTATCACGAACCAGCGCCAGTTACTGAAAAAACATGGCAACTCGAATAACCCTGAGATGTTAGCGATCTATAAAGAAGTGGAAGAATATTTCTATGGCGATGAAAACACCGAAGGTCTGAAAGATTGGGACGGCTTAGACGATGTCATTTGCATGTTCTGCGAGGATAACTTCGGCTTTGTTCGGACGTTACCAACCGAGGATCTAGGCGATCGTCGCTACGGCATGTACTACCACTTCGACTATCACGGCGGCCCGATCTCGTACGAATGGATGCCGTCAACGGCTTACGAAAGAACGTGGGAACAACTCTCTATGGCTTACGACTACGGCGTCCGCGATGTCTGGATCGTCAACGTCGGCGATTTAAAATTCAACGAAGTCCCGTTGCAATACTTCATGGATTTAGCGTACGACTTTGATAAATGGGGCACGAACGCACCGAACCAAATCGAAACCTATACCAACCAATGGGCAAAAAGCACTTTTCCAACCCTAACACCCGAGCTTCACGTTCAAATTGGAGACGTGTTGCAAGGCTACATTCGCATGAACGCCATGCGTCGACCAGAAGCGCTAAACGCGTCGATTTATCACCCGGCCCACTATTTAGAAGCCGACCGGATGCTAACGCTCGCTCAGACCATCGAAACAATGAACGAGGAAATTTTAGCGGGACTATCGGTGAGAAATGTAAAAGAAGCGTATTACAGCATGGTCTGGTTGCCAGCTGCTGCGAGTATTAATTTACTGAGAATGCACGTCTATTCGGCGAAGAATCAGCATTATGCCCAGCAAGGCAAGAAGGTGGCGAATCACTACGCCGAGCTTGTTACCGGCTGTATCGGGCGTGACCGCGACTTGTTTGCCGACTTTGCCGCCTTTAAAGGTGGGAAATGGAAGGGCATGGAACTTGAGGAACATATCGGGTTCACAACCTGGAACGAGGACGGTTACCGATACCCGTTGCGCACAATCGTTGAAGCGGCACATAAACCGCGTTTGGTTGTTTCTCGTAAGGACGATCCGGAGATTTACCACAAGACTTACGGAGCGCCAATGACGATTACGGTCGATGATTTTCTGTCTGCAGGTAACGCGTCGGTAGTGATTGAGATTGCGAACGACGGGGTGGGGACGCTTGATTATGTGATTGAGGGAGGCGATGCGGATTGGTTGCATGTGAGTGCGGAGTCTGGGACGGTATCGGATCAAGTAGACGTTGTGTTGTTGTGCGATCGTTCTAAGTTGACAACGGACGTGCAGACGGTGCGGTTGTTGATTAAAGACGCTGAGACGATTGTGGCGGTCATTGTGCAAGCGAAGACGGATCCGGTTGGACTGCCAGAGA
>WRAJ01000051.1 GCA_009780245.1 Turicibacter sp.
AAATCAGCCAGCTCATCAATGATAATCACGATATACGGTAGTTGCTCATGCGACGACGCAAAGGAATGCCTTTTCCTGTTAAACGTCTTAATGTCACGCACACCGTTTTTCGCAAACAATTCGTAGCGGTGCTCCATCTCATCCACCGCCCATGCTAACGCCGTTGCCGCTTTCTTCTCATCCGTAATGACCGGGGTCACTAAATGCGGAATGTCGTTATAAGGCGCCATCTCCACACGTTTCGGATCAATGAGCATCAAACGCACATCGTCCGGCTTAGCTTTACACAAAATACTCACAAGAATCGTGTTGATGCACACCGACTTCCCCGAACCCGTCTGACCCGCAATCAACCCGTGTGGCATCGTCAAAATATCCGCATACACCGAGGCCCCTTTAATATCTTCACCCAGCCCAATGTATAGCGGACTTTCATGCAAAACAAACTCCGGTGATGAGAGCACATCTTTCAAACGAACAACGCGGCGCGTCTCATTGGCAATCTCAATGCCGATCGTGCTTTTTCCTTGCATCTGCTCAATGCGCAAATCATCCACCGACAAACTTAACTTCAAATCGTTCGCCAGACTCACAATGCGACTGACCTTCGTTCCCGGCGCCGGCATAATCTCAAACTGCGTCACCGTGGCACCTTGAATATAATTACCGGTTACCGTGACCGCCACGCCAAAATTCTCAAACGTGGCTTCTAAAATCGCCATCTTCTGCTGCACCCACTCATCATCGTCCGTCTGACGCGGCTGTGAATCTTCCAATAAATCCAAGCTCGGCACATCGTAATAAAAATCAGAAGGAAAAGATTTTTTTGCTTCAACCCTTTCATCTTCTTTCATTTGTACTGACATCGAAAACGTCGAACCAGACTCTCCGTTTGTCACAACCTCTTGCTCGGTTGCAACCGGCACTTTCTGCGCCTCATCACCATCGTCTAGCACCGTTGTCATCCCTAAAGCAACGTCGACATTCTCGTGCTTAGCCAAAGCACTGCCTACTCGGGTAAACGGCTTTGGCCCTTTAAACTTACCGAACTGTTCATCCAAAACGTCATGAAGCGTGCGATCGTATTGCGCATAAACATCGCTTTCTTCCAACCGAACACGCACTAAATTAGCCGCAATTTCAAACTCGCCTTCTAGCGTTGAAAACACCAATCTTCCCTGAATCGGCACTGAGACAATTTTTTCATCCGCATTTTCAGCTAAGATTTTTGCCACATCCGATGTTACTGTAAACGTCGCATTCGCCATGGCTTCTTCCGTCAAAAGGATGGGATCTTTTAAATCAATCACTTTACCGGCTGATTTGTCATAGATCCCGTGCGCCATCATCACGTGCACGTTACTACTGCTTTCTTTTTTACCAGTAATCGGAGAAATAAAAGGTTGAGCACGAAAAGGCGAAGCTGCCATATCAGCTTCCGCGTTTTTTCTTTTCAAATCGGCCTCAGTGATTTCCGGTACGTTATTACTATATGCCTCTGGTGATTTATTTGCAATTGATTTCAAACTAGAAGCCGATCCCGTCGCATAAACACCTGGGGTGATGTTAGCTCGCTTTTTTATATCGTGGTTATTCATCATAAAACACTCCGAATAAATAGATTTTTTTTCTAAAAGGATATCTCTATAAACTCAAATTATATCACATTTTGTCGCGCTAAACCAGTACTAAACGGCATAAATATCTACGATTAAGTAAAATTAATACAGCTACCTTTATTCAGTGAGGCTACTAATCAGTGCCACAGCCGGTATCGTTAAAATAATCCCCAAACTTCCCGTGATACTCCGCAACATTTCAATCACTAAAAAATCATTGTTCAGTAGCTGATTCACCGACGTTCCCATGCTGTAAATCAAAATCAACATGTTCAGCGACGTCCCCGCAAACGCCAAAATCAACGTGCTCGTCATCGTCCCCATCGTATCCCGACCGACGTTCATCGCCCCTTTAAACAAGCGCCTTTTCGAAATCTTCGGATTATTTTCCTTCAACTCATGCACCGTCGACGCGATCGTCACCGCCGTGTCCAACACCGCCCCCAGTGATGCGATCAACACGCTACTAATAAACAACCCGCCTGCCTGTACCTCAGGAAAATCCGTCGTGGCAAGGATCAAGCCAACCTCTTCCATATGAAAACCTGAAATGTGCGCAACCCGGCCACCGAGACGCGCTAACATGGCTGTCGCCATCACCCCGACTAAACAGCCAAGCATCGCGGAAACACTCTTGCTGGAAAATCCCCCGAGAAAAGTTAAGGAGACCACGGTCACAGCGGCGAGGATCACAAAGGTCGTCGGTAATACCGGAAACCCTTTTAACATTAACGGAATCAATAAAAAAACGATACATACCAGCGTAAATGCCAGGCTAGTGATCGCCATTACCCCTCGCTTGCCGCCCAGCACGGCTAAAACGACCAGAAATAAGGCAAAGAAGGCAAGCACCGCTTCACGACGCTCCAGGTTTTGAATGTGAATGCTCGTGATGTCATGGTCGTAAATAGATAACCTCACCGAGACGCGGTCGTTTTCCTCGAGGGGCGTATCCGTGACTTGATTGAGAAAATAAGTGGCTTGGACGGTTGTGCCGCTTTGATCGCCGGTGAGTAGTTCTAACTCAACTTCCATGGTGCCATGGATAAAGCCGCTCTCGGTCAGTTCCGTCTGTTCGGATAAGATGCGCACAACCCGCGCCGTTTCGTGAAACTGGTCGCTCTCTTCCGCTTGGCGAAACCCGTCATTCGCGTACCAGACCGCACTGATAAACAGGATAATAAAAATAATCACCATCGCGATTTTCAACCCTAAATCCTTGATTTTCTCTCTCTTTTTTTTCTGCTGCATCCTACCACCCCTTGGTTTATCTTAGTAGATTGATTATAGCAGAAGGTGCGTGCGAAACTTGGCAAAAGATGGGGGTGTGATAGAAAATGACCCTCAAGTAATGAGGGCCCTTGTGTATGAAGTGCTATTGAAAGAAAATGTCTATGATTTTTAAACTTTGACAAAATCATAGACAAAACCTTTTAAATCTCGTCATTACATTCGCTCAAAGCCCTCGTCTTTTAGCATTTGCTCGAATAATGCATCCGTAAAGAAGCGGTATAGCGGTGCTAATGAGTCAAATCCCTCTTTCAAGCGCTGGGGCAAGTCTTCAGAAAACAGCTCGTCCACATGTTCAGAGTAGTTGATCAAATAAAGATTTTTCCGATTATACCAGCTAGCCACTTCGGATTCTACACCTTCGTAGCGATTGCGTTTATAACTCTCCCCTTCTGGCAGAAAAATCCCCGCATCCTTTACTCGTTGAATGATCACCAAAAACGCCTGCTCATCCGCATCGATCTTCGTCCTAATCGCGTTCATCGATTTCACACTCGCGCTAAAAAAGCCCATCCCGTAAAAGAAACCATCCGGTGACACCTCAAAGAAAAACGTGGGAAAATCAACCTTGTCCGAGCCTTTCTTTTTGAACGTTACCCACATCCTGTTTTTATACAAACTTTTATCTTTTGAAAAGCGCGTATCGCGGTAAATTCTTGAAATCGTCCGGTCAACCCGTGGCTCCACCACAAACGTTGCGTCAATGTCAAGCATCGTCGCTGTGAGTTGTTCCACAAGCTCTTTTAATGGTTCCAACAGCGAATCGTTATACCGATCCTTGTTTTCTACAAACCATGTTTTGCTATTGTTCTTTTTCACATCGCGTAAATAGTCCAATGTGTCCTGTTTGAAAATCATATTCGCGCCTCCTTAATCAGCAACATCAAAATCTTCATTAACCAAAGCTTTGTAATAATTGCCACTCGTCGCCGTAAACTTTATCAAGACAAAATCTGGATCGAGCGCGCCCTGTGGGTAGTACGTCAGCATGCTATCATCCCAAAACGATTTTCGCACCTCATCATCGTAAGAAAGTTCTGCAAAGCCATTTAACATCACGCCTTCCCATTTTTTTGTCGTAAAATACAAACAACTTTTCCCGTTTTCTTTCATCTGCTGCGCTCTTTTTGAAGAGGTATTTGAGCAAAACCAGAACTCTTTCAACCCATCATTTTTAGTTTTTATTAACGCTTTGATCTGCGGCTGTCCCGCCTTATCAACAGTCCCCAACATCACAATTTCTGCTTTGTTTACAATCTTTAACGCTTTATCTTTACCAGTCATTAACATCACCTTCCTTGTCATTCTAAATTTTCAATAATTCTTCGAAGCTTATCTTCAAAATCACGAATCTCCGCCTCAGCAAAACCAGCGTAAAACACGTCGTTCATTTGTTCAGAAAGCTGGTCGTATTTTTCCCGATAAGCTTTTGCCTTATCGGTAATCACAATAAAAATTTGACGACGGTTATTTTTATCCGGTACACGTTCTATCAAACCAGCCGCCTCCATCCGGTCAAGCATACTAGTCAACGTCGTTTTCGCCAAAGATGTCAATTTTCCAATTTCCGTAATGGTCAACTGCCCATGCTCCCAAAGTACATAAAGAATTCGTCCTTGCGCCCCGTTAAACATATCTACCCCGCTATCTTTTAGCATCTTCTCCCAAGTCCGTCCACTAAGATGACGAATTTGCGACATCAAAAATCCACCTTGCTTTTTCATCTGCAACACCTCTATATCGAATAATACCATATAGAATTATTCGATGTCAAATCATAAATGTGAGATCAATCACGAAATAGTATTAAGAGTGTTGCCTAGATTAAAAGGCGACACTTTTTTGCAACCAAAAAACGATCCTCGTCTGAGAATCGCTTCAACTCCTAAACATTCATCACCACATCAACCACCAGTAAGTCCTTTTCAAATTAGTTTTTAGTCGTCATTGTTTTCGTCACGGTCTTGCCGTTTTCATTGGTGGTAATGGTTGTCACGGTTTGCGAACCGTCTGTTTGAACATCACCGAAATTGATGGGATCAAGACCGTTTTGACTCATCATATGATTAATCGAGCCAAACAATGAATCAAGACTGCCGCCTAAGTTGATTTCGGTTGTTTCTTGTGTGTGTGATTCCTGCTCATCCGGCTCGGGCTCTGGTGCTTGGACAGAGCTCCCACAATATTCGCAAAACTTATCAGTCGTCGTCACATTCGCCCCACACCCTGAGCATCGGAATACGACTGGCTCAACTTTTGGTAGCCCGGCTTGGATCACCTCAATCACACGAATGAGCATATCCGAGAGTGCTTTTGTCACATGAAATTCAATCTGAGACTTCCCTAATGCAACTGATGATTCGCCGTCTACTTCCATGATCAACGTCCCAACGCTCAACGGCGCATGGTCACCCTCAAAACGCCAGCCGATTAAACCCGCGTACGGAATACGATAAATTTTATCCGGCTTCCCATCCGCAGGGTCAATCCCAATGCTCGTATGAAAATGGTCGTTCGTTAGCGAAAAACCGTCTTTGCCATTCCCACGCTTCGATGTATCCGTAAACAACACCACTTCATCGCCGAAAACCTGGATACCAAATGAAGTAATTCTCTTATTAAACCTAACCGCCTGACGATCACTGTTACTGACAAAAATCCGCGTCGTCGCTAATCCACCGGTCGGAGTTAGCTCCTCATAAATCCGTCTAATCTGGTCACGCTGCTCTTGCGTTAATAGGTTACTCATGTTAACACCTCGTTGTACTTTTAAATTATGATCATAGTATATCAAAAAAATGAGGTTTCGTATACTAGCAAAGCTTGTTAATTTTCTTTCATCTTAGCAATCAAGTTCATTTTTCAATACCAGTATCTTACTCTCACTAAGACTTGTTGTCGCATCCAATGGATGCTCCCAATTGAAAAATGCAAGGCCACATCAAAGGTGGAGGACCAACGAAATCACCAAAGTTTCAACCGGTAAATTAAAACCGAAGCTTTCGCTTCGGCTTCAAACCAAACGTCTAGTCAAGGTGCGATCGTTTTGTTATTTTTCGGACTCGAATTCCGATCAAAGTCGCCAAACCAAGCAAGGTAACGACTAGCATGAACCGATACCCTGAGTTAACAAATAGCCCTGTTATTGGAGCATTAGGTCGCTGGTTTCCAATGTAATAAACGTCGTCAACAAAGCTAAAATTAGGCGCATTTTGTGCACGAACCACTGTAACCGTGCCATCTTCAGCCACATCGATCACCCAATAATGATCGGCAGCAGGAGCGACGAAGCCGGTTGGGACTTCACTCTCAATCAAGTGATGCGTGCTACCTCGGACGAGATTATCCAGAGACACGACACCATTTGCATCGCTGGTTGCTGCGTACCTGAAATCTGTACACACATTGTTTTCTACACAAGCATAAATCCTAAAGGTTGCATCTGGTAATGGTTGTGCAAGATGTGGCTCATGAACGTCATCTGTTTTGACAAAACTGAAACTGGCGGTGTCTGGCACCCTTTCGTTTCGTAAAATCAACGTCGGTTCTGTTGGTTCTCCGTCATCGTTGTCCGACAAATTTAAACCTTCCTCGAACCCTTCATTTCGATGAGCTTCAGACGCCGATGTAACGATACCCGTTGCAAACGCTGGTGCTCCGTCTCGCGCTTCAATGGTTATCTCACCAGTAACACTTACGGTGATGAGCCAATAACCGGTTGTCGTTACAAACCCGTCTGGCGCCGCTGTTTCTACAAGGTGATAACTTCTTCCAGGTTGTAAGCCACTAAATGAAACCAATCCTGGACGCTCTGATGTTAAGCCTGCACTGGTTGTTGTGCTTGGTGGGGGAATTCGACCCCCTGCTTCGTTAAGACTAAATAAACTAAACTGTGCGCCTGGGAGTGCACGTCCTTCATCATCGGTTTTGGTAAATTCGAAATCGATCGGCTCGCGGACATAATTAATGTCGTAGTTGTTTAACCAATGACGGACTGCCGTTGGGTTTGTTGAATTCCCAATCAGACTACTCGTACTGCTACCAGTAAAATTAAGCCAGGTTAACACTTCGGGATTATTGGGTTGGATGGCACTTCGGTGTGCAGAATTGCCCGAGAAAGCCACGGAGTCAGCAATGTTTAAATTAGTGTAGTTGATTGGATAATTGACCGCCGGTAGGGGGAACGTGGGCACGTAATTGTGACGCTCTGTAAAAATACCACCACCGTCGCCATTTGGGGCCTGATTGTTGATGATAGAGCCACCAGTTGCGTTAAAGGTTGCCGCCTGTGTCACATAGACGCCACCTCCGCCACGGTTGCTGTTATCATCCGTTACTGTTCCATTGGCTATGTTGTTCGCAATGGTCCAATCATCTACGATGTTTAATGTTCCAGCTTGTTGATTAATTCCGCCACCATTAGTTCCAGCCGTGTTATCTGTGATCGTCACATCTCCTGTATTCGCAATGGTATTGATCACTCCGCCAACCCAGTTAATGCCACCACCGTTACCAGTAGTTGCTCTGTTTCCAAGGATGTTAATCGTATCTGATCCGAGAAAATTCACAGTTCCATTCGCTAGATGAATACCGCCACCGTTGGTTCCGGCAGTGTTACCATCATCTGGATTTTCATGACCAATGGTGCCACCATAGAAATTAAACGTTCCACTGGACATTTGAATACCACCGCCACTTTGGTTGGCAGTATTGCCACGAACAAGGGCATGATCTGACAGACTCAAGGTCGCAGTATTTTCGATCAGAATACCGCCACCGTTTAAATTGGTGCGGTTCCCAGAAACGGTTGCGTTCTCTGACAGATTAACCCTCGCGGCATTTCTGGCACGAATACCTGCCCCACTTGAGTTGGTAACATTATTTGTAATCTGGGCATCATCTGACATATTAAAGGTTGCGT
>WRAJ01000052.1 GCA_009780245.1 Turicibacter sp.
ACCAGTTGCACTTGCGAATACCGTTAATATAGTGCTATCCATATCTTCACCTTTTTCCATCACTTAAAGTTTTTCAAGCCATTCAACCGCAGAATGTCAAGCCATACTTATAACACAAACTAACCTGAGTCTTATGAAAAAGCCCACCCTTTAACCCAAAAGAGCGTTCCTCTAATAACTTTTCTAGAACCTCACCCATCCGTGCACCTCCGTTTAGCTTTCTTCCTTAACTGTAATTCTTTCCATCCGTCGCAGTTATCCGGAAATTCCGGACAACTGTATTCTCCGATAACTCTCCATCAGAGAAGATATTCCTTAAATGCTCGTTCACTGTTTTTACTGAAACACCATAAAGCTCAGCTATCAATTTTTGGCTAAGCCAGATGTTTTCTTCTTCATAGCGTATTTCAATATTTTCATCTGTACTGCCTGTACTAGCCACAAAAGTTAAATATTGTGCGGCACTTGAGACTTTTCGTGATTTTTCTATCATTTCTTCATCTTTTTTCTTTGCTTATTAAGCCATTAATTTTTCTTTTAATTTATTAATTTGTTCTTTTACTTTCGAATAATCTTTTTTATAAATTTTGCTTAACTCTTCCATCTGCGAAAAAATACTATCATCTAATTTCTTTATTTCTTCAGATAATTTTTCTACTTCTTTTTCTGTTTTAATAAGTAAATTTTTCAACTCATTAAAATCAAGTTCTTCACTTAAAGCAGCGTCACATGATTCCTGTTCTTTTCTTAGAAGATCATCTATTTTCCTTTTGCTCTCTAATTCTAAATCAAGCATTTTTCGCATTAGACTGTTACGTTGAGAGCAAGTTAAGTATACAATCAACAATGTATTTCGGTACAAATCTGCAAAAGCCTTTATAAAAGGAAATTCTGGCATAATTTTTTCATTTTCCTTCATCGAAAAGCTTAAGTTTATATCAATCACCGAATCGATGTCTTCAATAAATCTATAAATTTCTGTGGGATTGTCTCTCCAAATTGTGATGTTTTCTATGTAAGTCTCACTTATAAGGTTAATTTTTATTTTAGAAAAGAGCTTCATTATACTGTTGAATATATAATCATTTCTTTGTATCCTTGCCTCTTCTCTTCTGCTTCTATAAGTTAAATACAATCCTATTGCAACTATTGATGTTCCAAATATTGAGGCATAGTATTGTAATAATGCAGTTGCACTACGAATATCTCCACTAATCATTCGAAGCCCACCTGTATAAAATAAGCTCACTCCCAATGGAACACCAAAAATCAAAAAGAAAGCTATAAAGATTAAAATTAATATTTTCATTTCTAGTAAACCTCCACTCCAAAATCTAAGTTCCTGTCACAAAAGGCTATTTCCACTCCTTCAAGTATACCAGTTACATCGGTATTTTTCAATCAAACCTACAAAAAACTTAGTGTTTCCACTAAGCCATTTTCCCTAAAACAAACTCAACTGCTCCGACCAAAAACCGTCTTTCTGGTACTCTTTTGTAATGTCTTCCATTTTATAGAGCAGTCCTAGACGCTCGCATTCCGCTGCGAAAATTTGATATAGCTTTCTCGCAGCCGGGCTGTTTGCTTGGTATTTTTCGCCGTAAGTTATAACGTACTTTTCTTTTAAGTCAGGAAAATTCCGCTCCAAGTTGTTGTAAAAAAACTCCCTTTGACCACTTCTTAACATCATTCCCATGGTGGCGTACACGTATTTCGCTCCCGCTGCATGGGCACTTCGTACAATTTCTAGCACATTTTCTTCTGTATCGTTGATAAAAGGCAGAATCGGCATCATTAAAACACCGCAGAAAATCCCGGCATCAGACAGTTCCTTAAGCGCAGAAAATCGCTCGCTACTACTCGGCGAATAAGGCTCAATCCGCTTAGCCAACTCATCGTCCACCGTCGTAATCGTCACACTCACCGTTACCGGCGCCCGCCTAGCGACTTCCTGCAACACATCAATGTCGCGCACCACAAGCGTGCTCTTCGTCGCCACCGCCACACCAAAACGATACGCACTGATTAACTCCAACGCATGGCGCATCACATTCAAAGACGCCTCAGCCCTCGTATAAGGATCCGACATCGCACCCGTGTGAATCACCCCTTTACCCCGCTTACGCCTTAAATCATCGCGAATAATCCGCAGTGCATCCTCTTTCACCCGCACGCGTCCAAAATCTTCCACCCGATAACAATCACTGCGGCTGTCACAATAAATACACCCAAACGCACAACCGCGATAAATGTTCATCCCATAATCCGTGCCAAACCACCAATTATTTTTCGTCCGCGTGACAATCGTTTTAGCCTTCACGTATTCCATCGCTCACGCACTCTCCTCAGTCAATCACCGGCTAAGCCTTAACCGGCCCTTCGACAACAGCAGCATTAAAAACAGTTGTGTCAACCTCATCAAGCGACTTACCCACCACCAACGAAGTCGTTAATGCGCCGCTCACGTTAACAAACGTTCTAAACATATCTAAAATAGGATCAATCGCAAACACAGCAGCCGTCAAAGCAAAATATTCCCCTAATCCTAAAGCAGTCAGTGGAATCGAAATCGTCAGCATGATCCCTCCCGGCACACCGGCAATCCCAAACGACGATAACGCCACGACCAACAGCAACATCACAATAAACGTCACATCTACCGGATGCCCAACCATGTTCGCAATCATGATGCTAATCATTGCAGAGTAAATCCCAGCTGACCCGTTCATGCCCCCATTTGCACCAAGGCTCATCACAAACGTGGCCGTTCCTTGATTCAAGCCTGCGTTTTGCGTCAACGTCTCAATACTAGCTGGCAACGTGCCCAAGCTTGATCGTGAAGTAAAAGCTAAAATCAACGCTTTCCCAATATTTTGAACGTACTTCACCGGGTTTAACCCGTTGAGCGTTAAAATGACCAGATGCACACTAAACATCACCAACACCGATAACACAAAGACACCAGCAAAGGCCGCCACTTCAACGAACACTTGTAAGCCACGACTGGCAATGGTATTCGCAAGCAACGCGATGATCGCGTACGGTAGCCAACCAATGACCGTCTGTGCCATGTTCATAATGATCGCATAGACCGCCTCATTAAAATCAATGAACGGCTGGACCACCTTGACATCCTTTCCTCTTTGCATCCGAATAGCAAAGCCGACAAAGGTAGCAAAAATAATGACGGGAATGATCGCTCCGGCTGATAACGCCGCAAAGGGATTATCCGGAATCAAATTAAAGATGGTTGACACAATGCTTGTCATTTCTCTTACTTCTTCGCTCCCATAGACAAGCTCCGCCCCGGTTCCAAGGCCAAAAATTTGCGCGAAGAAGATCCCGATCGTCGCACCGATGAGCGTGGTCGCAATGAGCATTCCCACGCCGCGTGAAACGAGTTTCCCAACGCTTTTGCCGCCTTCCATGTTCACAATGACACGGATGATCGACACCAAAACGAGTGGCACGACTAACATGCGAAGTAGAGCCATAAAGCCATCTGCCACTAACCCATACCACGTGCGGACTTCATTGATCCACGTAACAGCCAGTGGTGTTTCCGGCATCCCTGCGACAAGCAAAATCGCCAGACCAAGTCCCAGACCTAAAAAAGTTGCCAGCATCAAACGCGCAGACAAGTTGATGATTTCTTTTTTCTCTAAGTACTTCAGTAAAATAAATAAGCCAATCAATAAGGCGATAAAAATCCCTGTTTGTACCTGTGTGAATACTAAAAATGCTTCAAAAAACGTTGTGTTCATATTGTGAGTACCTCCTGTTTAAACTGTCTCAGCACCTGTTTGCTGACATCTACTCATACACCTATTATACGCGATTTCCAAATTAATGGAAGTACGCACTTTATAGTGCCCTAGTTTCCTAAAGGATACTATTGGGCAAAATTTGCAAACTCGTGCGAAATCTGCTACAATGTTTTCATAAAATCCTGGAGTGCCACTCATCAAGGTGGCTGAGAGAAGCAAACCGCTTCAATCCAAAGAACCTGATCTAGTCAACTAGCGTAGGGAGCGATTTATGATACTAAATATAAATACGCACACCTTTTTTCTAGGATTTTAAACTTGATAAGAAGAAGGTGTTTTTTCATGGAACAAAAACGACCAGCTGTTCTTACCATAGCAGGCAGTGATTCAAGTGGCGGTGCTGGTATTCAAGCCGATCTAAAGTCCTTCGCTGCGAACGGCGTCTACGGTGCAAGCGTCATCACCGCCATTACCGCGCAGAATACGACCGGGGTTTTCGCGATTGAACCATTAAGTAACGAAATCATCAAAGCACAACTGGATGCGGTTTTTACCGACCTCAATATTACAGGTGTCAAAGTCGGCATGGTCGCAGATAAAAAAATCATGCACGCCATTGCCGAGGCACTCACTACCTACACCCCCCCGTTTATCGTCATCGATCCCGTCATGGTCTCAACAACAGGCCACACCCTTTTGGACGAGGATCAAATCGACACGCTCAAAACCACCTTGCTTCCCCTCGCCACCGTCATCACCCCGAATCTGCAAGAAGCAGAAGTGTTGTCGAACCAGAACATCACATCCCTAGCAGACATGCAAAACGTCGCCAACGCCCTCGCCAATGAAATCGGCACCTTAGTCTTACTTAAAGGGGGACACTTCCCGCTCGAACAAGCAGGTAAATTAATATCAATTGATGTGTTATCAACCGGTGAAACTTTTCTTGGCGATTGGATTGAAACCAACTCAACCCACGGTACAGGATGCAGCCTCTCATCCGCCATATCTGCCCAACTCGCAAGGGGTAAGTCGCTCACAGAAGCCATTAAAACTGGAAAAGATTACGTCCATCAAGGCATTAAACAGGCGCATAAAATCGGCGCGGGCAGTAACCCGATCCATCATTTCCATCCATACTGGGAGGTATAAGCTATGGAACGATTATTAGCTAGTTTTGAAAAAATAAAAACGGTTCATCCGTATGTGCACCACATCACAAACGCTGTTACCATGAACGATTGTGCCAACATGACCCTAGCAGCCGGCGGCTCTCCTGCCATGGCACATGCGAAAGAAGAAGTCGCGGAAATGATTTGCCAAATGAGCGCACTCGTGTTAAATACCGGCACCATTACACAAGATGCGTTTGAAGCCATGTTAATCGCAGGGAAGGCTGCCAATGAAAACGGGATTCCCATTGTTTTGGATCCGGTAGCCGTTGGTGCGACGGCTTTTCGGAAAAGGGTGAACGAGGCGCTGCTTGAAGCGTTAGACATTGCCGTTATTCGTGGAAATGCCTCGGAAATCATGACGCTTGTCGGGGTTAGTAGCGGGCGCGGGGTTGACGTGGCGGTGGATCTTGTTTTTGATGAAGAAAAAGTGATGGCGTTTGCCTCTGAGAAACAAACGGTGGTCGCCACGAGCGGAGCCGTTGATTTTATGACCGACGGTCGGCGATGTGCTTATTGCCACAACGGTGTGGCGATGCTCAGTGAAATCACCGGCACGGGGTGCATGTTGGCCTCAGTGATCGGCGTTGGGGTTGGTGCTGGTAATGACGCGTTTGATAGTGCACTGCTGGCTTCCGTGATGATCGGCATTGCCGGTGAAGAAGCTTACGCAGCCGTTAATGGTGAACGAAAATTAGGAACGTTTCGTGTGCAGCTTTTTGATGCCATGGCCACGATGAGCAGTGAGAAGATTAACGCTTTAGGAAGGATTGATGTTGATGGCGCATGTTTTTGATTATCGCCTTTATGTGATTACCGATGGCAAGCCTGATTTGCTTAGCCGCATGGAAGCTGCGTTGCAAGGCGGTGCCACTTGTATTCAGTACCGTGAAAAGCAGAAATCATTTTCGGAAATGGTGGCTGAGGCTCGTGATTTGAAAAAGCTTTGCCGTCAGTATGAAGTGCCGCTATTTATTAACGATCATATTGAAGTGGCAAAGGCGGTTGAGGCTGATGGGCTTCATTTGGGGCAAGCCGATGCAACGCTGGCAGCAGCTCGGAAAATTCTCGGGGATATCGTCCCTATTGGCATTTCAGCACGAACGGTCGTTGAAGCACAAGAGGCAGAAAAAAACGGCGCCGTTTATGTGGGAGTTGGGGCGATGTTTCCTACTAATAGTAAATTGGATGCTCAGATGGTTGACAGGGAGACTGCCGTAGCGATTAAACAAAGCATTGCGATACCCGTGTTACTGATCGGTGGCATTTCACTGGATACAGCCCCTACCATCACAGCACCTTATGACGGTCTTTGCGTTATTTCTGCTATCCTTTCAGCAGAAAATCCTCGCGAAGTAGCTGCTGCATTAAAAAGCGTGATAGAAAAGTCATTGGATTAGCGATTTTCGCATTCCAATGACTTTTTCTACTTATCAATTTTCCCATCTAAAAATAGTCACGACACTACCGAAGGTGTCTGAAACGTTAACCGTCCCGTAAATGCGACTATCTATCGCGCGTCCGCGACTATCTCCTAAAACGAATACTTCGCCTTCTGGTACCACAATCGGAAAGTTAATCCCCTCAACGAATTGTGCGGTGTCTTCAAAAACACGCGGTTCTTGCTGAGGGCGATCGTTCACAACCAATCCCCAATCGGTAATATCCACGGTATCTCCGGCAACAGCCACCACCCGTCTTACTTGCCGCTCGCCCTCAAACGGCACAACGATTAAGTCCGTTGCGATAAAGTTACGCTCCAAGCGATTAAATAAGACGATATCCCCCGCTTGAA
>WRAJ01000053.1 GCA_009780245.1 Turicibacter sp.
CTGCCACGCTCTCTTTTTCTTTAGTAGCTGCTCGGTTAACGTCGTACAAATAAACATCTCCCACATCTATCTCAACAATATCATGGATCAGTAACATTTTTACCACCCTATCAACGTCTATCACAACATCAGAATACTCCTGTAAAATGAGTGCCATCATGCAAATGGTCCAAGAATGTTCTGCATCGTTTTCAACCCGATCCTCATGGAATAATGTAGTCTTCCTCAAAATACTCTTTACCTTGTCAATCTCGATAATAAAGTTTAATTGCTTTTCTAGCTTTGAAGTCATGAGTCCAGCGTCTAACATATTAACACCTCTTTATAATGATGGAGCAGAAGTAATTGTGAAAAGAAAATCAGCACTGCCTCAAAACGCCCCAAATCCATAATCGAAGGGCGGTAAAGTCTTGGATTTACGTGAAAAATGTACCCTGAGATGCCGAAATATCAATTCTAGGGGTGGTCAGTAATAACTTTTACTTTCATTATCGGATTCCTCTAGTAAGAGTGCAAGAAATTTGCTATCGAGCATCCCTTAAATAATCCCCATCATTTTCATCAAATATTTCGCATTAGTAGTCGTCGACACGCCTTTTTTCATCTCATAATCAAAATGAATCTCATCGTCCGTATACCGCTCAGAAAAACTGTAATTCTTCATGCGTACAAAGTCGTCGGCAATCTCGCATAGCTCCAAGTCATGCGTCGTAATCATCCCGACTACACCCAGCTCATCTAGCTTCTTTAAAATCGTCCGTGCCCCAACTAGCCGATCCACCGAATTCGTCCCACGAAACACTTCATCAATCAAAAATAGCATCTCAGGTTCAGCACGCGCCATCTCAATAATCCCCTTAATCCGCGTCAGCTCCGCATAAAACATCGAAATCCCCTCGCTCAAATCATCCGCAATCCGCATCGACGTCATCACGGCCAACTGCGCAAACGCCATCGCCTCCGCACAAACAAAGCTCCCCGCACGCGCCAACACCACATTCACCCCAACGGTCCGCATAAACGTCGTCTTCCCCGACATGTTCGACCCTGAAATAATAAAAATATTCCCCTCACACGCCACATCATTACAAACCCGTTTCTCATTTAAAATCAAAGGATGACCAAGTGCCGTTGCTGTAACCCTTTTATCGGGGGCAATCGTCGGCACACAAGTCCCCTCCACCACGTTCGGCAGATGCGAAAAAGACAAGAGACTTTCAAAGTCACCGAGACTAATGAACCAACCCTCAGCAAGGTGCGCATATTTTCGCTTCCAAAGATCAAAGCGAATCGCCGTCACCAGATCCCACAATGAGGTTAAATTTAGCACAACCCACGCGATCACATTGCGTCTGAGATTAGCTCTGCTTGAAATTCGGGCGAGCTCTTTGATCGCAGCCGAAGCAGATGCTTCAGAGGTAGCGAGGGATTTTTGGATGTCAACCAGCCTTTCCGATTTAAACTTTCGCTGTTCAAGTTCGCGAATCACCTCGCTATATTCGTTTAAATTATAGGACAAATACGCGACGTCTTCTAAATATTTCGCCGTTGGTAAAAACGATAGTAACCATATTGATAGTTGCAGAAGAAAAAAAATAGCGACTGGTAAGTAAAGCTGTGTGAACCTGGTTAAGAACGCGAAACCTGCGAGAAAAATAACCACGAGCGGGCCGTAGACGAGTAACCGCTTGAGTCCATCATTTTTTAGGAATGGCTTCGTATTTTCCAATCGCTTTGCGATCACCTTCGCACCGGCATGGACGCCAATTTGCGAGAATTTAACTGCGATGTGATTCGAAAAAACAATGTCTTCCGCGAGCTCCGTGATGGCTGCTTGCCGTGCTTTAATTTCTGTGTCTGAATAAGCTGGGTAAAGCAGATCGTTAGCAAATTTTTGACGCCCGTGCCACGTGTTGGTCGTGTTTAAAAATTGAAAGACCGACTTCTTACCAACAATGTCCAGATCGCTGGCATACGGATGATCGTGGTTCACAAATTCAGAGCCGATATCAGCAAAGCCCGACCACGCGCCTGAAATACGATCAAGATGCCGTTGATTAATCTTAATAATCCCCTTCGAATAGTTAACTTGTTGCTTGAGTTTCTCGTGATAAATCCAGAAACCTACGAGAAGAAGGCCAAGTGCACCGCTTATCACTAACACTGCTGTGCTTGCACTCCCAGTAACAATTAAGTAAATGACCCAAACAAGAAAAAGAACATGTAGCAATTTGATAAAACCAATCGCTTTGAATGTTCGATTCTGCTGCTCTAAAATTTCTTCGTATTTTTTAATTTGCTGTTCAAATGCTTGTTTTTTCATGTTATTCCTCACCCAAAAATATGACGCACAGATTTTCTCATAGTGTCAGTTCTCCTTACCTCCTACTTCGCCCTATTCCTGCTAAAACCTAAACCCACCGCGCCCCTTACCTTTCCCACGCCGCGCCGCTCGGTTTCCGCCACCGGGCATACCTGGCATTCCCATACCGCCTGCACCTGCGCCACCGCGTTGCATTTGCGACGCCATGCGCTCCATCTGACGCTCGTCCATGTTCCCAAACTGACGCATCATTTTTTTCATGCCCGTGAATTGCTTAATCAAATTATTCACGTCGTTCAGCTTAACCCCAGCACCACGCGCAATACGCTCCTTACGGCTATGGTTAATCACGTTTGGCTCTTTGCGTTCCTTCTCCGTCATCGAATAAACGATCGCTTCGGTACGCGCCAACTGCTTCGGATCCACGTCCGGCATCTTCCCAGCGCCGCCAACACCTGGTAACATCTTCATGATCGAGCCTAGCCCACCCATGCGCTTCATCATCTTCATTTGCTTCAAGAAATCATTAAAATCAAACGTCCCCGCCATCATCTTCTCAGCGAGTTTCGCATCTTCTTCCTCATCAATCGAATCCTGCGCACGCTCAATGAGCGACATCACATCCCCCATCCCAAGAATACGCGATGCCATCCGCTCCGGATGGAAAATCTCTAGCTCATCCAACTTCTCCCCAAGACCGATAAACTTAATCGGCACGTCCGCCATCTTCCGAATCGACAACGCCGCCCCACCACGCGTATCCCCATCCAACTTCGTCAACACAACCCCCGTCAAATCAAGCTGCTGATGGAACGTATCCGCTACGTTTACCGCATCCTGACCCGTCATCGCATCCACGACAAGTAAAATTTCATGTGGATTGACAACCGCCTTTACCTGGCTTAACTCATCCATCAACGTCTCGTCAATATGAAGACGACCAGCCGTATCGATAATGACCAAGTCATGCCCGTGCTCATTCGCATATGCAAAGGCCTCGCGCGCAATCGTTACCGGCGACTCCGCGACCCCTTTCTCAAATACCGGGATATCCAGTTGCTTCCCTAATGTTTTCAGCTGATCAACCGCAGCCGGTCGATAAACGTCACAGGCTACTAACAACGGATTTTTCTTCTCTTTTTTGCGCAAGAAATTAGAAATTTTACCCGTCTGAGTCGTCTTACCCGCACCTTGCAGACCCACCATCATGATGACGGTTGGTCCAGTTGCTGCGAACGCAATGCCAACCGCTTCAGCCCCCATTAATTTGGTTAATTCATCGTTAACAATCTTTACCACTTGCTGCGACGGTGTTAAACTCTTTAGCACCTTGTCACCCACCGCTTGTTCTTTCACATCCGCAATAAATTGTTTAATGATCTGAATGTTCACGTCCGCTTCTAAAAGTGCCAGGCGCACCTCGCGCAACATGACATCAACGTCTGCTTCCGTTAATCGCCCCTTCTTTGTAATCCCACGCAGGGCCCCTTGTAATTTATCTGATAATGTTTCAAAAGCCATATTAATTCTCCTCTATTCCACTGCTTCTAGCTGCCTGACGAATTCTAAGACAGTCTTATCCTTTGTACTTGCCTTTATTTTATCACAAATCGCCCATCGGTTGCTATCTTTTTCATAAATTTTCAACTTTTCTTCATACCCGGCAAGCAACTTCTCCGTCCGACGAATATTATCGTGCACCGCATTCCGACTCACCCCAACGTCGTTCGCAATTTCAGCAAGCGATAAGTCCTCGTGATAGTACATTTCGATGTACGCGCGTTGCTTATCGGTCAACAATGCTTTATAAACATCGTATAGCTCATTGATTTGAGTCATTTTCTCTAGCATTTCGTCCTCACCACCTGAGTTTTTTCATAAAAATCATTATAGCATAGTCTCAACAAAAAAACGAGTGTAAGCTCGGCCTACACCCGTTTACTCTGAATATCCATTAAACAACAATACTAAATATCTTTTGACCTTCAGCGATTTCAAGCCATTCTTGCTTTTGTTGTTTGTTTTGTCTGAAATCAAAAGTTAACAAATACCCTTCGCTAAGGCTCATTTTATCCATATATCCCTTCAGCTGATCGAATCCTTTCTGCTGATATTGTTCCCCATGCCAAATTTTAAGTTCAACGATAAATTGTTGATTCAAATAATTCACCACAACGTCCATTCGGCGGTCATCGGTAAAGGCACTCTCGGTATGCGCAAAGCCATGACCATTCAAAATCGGATTCAAGAAAAAGAGGAAGAAATAGCGCGACTCACGTTCCAAGAATGCAAGATCTTTACCACTATAGTGTTGATGGTAATACTTAGCGAATTTTTCAAGACACATTTGCATATTAAATTTTCCGTCAGAAATAATATCCGACTGAATCGAAACAGGAACAGCGTGCCTCAAAGCGGCTAATTGATCACGACTAACAAAATAATTGATCACCCACAATTCAAAAATTTTATTAGAAATATTGACCTTTCCCACTACATCTTTAAAATAACCGTATCTAACACCTAAGCTAACAATTGGATTTGCAAATGTGAATGACCAAGTCTTACTTACCATTAAGATATCGTAAACTAGATTAGATAAATCTGCGTTACTTTGTAAATTTTTAATTAAGCTTTGGAACAGTGGGCGATCTTCTTTCAAAATCAACTTTACTGCCGTTCTTACTGAATCTACATCCCATTTTTTTTCTAATTCTTCATCAATGTATTTACAAATGCTTGATACTAATACTGGATAGCCACCTGTGTAGTAATATATTTCTGCAGCAATGTCAGAAATATTCATATCAGTTTGATGGTCTTGCTCGTATTGTACCAACATTGTTTCAATCTCAGTTGCAGAAAAAGACATGTCAACTTTGAAATCCGCAGCAATGTTCCAAGGAGAATTATTAATTGTCGTTTCCCCTGTTGCTGGCGTATGAAGTCCCTCTTGAATCAACCTGAGTTTAATGTTTTTGATATCGTAAACACCGGCTAAAATCACGCTATGGAAAGTGAAATCTTTTCCTGCATTTCGTAACAAATACTTTTCACGCAGCTTCCCTAAAAAATTTAGGAAAATAATATTGTTGGATGACTTATCGACTTCGTCGATCATGAGAACGAGATGTTTATCTTCGCACATATTCGTAATGTGGTCGCTCAACTTTTTTAAATTAGTAATATCTTCAGCCATCCATACTTCACGATACTCTTTTGTTTCAGAAGTAAATCTTAGAGCATCAGATATTAGTTCAACAAATGTTTGACAAAAATTTGCTTCACTAGAAAAGGGCTCTTCTCCAATTCCTTCAAAACTAATTGAAATAACCGTATATTCATCGCCTAAAAAATGCTCAAGCGCCAATAATGTCGTGGTTTTTCCATACTGACGACCACGATTGATTGTAAAATAGGCCTCTGCATCTATGAGCTTTTTAATTTGTTCAAGTTTTCCTGTGATATCAACCATATAGTGTTTTTTAGGTACACACGTTCCCGTTACATTAAATGTTTGCATCAAATCACCTTCTTTAGCAAAATAAAAGTATAAAATTATTATAACATAACCGAAACAAAAAAACGAGTGCAAGCTTTTGCCTACACTCGTTCATCTACTAGTTTCTATCTCATCCATCATTCAAACGCACCGAATTCAGAAAAGGGGCGAATTCGCCACACCACGCGTCCTAAAATTTGTGAGTGATGGATCAACCCGTAAATACGACTATCGCCACTAAGTTCGCGGTAATCCCCCAGCACCAAAAAATAATCGGCTGGGATCACGTCGCACTCGTCAACGTGGCAAATGTCTTCTAGGTTAAACCCCCTCGTACTGATCCCCTCGTAAATGTACGGCTCATCGATAAAGTCACCGTTAATAAATAGTTCTCCGTCAATGTAATCCACACGATCGCCTGGCGTTCCTAGCACGCGCTTCACGTGATAAACCCC
>WRAJ01000054.1 GCA_009780245.1 Turicibacter sp.
ACAAAATAATCGCGATGCTTCCTTCAGGCATACTAGCTAGTAATGCTTGTCTTCTTGCTTGTAACGTTTCGATCTTTATGCTCATGTTAACCTCTCCTAGTTGTATGTGAAATTTTTATTAGTATATCATAGATTTCCTTTTTCTGCTACCGTGAAGTTTCTGCAACCAATTCCACCAACGGGATGTGCGGCTTATTGTTGATCCGAATCGGCCGCGTGCTACTAGCTAAGCCACGACTAATCACTTCTTTACTGCCATCTTTATAACGATAAATGCCAGAAATGTATTTCGGAAATAGCCCTTGATTCGGTGCAATCACGCCACGTTTAATCAACGGCAGTCTAATTTGCCCCCCATGTGCATGACCACTAAATACAACCTCTGGTATGGGAGCCCCTTTTGGGTAATAGGTTCGCCATAATTTAGGCCGGTGATGCAACAACAAATAACATTCGTCCTCAGCAACTTTTAATTCATTTAAGAAATCTAAATCGGGTGCCTCTTTTAACGCGTAACTAATATCACGCAACCCCACAATCACAAACGTCATGCCATCTTTTTTAATCCGAGTTACTTTATCGTTCATAAAGTGAACACCGCGCAACTTCAGCATGGTACGCCAAATGGGGTAATACTCAGGATTCTTGCGTTCGTGATTCCCTGATACCGCATAAACAGGTGCGATTTTTATAAGTAAATCGATTAATACCGCGATACTCGCCCCGTCAAATGCACTACGCCCGTCCATCACATCGCCCGTCAAAAAAATAACATCCGGATGCTGTTTTTCCACAGCTACTGCGATTTCCCGAGGTGAAAAATCACACCTTGGCAAGTGAGTATCGCTAACGTGTGCGATTCTTAATGTCTTAAACCCAGGTGGTGTCTTTTTAATTGGTATTCTCATCTGCTCCACATCGATGGGATTTCTTTTTCTAATAAAATCCCCTACTATCCGTCTTAAACCCACTCGTTACCACCACCAAAACCAAACTTATTCCTTAATTATTATATTACCTTAGCATGCCTAAGTAAACTATTTATTAACGCCAGCTGTATTAAATCCCCGATGTCGCTCATAATAGAACGTAGTAACATTAGTCTAACGGAGTTGATAAAATTGAAAACCAATCAATACGCGAACGTTATTGAAACTCACAAAGTCAAGCCTAAAATCGTTAAAAACATGGCCGATTCCTTTTTCTTTGGGGGACTATTCGGACTAGTCGGGCAAATCATCGTTTGGATCAACACCAATGTTTTTCAATTAGATGAAGGTCTCTCAGTCACTTACATGATCATCGTCATGATTTTAGCTGGATCCCTTTTAACCGGTTTAGGGATTTACGATAAATTTGGACAAATCGCTAAAGCGGGTGCTCTAGTTCCCATCAGCGGCTTTGCAAATTCGCTCACATCAGCGGCCTTGGAAGGCAAATCCGAAGGCGTGTTTCTAGGGATTGCTTCCAACATGTTTAAACTAGCTGGGGCGGTCCTTGTCTTTGCCGTTATGTCAGGATTTTTTTTCGGAATCATCCGTTATTTATTAGTTCAAATTGGAATTGCGCCCGCACTGGATCATGAGACGGTCGCATTTATCATCGGAGGGTGCTTGTTATGAAAGAAAAGGGAGCTTCGTTTAAACTTAACCACGTTTATTTAGAATCCACCGCCACAGTGGTTGGCGCAATGGAAATGAACGGGCCTTTGTCGTCGTATTTTGATATTAGAAACCCCGATCCTTACTTTGGTAAGAAGTCGTGGGAACAAGCTGAGACGGCTATGAGTGAACTGGCGATTTTAAAGGCGATGGTAAATGCTGGTGTGACGGCTGAAGACGTTGATTTTGCGTTTGGTGGGGATTTAGTGAATCAATTGGTGCCGACGCATTACGCCATGCGTGAGTTTGACATTCCGTTTATCGGGACTTATTCGGCTTGCGCAACGGTGGTGGAATCGCTCATCTTGGCAAGCACGTTCGTTGATCACGACTATGCCACACGCGCGTTGGCTTTTTCAAGCAGCCACAATAACATGGCAGAGAAACAATTTAGAACGCCGGTTGAGTATGGTGCTGCTAAGGGAGCAACCGCACAATACACAGCCACTGGGGCTGGTGTTGGGATCGTGAGTCAAAAGCCTTCTGCCGTTAAAATCGAATCAGCGACAATTGGGATCATCGTTGATGCCGAGCAAAATAATCCCAGCGACATGGGCACTGCCATGGCACCGGCTGCGGCTCATACGATTAGCACGCATTTAAAGGAGATGGGGCTGGCACCGGATCACTACGATTTGATTTTAACCGGCGATTTAGCCTCGGTTGGTAGCCCGATTTTGATCGATTTATTGAAGCAGGATGGCTATGATATTTCTGGGATTCATCAGGATTGCGGCCTATTGCTATATGACGATGAGCAACCTACTTTTGCTGGAGGGAGCGGTGCTGGGTGTTGCAGCATCGTGATGTTCGGGTACATCGCTGAAAAGCTGCGACGAAAGGAATTAAAGAACGTCTTAGTCGTGGCAACCGGTGCGTTACTTAACGCGACGATCGTGGCGCAAAAAGAGTCGATCCCGGGAATTGCACATGCGATTGCCTTGAGTTCGGCTGAGGTAAAAGGCGGTGAAGCGGAATGATCTTTTTCTGGGCTTTCATTGTGGGCGGTACGATTTGCGCATTCGGCCAGTTTTTGATGGATCGCTTTAAACTGCTACCCGTTCATGTCGTCTGTTCGTTTGTGGCCATCGGCGCTGCGTTAGATGTGTTTGGGTTATACGATCGCTTAATTAAACTAGCTGGGGCTGGCGCACAATTACCGATTATGAGCTTTGGCCACTCCATTGTGCATGGCGCGATGGATGCGGCTGAATCGCAAGGCCTGATTGGTATTGCTAGCGGGATGTTCGAACTCACCACGGTGGGCATTACCTCCGCGATTTTATTTGCGTTTATCAGCGCCTTAATTTTTAATCCGAAAAGTTAAATGGCCAATCTCACATCCGAGATGGCCATTTTTATGATGTAAAAATAGTCGTTTCGATCACTTACTGATTAATCAAATAAATAAATTGTGGCAAATGCGTGTCCGTCGATACCCTCACCCGCGGTAGCAACAGTGGATCCATCCCACGCGTAACCAAGCCGTTCTGCGTCGTAAACGCCATCGTAAATCCCGCTTCTCCCAGCATCGCCAACGCATGCGCATTCACATCGCCAAACGGGTAACAAAAAACAGTCGTCCCAGCCAGCAAATCCCGCGATAAAAGCAAATCCGCCACGCCCTCATCGAAATCAATGCACTGCATCAACCCACCGCGCCCCTCATCGCAATGACCACGGTGCATGTCATGGGTGTGCGAATGAAATTCCAAATGCTCACTCAACAGCAACGCCTCCCAATCGCGATCGTGATGCGTAATCGCAAAAGTCGTCGCCAGCTGATCGTACGCCACCAAAACGTCATACGCATATTCAAACAGCGACCAATGCGCATCGTCAATCGTGATCAACACCGACTGCTCTGGTAATCGCACCTTCCCCGCCAAAAAACGCTCCAGATCAATCATCATCAAGCTCGTCACGTCATTCTCCGCTAAGTGGCGCATGTGCGCTGCAAAGTGGTCCCGTTCAAGCCAGTTCCCATCTCGGCATTCTACTTCATCCGGGGCATGACAAAAAAAGTGATACATCAGAACCGGCACGCGATCAGCCGCCGCACTTGCATCGGGGTTTAGCACTAACGCAACGTCCCTTTGCAACACCACAAAATACCGGTCGAACAGGTTAACATAAAAATAATTTTCATCTTGCATATAAATCAAAATATCCGTCTCCACCGCGTCCAAGCTAAACGCAAACGTCCGATCCAAATGATAAAAATCCACCGTTGCGCCCGCAGGAATCATCTCCTCAAACGCCAAATACCGACTCAAATCCAAGCCAGAATCATCTACCCTCAGTAATGCAACCTCAACGTCCGAAAGCACAACTTCTTCCTCTTCAGGTGCAGTAACATGTTCTGTAACCTGTTCCGCATCATTTTCCGCCACTTCCGCACCGCCTTCAGTGTCACTACCACAAGCAGATAATCCCACGGCCAACAAAATCAGCACCATTAAAGTCATTCTTAATTTCCTTTTCATACCCAAACTCCTCAGCTTGTTCAACATTCAACTGTGTTTATTATATACCATTCGGTCAAAAGAAAACAGCCCTCACGGCTGCTTATCCCAAATTATATCGGCGCCCTTTCAACGCGTACAACATCTCTTCCGCAATGTTTGTGACATGATCACCCGCCCTTTCAATGTGTTTATTAATCAAAATCGCATGCGCGGTCCCAAAGACCTTCCCATCAACAATACGGATGTGCTGAATCAATGATTCCATGACCTGATGATAAAGCGTATCCACGCGATTATCCATGTTCGCTGCCTCTTTAATTTTCGATTTATCTTCTTCGATTAACCCTTCAATCACGAGTTTCAACATCGCGATGACAATTTCGATCATTTCCGAAAACTTATCCACGTTCTTCTCGTAATGGTCCAGGGACTCGTTCTCTTTGATCAAAATGATGTACTCGGCAATGTTTTCCGTGTAATCTGCAATGCGCTCGTACTCACGCGCTAGTCTGATGATCATGAGGATCTTGCGTAAATCCGTTGCGACCGGCTGTTGCCTGACAATCTGTACCGTCGCAAATTCGATCAGTTCTTCCTCCATCGCATCAATCTCAGCATCCGACTTAATGATACGCAACGCTCGCTCCGTATCCAAAGAATGGAGCGTCTCAAGCGTTCGCTCATACATACTAATCGTAGCGTCCGATAATTCCTTAACCATTTCTAATAATTCGTTGTATACCTCATCAATTGGTGAACCTGCTACCATGTTTGACACCTCTTCCTTCATCATTTTCAAGTAGTTGAAAACCTCTACCTTAGCCTTAAAAGTCACTAAAATTCAATTATCCCCTGATCCTTGACTTTCCCAACAGCTACCTACCCAAATCTACCCGTAATATAATCTTCCGTTTCCTTCTTCTCCGGGTTCGTGAAAATCTTATCCGTATCGCCAAACTCCACGATCTCCCCCATCAAAAAGAACGCCGTCTTATCCGAAATCCGCGCCGCCTGCTGCATCGAGTGCGTCACAATGATAATCGTATACTTCTCCTTCAACTTATCCATCAACTGCTCAATCTTCTGCGTCGCAATCGGGTCAAGTGCCGAAGTCGGCTCGTCCATCAAAATAACCTCCGGCTCCATCGCAATCGCCCGCGCAATACACAACCGCTGCTGCTGCCCCCCCGAAAGCGAAAGCCCCGACTTATTCAGCTTGTCCTTCACCTCATCCCAAAGCGCCGCCCCACGCAACGCCTCCTCCACAATCGCCTCCAACTTCTTCTTATCCTTGAGCCCCTGACAACGCGGCCCGTACGCCACATTATCAAAAATACTCATCGGAAACGGATTCGGCTTCTGAAACACCATCCCCACACGCGTCCGCAGCCCAATCACATCCATCTTCTGATAAATGTCCTTCTCACCATTCAAAAGAATTTTTCCAGTAATCTTAACCCCATCGATCAAGTCGTTCATCCGGTTCAAAGTCCGCAAAAACGTCGACTTCCCACACCCCGAAGGACCAATCAGGGCAGTTACCTTATTCTCATACAAATCAAGGTTAATATTATGCAAAGCTTGAAAATCCCCATAAAATAAATTCAAATCCTCAACTCTAAACTTCGTTTTCATATTTCTAACTCCTCATCATACAATGCTATCAAACAAAAGTCCCTCAAACAACCCCACATATAAGGTAGTGGTTGGCTGTTAAT
>WRAJ01000055.1 GCA_009780245.1 Turicibacter sp.
AAAGGGCGCTAAAACGGTCGAGATGAGCCTAGAAATCTTGCTTCGGCATGCCTTTCTGAGGAAAAACCGAAAAAAGATACTAAAGAGGGTGAATGAGAATGATCAAATTAACAAATGAGTTTAACCATTATCTTGAAATACTCACTGAGTTATACCAAGAACTTGAATCCCTCCCTGCTGGTTCACTAGTTAAGGCAAGAGGTTCTACGTTTTATCATAAAATCAATGGGAAGCGCATCGGCATTACGAATGACCGTAAAAAAATCAGTGAGTTAGCACGCAAGAAATTCATTTTTGTGTTCACAAGAAACATTCTGTATAACATGAGTTTAATAAAGAAAGGTTTAACCTCATCGCTAGAGAGCACTCAAACTTTAGATGTCAAAAAACTCAAGCCGCTACATCCTCGAGATATTATTAACTCCCTACCTGAATCTTATCAAGGCTTAAGCGAGTCATCTTTCTATCATTCCTCTACGGGTAAATGGTTAGCTGAAACTTCCGCGCAAAATGAGTATAAAAAAGAATTGCAAACCTTTAAATCAAAAAGTGGACAGCTTTTTCGCTCTAGAGGTGAGCAGTCATTTGCAAATTTACTGGAGGATAACGGGCTGCCCTATAAAAGCGATGTTGCGTTGACGCTAGGTGGTGTAACAAAATATCCTGATTTTATTGTGATTAACCCTTTTACAGGTAAGCAATTCGTACTGGAATTTTTCGGATTAGCTGATCAATCTGGTTACGATAAAAAGATGAATAACAAGATGGACTGGTATCGCATGAACAATGTTGAAGTGATTTATCTTTTTGAATCGGACATGAGAGATTCACAGCATTTGCAAAATTTGATCGATGAGAAAATTTGGGGGATTTAGCTGGAGAAGAAGGAGAATTAAAATGAGTGAAATAAATGCAATCGCAAATAAACAAATGCCGAATACAATCGAAACATTAGTAACTGAACTAAGAGCGTTAGGCCTCAAAGAGAGAATGGTCGTGATCGTGCATTCTTCCTTGAGTTCGTTAGGCTGGACTTCGGGTGGTGCTGTTGCGGTGGTGGAAGCTTTGATGCGTGTCATCACCGAGAAAGGAACGATCGTGATGCCAACGCATAGCGGGGAATTATCGGAGCCTAGCGGTTGGCAAGCACCGCCAGTACCGGAAGCTTGGTGGCAAGTGATCCGTGACACGATGCCTGCTTTTGATCCGAAGGTAACACCGACAAGGGGAATGGGGAAAATTGTGGAGTGTTTTCGTAGCTACGAGAACGTAAAACGAAGCGACCATCCGCAAGTCAGTTTTGCAGCGTGGGGGAAGGACGCTGATCGAATTACCCGCCATCATCAGCTAGCTTACGGTTTAGGCGAAGGATCGCCTTTGCAAAAAATTTATGACTTGGATGGGCATGTGCTGCTTCTTGGTGTTGGTCACGGTAATAACACGTCGTTACACTTGTCAGAAAATCATGCAAAAGTTAGGCCGACTTTTTTGACGGGTGCTCCGATTAGAAGCAAAGACGGACGGCGTGTATGGCAACAGTTTGAAGAATATGAATCAGATGAGGATGAGTTTGAAGAAATTGGTCGATACTTTGAAGAACAACAGGAAATCTGCGTTGGAGAAGTAGGAAATGCCACAGCGAAGTTGATGAAGCAAAAGGAAATCGTTGACTTTGGAACGTCATGGCTTCTTAAAAATTGTGTGAAGAAAAGTTGATCCAAATGGGTAGTACTCATCTGCTTTGTTCGCCCTCACTTAGGGGGTGTTTGTCCGTTTTAACTTGATTTTTTTGGCACTTGCGAGTATAATTTTATTATTGTAGCATGAACAAAAAGTCTAAGAGTAAAAGCGCGAAATGTTGTCTCACTAAAAACAACAACTTATATGCTATAAAAAATTTTAAAAGCAAACATTAGGATTGCTTTTAAAATTCTTTTTATTAAGCTTTTCTTGAGAAATCTCACGTTTTTTTATGTTTAACAATGGTCAAAAAAGTAAATAATAACGGTTAGAAGAACAAAGCAGTGGTGGAGGTAAGAGTGATGTCAAATCTATCAGAAGCGCAAAAGGAAATATTAACGATAGAGTATTTCTATCCCCAAACGAGCACGACAACAGTGGGTGTTTACATGAACACGGGTCAAAGAGAGCCGGAGGATGTAAAAAAAGTTGTGGAAAAGTTTATGGAAATTCATGAGTCGTTTAGAATGAAGCTAAGAAGAAAAGGCGCAGAGGTAGAACGTTATTACGTTAATGAATCAGCACCTGTTTTAATTGAGCACGGCGAAGCAGCTGAGATCAAGCAGCAATTAGAAGAGAAGTCTGGTCTTAGCTATTTCAATTGGGACGATTATTTATATGAAATGAGTGTTCACGTTGCGAGTAATGGCGATGTGTATACGTCCTTTTTTGGCCATCACATGATTGTCGATGGTGTGGGGATGTACCTTTATATTGATGCGATGCACGATCTACTTAAAACAGGCGACTGTGCTAGACCGCAATTAACACTTGACCAGTGTGTAGAAGAAGAACAAGCATACAGCGCAAGCGAGCGAAGCGAGAAAAGTCGAACCTTTTGGCAAAATAAAGTTGCAGGCTATGACGGTGCAGCTTTAGTAGACATGCGCAAAATTGATGCTTCTAGTTTACAAACCAAAAATCACGTAGCCGTATTAGATGAAACGTTCACACGTGATTTAAGTGCTTATTGCGATGCAAACCATGTTTCCTTAACGCAACTCATCAGCGGTGCTGTTTTATTGTACAAGGCAAAAATGACAAACAATGCTTCGGTAGCTGTGAATTCAACGATTCATGGTAGAAGTAACCGGCGTAAAAGGGGAGTATTATCGACATTTGCGCGAGCGCTTCCGTTGATTGTCGATATCAATGAAGAACTGACGGTATTAGAATATTTAGAGATGGTTAAATCAGAAATGTCCGGTTTAATGAGAAATTACAAAATATCTCATTACGATTTGATGGCGTGCACGAAGAACACATCGGGGTTAGATGATCTATCAGTTTCTGTTCAAACGGACGGTCGATTTAAAGAGAAATACATGCCCACTCTCATCGAAGGTGCGTGGTTGATGCCGAAGGAGTCGATGAGACCGTTAACGCTTCATATTAAAGAAGAGCAATTTTCTTATGAGAAAGACGTGGAGATTGGAGAAGGTTTTCAGTTAAGCTATGAGTTTTTGTCAACGGTATACGATGAAGAAACAGTGGCGAATATGCATGAGAAATTGACGCATATTTTAACACAAATGGTGTCATCAACTGATAGGTTAGTTCAAGACATTGACATATTATCAGAATCAGAAAAAACGATGATTTTAACACAGTTTAACGATACAGCGTGCCCTTATCCAAAAGACAAGACCATTGTAGAAGTGTTTGAAGATCAAGTACTAAACAACCCAAATGGTACAGCAGTCATTTACAATGACATCAATTTAACGTACCAAGAATTAAACGAAAAAGCGAACAGACTAGCGCATTACTTAATCGAAAACTACGACATCAAGCCAGAAGATAAAGTGGGACTATTACTCGAGCGAAACGATCAGATGATCGTCAGCATCCTAGGTGTCTTGAAAGCTGGGGCGGCTTATGTGCCGATTAGTCCGGAATACCCAGAAGAGCGCATCACATATATCACAGAAGTGGCAGAACTTAAAACGACATTGGTTGAATCAGCGGATGTGTCTAGTTTAGCGAGCCCACTTATTTTAAGTGAACTCGCGCTTGAGGGTTACAAAAACACAAACCCTTGCGTAAGCTTAACCCCAAGTAGCTTGGCGTATATCATCTTCACTTCAGGAACAACCGGAAAACCAAAAGGTGTTATGATTGAGCATCATCAGGTAAATAACTTCATCGGGGCCAGAAGAAAAGCCTGTCGTTTTGAAGAAAAAGCAACGGAAACGATCGTGTTTTCATCAAATTATGTGTTTGATGCATCGGTGGACCATATTTATTCAGCGTTATTATATGGAGATCGCTTACTCGTCGTGCCGAACCAGCTGTGGACGGAACCAACTAAATTCGCCGCCTATTTAAGTGAGAACAACGCAACGTATATCCAGATGACCCCATCCTTACTCCAACAACTAAACTTAGCTGCGATCCCATCGTTAAAGTATGTGATGGCAGGTGGTGAAAGCGTGACCTCGCAGCTCCTTGAAAAGGTTCAAAAGCTCAATTTCGTGTTTGTAAACGGCTACGGACCAACCGAAGCAACGGTCGCAACCAATCTTTACGTGTACGAAGGAAACGAAGAACGAAACATCATCGGCTACCCGCTACAAAACACGACCAACTATGTGTTAGATCACGCCAGACGCCCAGTCCCACAGGGAACGATCGGGGAGTTATACATAGGTGGCGTCCAAATCTCAAGAGGTTATGTGAATCAACCCGAACTAACGGCCGAGCGGTTTATCCCCAATCCGTTCCAAACCAGTGAACAGAAAAAAGCAGGATGGAACGAAAGAATCTACCAAACGGGTGATTTAGTGCGAATGTTACCAGATGGCGCGCTAGAATATCATGGAAGAAGCGACTTCCAAGTCAAAATTCGCGGTTACCGCATTGAACTTGGTGAGATCGAAAATGCGTTACTAACACTCCCAGAAATTACCGGAGTTCACGTGATGGCATTGGGAGAAATCGGAAACAAATACTTAGGCGCTTACTACACCGCAGAAGAAGCGTTAGCCCCAGAAGTACTAAACGCTGAACTCGCTAAGAAACTACCGGAATATATGATGCCAGCTGGTTATCAACAATTAAAAGAATTCCCGTTAACCGTTAACGGAAAGCTAGATCATCGTGCCTTACCAGAAATTGGCTTTAGCGGTGATGCTGAGTATGTGGCACCAAGCACAGAATTAGAAAAGATTGTGGCAGCGACCTACGAAGAAATTCTAGAAATCGATCAAGTCGGAACAAACGACGACTTTTTCCGTTTAGGCGGCCATTCATTACGCGCCTTAAGATTGGTAAACCTACTCGAAGAGCGCACAGGCAAACAAGTTCAAGTGAAACACATCTTTGAAACCCCAAGCGTGAGGCAACTTGCAAGTTCACTAGAAACCATGGCAGCATCGGTATACGAGCGCATT
>WRAJ01000056.1 GCA_009780245.1 Turicibacter sp.
ATGCGAAAGCATGATTTTTGTGACGGTCTGAGACCCAGAGACACGATAGACCTTCACTTTTCATGCGAAAGCATGATTTTTGTGACGGTCTGAGACCCAGAGACACGATAGACCTTCACTTTTTCATGCGAAGACATGATTTTTGTGACGATCTGAGATCAGGAGGCATGATAAACCTTCACTGTACTGTAACCCTGTCACACGCTACTTTGTGACAATTGAGCTGAAACAAAAACAACTCCTCAATTCATCTATTTGGCCATGATAAAAGGCGATAAAATACCTTCATATCGAGATTTCACTCGACATCGGGCATTTAACCGCCTAATACGCTGATCACTAGCACGAGATTTCCCCAGAGAATTAACCCCAGCCCCTTGCACCGCTTTCGTTTCGAGCCGCTAAATACAATTTAAGCAACAACCCGATCCAAACGATGTTGTATAGCAAATTAATAAATTGTCTGGCGTTGATTAATTGTAACGCTGTTAATGGCACAAACGCATGCAAAATCGGTAACATCATCACCACGTTCAGGACCAAATAAACGGCTGCGATGGCGGTATAAATGTACCAATCCATGCGCTTCGCACTCGATGGCGCCCACAAATATTCCGATTTAAATAACCAGAAGAAAATCGCGAACGGGCTAAACACAAATAGCAGATTCAATAGCAAAATGATCACCTGCGGCACACCTAAATTCGGTAACCACGGCAAGCCAATGCGCAAGAATAAACAGATCATCGTAAAAAGTTGCGCTGATCTTAGCTCCTTCTCCGTTCCCATGATTTGACGCATGCCAAATGAAATCAGAAAGAAGCCCCAAAACGGTAACCGCGTGGTCCAGAAAATCAGGATGTCGATCGGAATCACCGGAATTCGAATAAACATCGTAAAAATCGCCCCAATTAAAATAAACAAATAACCTTTTTCCATTTTTATAACCCCTCTATCACAGCGTTCAACCGGGCCACAGCCACATCACGCCCAAGTAACCCCACTAGTACCGGCAAGTCCGGGCCGTGCATCGCCCCACTCACACCAATGCGACAAGGCATAAACAAGTTTTTCCCCTTAACCTCTGCTGTTTTGCCAGTTTGCTTAATGGCTGCCTTCACTGCATCCGCATCAAATTCGACTAAGCCTTCAAGCTCATTTTTAAACGCCGTCAACGTACGAACACTAGCGTCAACATCACCGGTTAAAAACTCACGCGCAGCATCCGCAATCACAAACTCACCGTCAAAGAACTCATCGTATAAATCCACAATTTCGCTGCCATGCGTCAACCGATCCGCAAACAAATTCACCAAATCACGTGCCCAATCTGGCGACTTTCCAACCAAAACATCCGCATCAATCAAGTGTGGCATGCACAGTTCAAGCAACTCATCTTCAGCTAGATTTTTAATGTGCTGCGTGTTAATAAACGCCAGTTTCGCACGATCAAACGTTGACGGCGACTTCGACAAACGGTTCACATCAAAACTCGCAATAATTTCATCAGCCGTCAACACCTCTGATTCAGAAACCGGCGAATGCCCGAGCAAAGAGATAAAATTAAACATCCCCTCCGGCAAATACCCCATCTCAGCGTATTGCTGGATAAACTGAACCGTATCGGCATCGCGCTTCGATAATTTTTTACCCGCCTCGTTCACGATCAACGTCATGTGACCACACACCGGAACGTCCCAGCCAAACGCGTCGTAAATCATCATTTGCTTTGGTGTGTTCGTAATGTGCTCCTCCCCACGGAAAATGTGCGAAATTTTCATCAAATGATCGTCCACCGCGCACGCAAAATTATACGTCGGAATCCCATTGGCTTTCACAATGACCCAATCCCCGATATCCGCAGACTCAAACGTCACCTCACCACGAACAAGATCAGTAAAGGTGTATGTAACCTCTTCCGGCACTTTAAAACGAATCGAATACTCGCTGCGGTCGCTAGGTGGCTGTTCTAAACAGCGACGCGAATAATGAATGTTATCCACGCCTTTCGCCTCCAACTGGTCACGCTCCGCTTCAAGCTCTGCGCTTGTGCAATAACACTGATACGCCAAGCCTTTCGCTACGAGTTCCTCCGCGTATTTCTGATAAACCTCAAGCCTTTCTAACTGACGATAAGGGCCGTACTCGCCACCAACGTCCACCGACTCGTCCCACTCGATCCCCAGCCAGCGCAAATAATTCATCTGCGATGCCTCGCCACCTGCGACGTTCCGCGCGATATCCGTATCCTCAATCCGTAAAATAAACTTCCCGCCTTGGCTTTTAGCAAACAAATAATTAAACAACGCCGTTCGCGCATTTCCAATATGTAAATCACCCGTTGGCGACGGTGCGTAACGTACTCTAATCTCTGACATTATAATTTCCACCTTTATGATTTTCTTCTATTCATATAAACTTCATACCCGTTCAATCTCAACTCACAAGCAGGACACTCCTTACAACCGTCTCCGATCACGCCTTCGTAGCACGTCAACGTCTCTTCTTTCACAAACGCCAGCTGACCAAGTTCGTCCGCTAGTTCCCAGACTTCTGATTTATCCCGCCACATCAGTGGCGTGTGAATGACGAAATCTTCACTCATCGAAAGGTTCAGCGTCACGTTCATTGATTTCATAAACGCATCGCGACAATCCGGATAACCAGAAAAATCAGCTTCGCTCACGCCGGTCACTAAATGCTTGGCCCCCTTGCTATAAGCGACCGCACCCGCGAAGGACATAAATAATAAATTGCGCGCTGGGACAAAGGTAGACGGTAACTTACCGTCTGTGCCATGTGCCACCTCTATCTCATGGTTCGTAAGCGCGTTTGGACTTAACTGGGAAAGTAACGATAGGTCTAGGACGTGATGTTCCACACCGTGAGCACGACAGATGGTTTTTGCCACGTCGATTTCTAGTGCATGCCGTTGACCATAATCAAAGGTTACAGCAATGACTTTTTTAAATTTTTTAAGCGCCCAAAACAGGCAAATCGTGGAATCTTGGCCCCCGCTAAAGACGACTAGTGCTTTGTTATTGTCCATCACGAACCACCTCCGAAGATCACTTGCATCAATGGAATGCCTGATTCTTGCGGGAATAAACTAACGATTGTTCCCAACATCATAAACAGGAAAATAGCGAGCGTCAACATACGCTTGCCGCCTTTTGGCATTAACTTGACGGTCTTCATATAAAAAGCCGCCGTGACCCCGTTGAACATGGTAATCATGGGAATAACGACGATCGCCGGCTCTCCCATCTCAGGAAACCGCTGACCTAACAACAGAATCACCGTCAAACTAAAGAAGTGCAGCACCACATACGTGAGCCACTTCACAAATTTCTCACTCGTTCGCTTTTCTTTATTAAGCGCTAAAACGACGAACACAATGATAATAATGAACACCATCAGCGCTAACTCTGCGAAGAAAAAGAAACCGGCAAACGCCCAGTTGATGATCTGAAAATACAAAAACTTTTCAAACAGCTGGTATTTTTTATTTTCCACAACCTCCGGGTCGCGGTGCTTCATAAACAGGAGCGTAAAAAGGCCCGTCGCCCAAAGTGACAACATCAAAGGCGGCAGCAGAAAGAAGATAAAAAGTGGCACGATTAAAACGATGGCACCTAGTACGGCTAAAAACGCGATTTCTTTGATCATCTTTTTTTTCATGACAACTCATCCTTTACTTGTGCATAAGTGCTGCAAATTCTTGGCGCAGATCGCGATTTCCTTCAAATGCTTTCCCCTCATAAGTAACGGTCGTTGTGGTTGATCCCGGTTTACAAATGCCGCGTGCGGTCATACAACTGTGTGCACCCGTAATGAGCACACAAACAGCGTCGCTTTCTGTGATTTTCCCCACGATCTCAGCGATTTCCTTGCCGAGGCGCTCTTGGAGCTGCAAGCGACGTCCCACCATATCCGCAATGCGTGCTAGCTTTGACAAGCCGATCACTTTCTCTTTTGGCAAATAGGCAATCGTCACTTCCATGTCGTACATGAGCGCTAGGTGGTGCTCACAATAACTAAAAATCGGAATGTCGCGAACCACGACAATGTCACTATCGTTACGCATAAAACCGTCTTCTTCGAAGGTGACGCCAAATAGCTTCACTAACTCATCGTTGGTATGCGTCATCCCTTCGAACACTTGTTCGTACATTTTTGCTACTCGCTTCGGTGTGTCCACGATCCCTGGACGCTGCGGATCGTCTCCTAGTGCTAAGAGAATTTCCGTCACCGCTTTTTCAATCCTTACTGTATCAATTTTTTTCTTCATTTTCATTTACACTCCACGCATCTCTTTTGGCCAGATGTATTTATGCAGTTGTAGCTGCAGTTTTACATCGTTTAATTTTTCTTTAATCATCCGCTCGACGAGGATTTTCGGTTCAATTAAGTCGGCAACCGGGCTGAAATAAACGTTGCAACGCCCGGCTAATTTGTGCTCACGGACGATCTTAATCGCTTCATCTAAATCCGCCACACTGGCAATCACAAACTTATAAGTGTCATGAAAACCCACGGCATCCAGGTTGTCCCAACACATCTTTTCATACATGCCGCTACTCGGTAACTTGAAATCAACAATAAACTGCAAATCGTACGGCGCTACCATGAGATCGAATTCTTCTTTGAACGGGGCGATGTCAATACCGCCGTGTGTTTCGATGCGGATGGTGAGCATGCCGTCTTCAAGGAGAACGCCGATGAGCTCGTTGAGTCCTTTTTGAATGAGCGGCTCGCCACCGGTTAACGTGACGTTCTGTGCGCCGGATGCTTTGATAAATGCGTAGATTTCTTCTGCTGTTAGGGATTCGGCCTGTACTTCACCATCCCATGAGTATTTAGTGTCGCACCATGAGCAACGCAAATCACAGCCGAGGAAGCGGATAAACGTCGCAAGCTCCCCAGCGCTTGGTCCTTCACCGTCGATGGACGTAAATGTTTCAATGACTTGATATTTCATGATTAAACCTCCGTATAAATGCAGCTGTTAGTCGGTGTCTCGTACATTTCAACTTCTGTCACGTTAACACCGTAGCTTCTAATTTTGCGAAAAATCGCGCGGCTCATCTCTTCGACCGTTGTGCGGTAAGGGACGAGAACAAC
>WRAJ01000057.1 GCA_009780245.1 Turicibacter sp.
GCGACTCCTAAAGCACCGTGAATCTCCAAAACTGTAGACAACTCTTCTTCCCCACTCTCCCAGTCGAACCCTGGTAATTCTAATGTTTGTGGAATAATACGAAACGGCTCAAATTCAATTCTTCTGCCATCAATAAAGTGATATCTTGATGCATTAATTAAAATATTTTCTTCCAGTCCCACACCTGCAAGCTCTGCAAAATAACGATGCGACACCTCATCTATAATGACTAACTGCACCCCCATGTCTGCCATTCCATCCCTCATCATCGGATACCATTCATCCATGACCTCTACCATTTGTGGCGTCCAATCGCTGACATCAATCAGCGTTCTTAAATCGATTCGAACCTGTTCTGGCGTAGTTGCTCTCACATCACCCCTAACAAACAGTGTATCGTTCTTACCAAGTTCAGCACGCACCCGCTCAGTAATCTCATTCATATCATCCAATCTCAAATCAATATCTAATCGGACACTCACAAAACATTCAGTCCTTATGTAATTACCCTCTACATCCAGTATCTCATGCGACCAATGGTGCTCCTCTTCACAATCAACCAAATAGCTTCTTGTCATATCCGGCCATAAAGAGAGTCGCACGTTCACATCTGTATCTTGCCACATCAAGCTCGATAATCGCTCCATCTGTCCCAAAAAGCCACCAGCAACGATGAAAATGATGATACTGAAACTCATTGCTACTACGGTCGCTCGGAAATTGCGAGAACTTCTTTTCAAAAATTTCGCAGCCAGCAAGCCCTCAAGCTTGAATACCTTTAAAATAAGTCCACTTGTACGTACTTTCTTATTCTTGATTTTCACCTCTCCAACCCCTTTAATCGCATCTATCGCTGGTATTTTAGCTGCTTTTCTCGCTGGTAACCAGGCTGAGATGAAGACGGTGGACGCGGATATTAAAAGGGACATCCAAATCGCACGGGTTGAGAAAACGAATTTAACTAAATAATCATAAGGAAAAGTTGGATCGTTCTCAATCAGTGGAAATAAGAAATGTTCTAATAGTAAAACACCGAGAAATTGTGTGAAGATTCCGAGTACGATCCCGAGTGGAATGGCAAAGACGGTCAAGAAAATGCCTTCGTAAACGACCGTTGCTGTAATTTGCTTCTTTGTTGCACCGGTGCTTTTTAAAATCCCAAACTGACGACTTCGCTCAGCGGCACTGACACGAAAGGCGTTTGAGATTACAATCACCGAAATGGTTAAAATGATGATACTCATTAAAAATGCGATCCCATTGATGGTGTTCTCGTAGATTGCTCTGAATGGCGCATCGCCAATTAATCGGTCCACCATATCAATCCCGCTACCAAATCCAAGTCCGTAAACCGTTGTAATCATCGCCGTTGATAAAACAATTCCCACTGCGGTCCACGTCGTTCGCCGTTTATTCACTTTCAACTGTGACAAAGCTAACCTTGCTGTTAGTTTCATTACTTCATCACCTCATCACTGATCAACTTTCCATCGCCAATCGTAATAATACGGTCTGCCTGAAGCGCCACTTTCTCATCGTGCGTAATGACAATCAGCGTCTGATTATACTGCTTATTCGCCAACTTCAAAAGATCCATTACTTCCTGACTCGACTGACTATCCAAGTTCCCCGTCGGCTCATCCGCCAAAATAACCGCCGGATCATTAATCAACGACCGCCCAATTGAAACGCGCTGTTGCTGACCACCAGACAATTCACTTGGTAAATGATTTTTTCTTTCGCTTAACCCAATGGTATCTAGAATTTCTTTCAAGCGCTTTTTATTGACTTTCCGATTATCCAGTAAACACGGGAGCTGGATGTTTTCATCCGCTGTCAAGGTTGGGATGAGGTTGTAGAACTGATACACAATGCCTATGTTGCGCCTACGGAAGATCGCGAGTTCACTTTCATTTAAATCGTAAAGGTTATGCCCATCGACGTAGACCGTTCCCGAGTTGGGGCGGTCGACACCACCCAATAAATGCATCAAAGTCGATTTTCCCGATCCAGATGCCCCCACAATCGCAACAAACTCTCCTTTGTCAACCTGAAAGCTGACATTATCAAGTGCCACGACTTGCGCATCACCTTTTCCGTACGTTTTTGTTAGATTTTTAACTTCTAGAATTCTCATATCGATTACCTCACTTTGCTGTGTTACCTGTATTATAGCCAAGTAAAGTGACAACCAGATGACTAAGCACAAGAGAAAAGATGACTATTTGGTGACACTTCGTGTCTAGTCATCTTTTTTCGCCTAATAGTTAAGCATTAGTCTATATTGGCAAACATTTTTTTACTTAGTAATCCCACAAGGAACGTAATCAGTGAGATGGCAATAAACAGCAAGGAATAGCTCGCCAAAGCTTCCATGATTAAGCCGAATAAATATTGGCCGATCGGCACGGAAAAATTAGCAATGACGATCACTAAGGCAATCACCTTTCCTAGCAAATGTTCAGGCGCTTTTCCTTGGACGTTTGACATCACGATGATATCGCCAAATGCCACAATAACCATGATCAATAACAACCCAATATTAAACAGCCAAAATGGAACGATCGTCGACCCTGAGAAAAGTGGTCCATAAACGGCAAGGGCTAAAATCAAGCACAACGCACTTAAGAGCAATACCCATTTAAAGAAGTTCTGAACAACGAGGAGTTTCTTTATTCTACCAGCCAAGAGCCCACCCACGAGCATCCCCAACGCTGTAAACCCTTGAGCAAATCCAAACATGGTCTCACTCGCACCAAGTTGAACGCGGACAATATAAGGCAATCCCACGACAAAAATAGGCACAAACAAACCTGCCAGAATCGCATACGTCAGCGCAATCCGCAAAAGAAACGGGTTCTCTTTTGTCATGTAATGAAAGCTCTTCTTAACATCATCACCAACACTCTTCAAAATACCGGTCGTCTCCTCAAGCTTTGTGTAAGGGATCTGAATAAACAAATCAATGATCGTAGAAATGAGGAAAAACACACCACACAAAAGAATTATGTTAGTAACACCTAACGTTGCATACAAAAAGCCTCCTAACACAAAACCTAATAACTGCGACACAGCATTAATACTTTGAATCAAACCATTTGCTTCAACCAATAATTCATCACTAACAATTCTTGGAATAGCTGACGTCATGATCGGGCTAAATAACGTAACTAGGATCGCAAACAGGGTAATAAACGTAATCAGGATTGGCAATGAATAAGTGTTACTTAAGAAAATCGAAAGCAAACCTGCACTAATAATTGTTTTTGCAGCATCTAACGCAACAATGCATCTCTTTTTATTCATTCTATCCGCAATAATACCACCTGGAATCGCAAATATCACAATTGGGATGCCACTAATAGCTGTCGCTAGCCCTAACGCTTCTGCTGACATCGTTAAATCTAAAATAAACAGTAATAACGAAAATCGTAAAATATTTCCCCCAAACATGCTAATGATCTGACTAATCAAGGCAAGCTTAAAACTCAAATTAAACTTTTTCATCGAATTCCTCTTTCGTGTAAATAACGTGTAGTTATCACTTATGATGTGAAATAAAATTATATCATTCCACACCCATTTTTACAATTGCTTTTCCCCTTGATTAATAGGGGTTTGTCCTTATTAAGAAAACTAAGTTAGCTTATTCAGAATAATTTCCGTAACAACCTTAAAATTTTCTTTGTTTTCAAACAAGAACAAATGACCACCGTCAAGTTTGAAAAAATCACAAATGGCATCCTCTGGGAAAAACGCTCGCCATTCTTGTTCGCTTTCAACCGCAAAGTCATCGTGTCCATTGATCATCGTTGCCGGAATATCAAACGTATCAAACGGCCAACTTGGGCAATGATAACTTTCTAATGACTTAACATCTCCTTCTATAATCGGGAAAATGAACTCCATCATTTCTTGGCTATCAATCACTTCTTGTGGTGTATTACCGCGAACACGCAATATTTCACGCGCTTCTTCAAGATCAATATCACCGGTTTTAGAAATTTTCGAAACGTTTGATGGAGGTGGAGAGGCTAATAGAAAAACATGCTTAGGTTGACGGTAAGGTGTCCCATGTAGCTGTCTAACAACCTCACAACAAACCTTTGCTCCCATACTATACCCCAAAAGCGCATAATCCTCATTTGTTTTTTTTATCAGTTCGATGGCATCGCTAGCTAGCTCCTCAATTGAGTGAGACACCTTTTCTTGAATGCGATATCCGTGACCTGGATAATTCATATTCTTAATATTAATTCGATGAGACAGAGCCTTTTCTAAATCGTGATACATGGCATCTGTTCCAAATGCATAGGGGAATGTAAATAATCTCATTTCGTCCTCCGGTTTCCTTCATAATGACTTATAGGACTTTGTACTGATCTACAAAGCCCTGATAAGTGTTCTGTTATTTTTTGTTCTCTATTTTAGAAAGAATGTCTTTTGTCACTTCTTGCCACTTGAAATCTAATTTCTCTAAGATGGTGTTCGTCTTTTCGGCATGTCTAGTAAATGCCGTCTTCACTTGCTCATCTTTGAATAATCCCAAATGTAAGCTGAACCTTAAGATCTCTTCGTCTACCTCTTCTTTCTGCATCTCTTGGAAGAAGTATTGCTGGAAGGCTAGCGGGTCGACAAATTCAAAGTCTGTCCCTTGGGCAAAGGTCGCCATTAACTCTTTCATTGATACTGGGTATGGATTAAAGATATGATAAATCTCATTCGTTTCAATCGTTGAGGTGATCAACTTCGCACAAGCGAGTGCCGCATCATCGATCGGTGTGTATTCAATCGCATAATCAATATCCGGTGCCATGCCTAAATGCAGTAAA
>WRAJ01000058.1 GCA_009780245.1 Turicibacter sp.
CCTGCAATGACGAGGATCAACATGAGCGGTTCCTTGAGAACATGTAAAATATCCACCAGGGCGCTGCGCTCTGCTGGCTTGCTAAATTCGTTTTCCCCGTACTGCTCCTGTGCCGCTACTACTTCTTCCGTCGTTAAACCAACCTTTTTTGCTATCATTTCATCTTCACCTGCTTCGTATAGTTGTTTGTGCCTGACTCGCCCTCTGCCGAGTCCGAGTCGTGTGTCTAGATCGTGTATAATCAAAGATATGTGGGTTGGCTGTGGTGTATGCCAATCCCTGAGAAGAATCGTCCGACAGGTTTCGCGGGTTACAACACAGTTTTTAACCCAAAATAATGTGCTCAATCATTTCTCGCAACCGCTTCGGGTTCATGACATCGAATTCAAACGTGTAGATGAGGTTGTCAAATGGGGTGTAGCCGTGCGCCATGTAAAGCTGCATCTTCTCGTTCATTTTCCGCTCATACCCCGGTTGATGTAGCGCGCCGAAGTGCTCCCAGATAAAGAGCTTCCCAGTGAAGGGATTTCGGATGATGAAATCGGCATAGATCGTTTTGCCGCTGAGGGTCACGGCAACGTCATAGAAATAAGGGATGCCGTATTCTTCGAGCAGATTAGCGATGAATACTTCCGATTTTGATCTCATTGCGATGCCGTTTTTCGTTTTATATTTCCGCTCTTCGGGCTTGTAGGGGTTTTGGCGATGGTTTTGTTTGAGCCATGTTTTGATGATGGGATGGTAGAAATAGGAGATGGGCGCATTTTGATAGGCAGCGGGAAGATGATTGAAGATGTTTTTGAGGCTCGCATTATCGAGCTGTTCCAATAAATGTGAAAAGGGTGCTAGCACATTCGTTAGCTGTTCCATACGTTCTAATACATATCTTTTTCGAAACAGCTCTTGAATTCGCTCTACATCCTTAGTAATTCCACACGACTTCCGTTTTATAGTATGAGAATAAAATTCTCTCCGCTTCGTCAGATAACCGTCCGGCAATGTCTTAAGTTCTTTTTTAAGTGCCTCCAGCTCAGCTTTGTAATTGTTTAACTTATTTTTCATCGTCTCAACCTCTCTGTATATAATTTTTGCAAGAATAATGTGCCAATTGCTATTAGGTAATAGCCTTAGTGTCGTTGATTCCGAATATTTTATAGTGGAGCGACACTTTTTTTATGTTTTTCTAACGAAAGTGTCGCTTTGTTTGAGAAAATCCTTTGATAGCGACACTTTTCTGCCCAATTTTCTTCTCACCTCCTGAAAAAGTGTCGCTAAACCTTGAATTATCACCTTAGAACGACACTTTCGCTCATTTATTCCGTCAAAACTGTCGCTTTTACAAGGAAAACACAGCTTCAGCGACACTTTCCACCTCCCACACCCAACAATCACCACCACAAAGAATCCCTGCACCCTTATATATACGCAAAATAAAAAAAAATACCTTCATAGGGAATTTTTTCACAACCCCCACCCCGAGCCGCATAAAACTCAAAAGCTCCCTACCCACAGCCCATCCACACACGCAAAAAAGAACCCCCGCCTAAGCGGAAGCCCTCTCCAAATCAACATAAATTACTCATCAATACTCCCCAAAGAACAAGCGCCCCAGCACAGACGTCCACAGACTTACAAAGCCTGCGCGTTCCACCGGCTCCTCGACTGTCAGCGCGACCTCCTGATAAACCTCGCCGTCCAGATAATAAATCAACACACCGACCACGTCGCCAACCGCAATCGGCACCGTAAATTCCGCATCAAGGACAACCTCAACATGCGTTTCTCCAACATCTGTCCCAACCGCCACCACCAAGCTCACCGGATCCATCATCACAACGTTAAAGCGACGACCTTCAGCTAAAGCATGCTCGTGCGTACCCACCACATCACCCGCTGCCATCATCGGGTGAAGCTCATACTGAGCAAACGCATACTCAATCAAGCGCGACACTTCCCGATTTCGATGGCTCGAAGAATCAGCGGCCATCACAACTGCCACCACCCGCATCCCATCACGCTCAGCAGTCGCCGTCAATGAATGCCCAGACTCCGACGTATACCCCGTCTTCAACCCGTCCACGCCATCCACGTACCGAATCAATTTATTCGTATTCACTAGCCAAAACGGCTCATCGCTATCCTCACGCACATACGCCTCGTACATCGAAGTAAACGCCGTGATCTCCGGAAAATCCATCACCAAATGACTTCCCAAAACCGCCATGTCACGCGCGGTTGTCAAATGCCCTTCAGCCGGTAAGCCAGTCGGATTAATAAACACCGTGTTCGTCATCCCAAATTCAGCCGCACGCTCGTTCATCAACGCCACAAAATCCGCTTCATTCCCACTCACAGCCTCAGCCAAAGCCGTCACCGAATCGTTCGCCGATGGTAACGCCACGCTCATAAACAAATCGCGCACCGTCATCTGCTCCCCAACTTCTAAGTAAATCTGCGTGCCACCCATACTTGCCGCGTGCTCACTAATCGTGATCGTCTGTTCCCACTCTAAACGCCCCGCCTCAATCGCCTCTAACACCAAATAAAGCGACATCATCTTCGTCATACTCGCCGGCTTCAACGGCTCATCCGGGTTGCGCTCATACAAAATTCGCCCCGTCGTCACCTCCATCAAAACCCCCGCTTCGCTATTCGTCACTAAATCTTCTGCGTGCACAACCGAAGGTATTAGGCCAACCAATAATGCCATTGTTAGTAATCCTACCAAAAATTTTCGCATCAAAATCAAACTCCCTTACTCATCATCTCAGTGATACAGTTTATGACTAGCAAAGCGCTGATATGCGCACCACCGCAAAATAAAAAAGACATGCTCCCCCTTACAAAAGCACATCTTTCAAATTATTTAGGCATAATTTTAAACACCGTCATCGCATCTTCCTTAAAATACGTTGCTGCAACCGCCTCAACCTGATCCACCGTCATCTTCTCCAAGACATCGACGACATCAAACAACGACAGCCCATCAAACGCATACTCGGTAAAGCGATTGGCAATAAACTCCACCGAATTCAGCGCCGACAAGAAACGGCCGATCTTTTTCCGTTTCATCCGCTCAAACTCAGCAACGTCGAGCGTACGACTAGAAACAGCCAACAACTCATCCTTGATACTCGCTGCCAACGCATCCGGTTTCGTACTATCCCCGCCAATAAACGCAAAGCTAAACGACAAGCCGTGGCTCGATTCAAACCCGAACGACTCATTCGCCAGTTCCTCGTCGAGCGCCTTCTCGAAATAATCTGAACTCCCGCCAAACATCATTTCCAGCAAAACGTCCATCGCCATGTCTTTTTCCAGCGCTTCGTACGCGGTCTCGTCCGGCGCAACACGCCCCTTCACCCCAACGTAAACCTTCGGCACACTCACCTGCATCTGAACTTCACGATGAGGCACAGCCACCTGCACGGGGTCATCCGGAAAATAACGCTTAATCTCCGGTGCCGCCTCGTACGCCTTCGCATCTTGGTTGTCCTTAATGTGCGCCATCACACTTTCCGGCTCAACGTCGCCCACCACAAACAACACCATGTTCGACGGGTGATAAAACGTGTCGTAGCATAGCTGCAAATCCTCGGCTGTAATCTCATAAATCGACGCCACCGTCCCCGCAATATCAATCTTAATCGGGTGATTCACAAACAAATTATTCAACGTTCCAAAATAAACCTTAAAATCCGCATTATCGTCGTACATCTTAATCTCTTCTTCAATGATCCCCTTTTCCTTCTCCACCGTTTCCGCCGTGAAATACGGCGCCTGCACAAAGTCGAGCAGCGTCGTCAAATTTGTCTCCACTTCCGAAGTCGTCGAAAACAAATAACACGTCCGCGTAAACGACGTAAACGCATTCGACGAAGCCCCTGAGGCTGAGAACTTCTGAAACACATCGTAATCCTCTTTCTCAAACAACTTATGCTCCAAGAAATGCGCAATCCCGTCCGGAACTTGCACCAACTCTTCCCCTCCAAGTGGCACAAAATGATTATCAATCGACCCGTACTTCGTCGTAAACGTCGCGTACGTCTTATTAAACCCAGCCTTCGGCATCACATACACCTGCAACCCGTTAGCCAGCTGCTCGTAATACACCGTCTCATCCATTTGCTCGTATCGCTTCATCTGCATTACACAGCCACCTCCTTGCTTGGTTCCAACGTAAACACCGTGTCTTTTTTAATTTTTGCTGCAACCCGTTTCACATCATCTTTCGTGACCGCTTCGATGCGGTTGATAAACGCATCCGCCGACATGCCTAGGAGCAAGCCGATCTCTAAATCAGCCAACATCCCACTTGCCGAGTCAAGTGACTCACGCTTCGCGTTGACGATCGATTTTTTAGCTAACGTCAACTCTTTATCTGTGAAATCCCCGCTGATGACATCCGCCAACTGCTGATCAATGATCGTGATCGCCTTGTCGACCTGATTGATATCAAGCCCCGAGTACACGTACATCAACCCTTTAAAATTATCCAGCTGAGCTGCACAATAATAACAGAGCGATTCTTTCTCACGCACATTCATAAATAATTTCGAATGCGCATAAGCACCGAAAACCCCGTTCATCACGAGTAAAGCAAAGTAATCCGCATCCGCAATGCGCGTAAACGTTCGGTATCCGAGGTTAAGCTTCGTTTGATTGACGAGCTGCTCTTCAGAAAGA
>WRAJ01000059.1 GCA_009780245.1 Turicibacter sp.
ATTTTATTAAAAAAGTTATAAAAATTTTAATTTTTTTCATTATACAACAAATGGAACGCAAAATAAAAGGTCATGCGTGATGCACAACCTTTCTCATAAATATGCTACTCTGATATTGCAATCCGATAACCATCAAAGATCACAGCCGCAACTTCCTCAACACGAATCAGCTCAGCAGCTGTAAAAAAGAAATCAATCCCGGCACCGCTGCTTCCGCCACTACTCACAAAATGAACAAGTTCGCCGTCATTCATTTCCACTAGCACTTCAGACGGTATGCCCCATGTACCCGTGAGGTGCACGCCAAACGGGGTAACCGTGATATCATGATAAAGGAATGGTCGTTCTGGACTATGACTTGGTACTTCGATATTTTCCACTGTCACAACGGGGTGGTCAGCATTGCCAATCGCCACTTCCACTCGCCATTCACCGGTTTCAACCCAATCCCAGTCACTTCCACCAAACGATCCGAAAGAAATTCGGTCAATCACAATCTCTAAGACATCTCCATCAGGCATTGTATCAAACGTGCGTATTTGTACTTCAAAATATAACGTATTGGTTGATTCATCAAAATACAACGTATTCCCTGCCATCCCTGAGAGCAATACTTCCTGATCGTCCATAAAAAATTGCATCATTGACAACTGACTACCGTAAAGCGAGAACCGCTCCTGACCCGTCACATCCTGCATCGTAAAATACAACAACACCATACTATTCGCATGACTATTCATCCGCTCAATGCCCACAACCTCAAAACGAATCCCTTGATCCTCAGCATAAACGGGATCCATCTCAGTTGTAATCAAATCAATAAACGTTGTCTCTAGTTCATCCCGAAAAAAATCTAGCCCTTCCGCCATCATCACCGCATAAGTCGTCGCAGAAAGCAGCAAAAGCCCTGCGATCACCGCCACTATCTGCTTTTTCCACACACCGATCTGCGCACGACCCATAAAACTCTCCTCAATAATCGCTTGCTTCATTTGTTTCTTCTCAATATCGTTCAACTTTTCCATCTTACGCACTCCCTTCACGAAACTCATTTTTAAGTAATTTCTGAGTCGCATAAAAACTACTCTTCACGGTCGATTCTGGCATCTGCATCACAGCTGCAATTTCGGCAAATGTGAAGCCTTCAAACACTTTGAGCTTAAATATTTGACGACGATCCTGCTCCAAGTGGTCGATAAAATCATTAATTTCATTTAATTCTAAAGACTTTTCCACATCTATTCGAAACGCGTCATCACTGATCCGGTCATCGTCGGGCATTTCTACCAGCCGATCGTCGGTTTGCTCTTTCGTGCGATAGTAATCGGCAACCCGTCGCGAGGCAATGCTATATAGCCATGTTCTGAAGTTAGACTTCGATGCGTCGTACTTATCTAGCGACTGCAACATGCTAATAAAAATTTGCTGCGTGATGTCCTTAGCGTTTTCTCTGCTAGCCACACGGTTAAACACATAACCAAACATCTCATCTAAATAATGCGAAATCAACTTATCCGCTGCTTTTTTGTCCGGGCCGCGCTGAACGCTTTTCACCCATCGTTTAACTTGCTTATTCGTTTCCATGGCAACTCCTGTTTTTGCGACGTCATAGTAGTATTCGTAAAAAGTGCATCAATAGTTTAACCGTCGTGCCTGTTATTATAAAACATTTCAGAAAGCATCGCAAATAAAAACACCGCCGTCATTACGACTCGCGGAGTTTTTCTTTCACGATTTCCCTCAGCATCACCGTAATCGGGATGGCAAACAAAATACCAATGATCCCAAAATAGGCCGTCCCAATCGCCAAAACTAAAATCACGACAATCGGATTCAAATTCAACATGTTGCCCATCAACTTAGGCGTGATGATCGTCGCATCGATTTGTTGCAACAGGAGCAGAAAAGCAAAACAGGCCAGTGCCAAAATCGGCGGATTCGTCAGAAATAAAATCACCACCGACACAATGATCCCGATGATCGCACCCACCAACGGGACGATGTTGGACAACCCGATAATGGTCGCAATCAATACCGCGTAGTTGACGCCGAGCAGCGATAAAACAATCCCCGCTAACACCCCTAAAATCAAACTCGCAGCCAGTTGAGCAAACAAAAATTGTTGGAAAACATGATGACTTTTATTCAGCTTCTCCCGGAGCGCCTCCGCATGATTTGGCACGAGCAACTTTGCGACGCGATGACTGAATCTAAACATGGCATCTTTGGTCAGCAGCACGTACACGGAAACGACAAAGCTCAGGATCGCATTCACAACACCGGACGTGGCAGCCCGCGCATACTCCGTGACACCAAGCAACTGACTCGTGAGGCGCGGCGTGAGTTCCGGTAGCGAAAGGGAGCCCAGAAGCCGATCAAAATTCGGGAGATTACTCTGGCCTAGATAATCCGGTAACGTCTGGAAAAACAGCTGCACATTTTGAATCAAAATCGGAATCATGTAAACGAGCAACACGGTTAAAAGTCCGATAAACAGGAAATAGACAATCAAAATACTAAGACCGCGCGCAAATTTAAAAGGCAGTTTTTTTTCAACCCTAACCGCCATGATGTTCGTTAAATAGGCTAGAATAAACCCATTGATAAATGGACGTAGCACGGTGAATAAATCGCCAATCGCGTTGGTATGAATGGCAATATAAATCAAAGCAAAAAAGAGAATGCTAAAAACAATTACTTGCTTATCGGTTACTTTTGACATGTCGATCATCCCTTTTGGTTTATTATTAAAGCGTATGACCGGCAGACAAAAAAAATCACCCATTCCTGGGTGACCGTTGTCGTTGCAACCATTATCTCTTCGAGAACTGTGGTGCACGACGTGCTTTTTTAAGACCGTACTTCTTACGCTCTTTCATTCTTGGGTCTCTTTTTAGGAAACCTGCTTTTTTAAGTTCTGTTTTTGTGTTTGGCTCTTCCTTGACAAGTGCCCTTGAAATTCCATGACGAATTGCACCAGCTTGTCCAGTAAGTCCACCACCCTTAACGTTAACGATAACGTCAAAATTCTTCTCCTCTACAAGAGATAACGGTTGGTTAACAATAAGTTGCAAGAATCCTGATGCAAAATATTCCTCAAGCGGACGGTCGTTGATAATAACTTTTCCTGAGCCAGACACAAGGCGAAC
>WRAJ01000060.1 GCA_009780245.1 Turicibacter sp.
ATAACGACATCTGTTGGTGCAAGCGCCGCAAATTCAATGACCTTTTGATACATAATCTCTGTCTGGATAGGGTTCACCTGATAAAAACTGCGCGGCGAAATCAAGAAATCAAGCCCGTCAAGCGAATCTTTCAAATACGGCTTCCCATAAATGATACGTGTCTCTTTGCCAAAAATCACGTTCGTCTGATCTGGATTGATATTGTGCGCAATCGATACAATACGCCCAAATTCAGCCCGCAAGCGCTGGATAAGTAGTTCTTGGTTGGGAAGCTCACACGCTGTTGTCACCAAAATCACCATGATTTCATCAGTGTTAAAACCTGTACGCACGATAACATGACGTAAAACACCTGTATGTGAGCGTTCGTTGTAGGGCTCAATATTTAGTTGCCCACATAGTTGCTTCATATGGGCGATGATGGCATCTGCTACTTCGGTTTGTACTAAGCAGGCATCCATGTCAATAATGTGATGACTCCTATTTTCATAGAAGCCCGCTATGATTTTCCCATCACATCTAGCAAACGGCACTTGTGTTTTATTGCGATAGCGATACGGAGTGGCCATCCCAATCGTTGGTGCCACTAATGGATGCTCTAACTTAGCTATTTTTCTCAAATTGGATGCGACTAAATCTCGCTTAAACTCAAGCTGCGCCCTGTAATCTAGGTGCTGAATCTGACAGCCGCCACATTTAGCAAAAATAGGACACGCTGGCGTGATACGGGCTTCACTTTTTTCAAGATGTTGAGTCGCAATAGCGTGCGCATATTTTTTCTTAATCCCAGTGATCTTGGCCCTCACAACTTCGCCTGGGAGCGCATCGTGCACGAAAACTAAAAAGCCCGAGACACGCGCAATCCCAAGACCGTCGTGCGTCAAGCGTTCGATTTTTAATTCATACGTTTTATCCATTTCCACTGGTATTTTCGGTTTCATGGTCGCTTCCTTCTTTCAACACAAGAGAAGACCACATGAGAAGCATTCGTCATGTGGCCCTTTAAAATCATCTTTTGAACTTAGTTCCACACAATACGATTTCTAATCCACGTTCCCCAATTTGGGAAATCGGCAAGCTCGGATTGTGGGATGCTTTGCTCTACATTTGCTGTTGGTAAATTATTGTTGTGATCACGGATCGCATCTTCCTGCTCTGCCGTCATTGGATCCGGCAGATTTTCATATCGCGATTCAAAATCAGCGAGGATTTCCTCTGGGAATGAAGCGCCAAATATATCTAGATTATCACGAACACGCGAAATGTTAGCTTGTGTGTTGTATTGTTGGGCAAATGTCAAAATTTCATCAATAATCTTAATTCTATGTTCAACAACATGCCCAATCAAAGCTTCTTGATTTTGGGTACGAAGCAAATCCTTATCTCCATAGGAGACGACAAATTGCAAGTCATAGTCTGTTGCTACACCATCTGAAAGATCAATAAAAAATTCACCAATCGCTTCTGCTGCCGTTCTAGCTTCTGCTAAGCTTGTGCCTTCATTTACACGCACATTGAAGTAAACCGTAAGTCCGGCATAAAAAATCGTTACCTCATCAACATTTGCTTGCTCGCCACCAAATGCCTCGGTATCGCTAATCCATGATGACTCAATGTCTTCGATACCCTCTTGGCGATAACCTAGAATAGGTGAACCTGAACCTCTTGTTGGGATAATGTAAATCATCAAAATAACGTATGCTAACAACATTACCGATAGAGCAGCTAGCACCCATACATAAATCCTAAAACCCCTAATCTTCTTTTTTCGTTTCATTTGTTCTTTTGCCATTTTCATTTCACATCCAATTGTCCCTATTATACCCTAGATTTTAATTTTTTACAACATTGAAAGGACGCTTACGCGGCTCAAGGGTCAGAAGTAAAAACTAAGTTAAAATCTGTATTGGCGCAATTTTTTAAATGACCTTTTAGGCACCTCAATTCCAAAAGAGGATGTAGAATGTAATGCTTCACCCGCTTAGAGCATCCCTATCTCCTACTAATTCCCTTTTAATTCGATGATAACATCGCGCAAGGAAGCGGCAGTTTCAAAGTCCAAAGCCTTAGCCGCATCACGCATTTCAGTTTCGAGTTTAGCAATAAGCTTTTCTTTGTCGGTTTTGGACATTTTCTTGGTGTCGAGCTTCTCTGGAACAACTTCTTCAGTCGCTCGGATGACGTCGCGAATTTCCTTACGAACAGTTTGCGGTGTGATACCATGCTCTTCGTTGAAGGCAATCTGGACGTTACGACGACGTTCGGTTTCATCCATGGCTTTGCGCATGGAATCGGTAATTTTATCGGCGTACAAGATGACGTGACCTTCGGCGTTTCTTGCCGCACGTCCTATCGTCTGAATAAGGGAGCGTTCGCTGCGTAGGAAGCCTTCTTTATCAGCGTCTAGAATGGCAACGAGCGAGACTTCTGGAATGTCGAGCCCTTCTCGCAAAAGGTTAATACCGACGAGAACATCGTAGACACCAGCTCTTAGGTCGCGGATGATTTCAATTCGCTCAAGCGTCTTGATTTCGGAATGGAGATAGGCAACCTTAATACCTAGGTCTTTTAAATAGTTGGTAAGATCTTCGCTCATTTTAATGGTCAACGTTGTGATAAGGACACGCTCGTCTTTCTCGATGCGGGCATTGATTTCACCTACGAGATCATCGATTTGACCTGTACTTGGCTTCACGTCAATGATAGGGTCAACGAGCCCTGTTGGGCGGATGATTTGTTGAATGACGTGGTCGGTACGTTCAAGCTCGTAGTCGCCTGGCGTTGCCGATACATAGA